>NZ_AFPB01000090.1 GCF_000218485.1 Aquimarina agarivorans | reverse complement strand
AGTAAGTCCCAATCATCTGAAAGCGTTAACTAAAGTAACAGCAAGGCGCATTCGACCTTTTTTACCCGATGGGACCCCTATGGATAATGATGCTAAAAAGGAAGTCATTACCAAGATTATGAAACACTATAAAAATGGTTTGGTAGTGCTAGATGATATTGATCATTATATGACAGGAGCTAAAGGGCAGTCTATGATTGGCGCATTGTGTACGGTTCGTCATAAAGGAATCGATATTCTTTTGACGCATCAGTCTGTAGTCAAAGTAACAACTTCCGAATGGCAGAATTGTACTTGGCTCAGATTACATCATCAGGTAGATGATGTAACTCGATATCGAGAACGTATTCCTAAGTATGAAATGGTACGTATCGCACAGCTTATCGTAGATGAACAATACGAGTTATGCTCTAGTGCTTTTTCCAGAGGAGAAATTACAGAGCAGGAATATAAGATTCAAAAAAGTTTTTTTGTGTATGTTAATATGAGAGAGCAGCGTATTATGGGTTGTAGCCGATCTGCATTCATAAGAGCTTCTAAAAAGTTTATTGATCAAGAAGAAGGCCGTAAAGTTAAAATGTTACTTAATGAAACTGATTTTAATGGTAATGCTTTATACAAAACCAAAAATGAGGCGATTATTAAAATGATTTCCGATAAGCTCAAATATCACAGTCAAAGAGGTTCCGTTATTTTATAATAGACCAAGGGACACTTTCCAATCGTTCTTTGATTAACTTCAGAGATGTGAGGATTTCTTTTGCATCAGGGTGATTACCATAAGTAAGCTCTTTGAATATACCATTATAAGTAGTGGATAGCTGCTGCCAAGTAGTTTTTAATTCAGAAAAGATCAATGCCTTTGATGGATGATTATAGAGCCATTCTTTATCATTTGGGATGGCTTTATCATCATCTAATCCTACTTGTAGTAGCATAGCTTCAAAATCTTGACTATTTAAAAACTCTTTGATACTTTGCTCTTGAAGTAAAAAATGTAAATCATACGTATGGCGTACCTTATCCGCTAAACTTTGTAAAGGATTCTCCGTATATGAGAAACGGATAAGACTAATGATTTTCTCACAAAATGTTCTAGTAAGTCCCAATACTTTTACCGGGAATGGAGTTAGATCAAATTGTTGTATTAACTGTAAATTCTCCGTTTGTCCAATATATCTAGCAATAAGAGAGTGTACTTCAAATACTTCACTAGGGTATGGACTTCCTAAGGCTGAAACTTCTAGAATAATTTCATCACGTACTTGCCCCAAGCTCCCCTCTAAACTCGCTTTCTCATATCCAAAAGCTACTTTGCGAAGCTTTCCTTTTTTGTTTTCTAGTGGATGTTTATCAATAGAAATTAGTGGTTCAGAAATACTAGAGGTAATCTTTTTTAGTAAAGATTTGATACCAGCGCCACTCATTTCATCATTAGTGATGGTAACTAGGTCAATATCTTCAGAAAACCGCTCTATGAGACGATAACATTTTGAAAGTGCTGTCCCTCCTTTAAACACAATTCCTTCTTTGATATCTATATTGGAAAACAATTGTTTTAGAGCAAAAGTGACCCAATAATCCTTTTCTACCAGTACTTCAGGAATACCAAAATGTTCAGCCGTTATTTTTATGGCAGCTTCAAAAGTGCTTTTATTCTCGTGTAAAATCATTAATTAATGTTCCAGTTCTTAATGGTTGGAAGTTCAGTTTTATTTATTCCAAAGGAATAGCGGCTCAAGGTATTGATTTTCTTTTGTAGCTCTTTAGAGAATATAGTGATTTGTAATGCTTCTAAAATAGCTCCTAAAAGTGCATTTACTTTAGGAGGATATGCTTTTGCGTAAGTAACGATTCGTTTTAAATCTTTATCAGAATACTCTGAAAAGGTGTTCTTTAAAAACTGAAGTAGCACGCCGTTTTCAGCATCAGGTATTCGTTTAAAGTCTTTTATGGTATCCAATACTTGTAGATATGAAGCATTGGTGCTAGTCACAGGTAAATAACTTCTAGTAGATTTAACCCGAAGCTTCCCAAAATCTTTATTGAATTGTTTATCCCAGCTCGCCATAGTAACCGTTACAGGAACTTGAGTGGTAAGTCCAAGCATATTATACAAACGAGTCCCTGTGATGTAAGCGACTTGTTTTTTCTTGTTGAAGAGATAAGTGTTTAGAATCTCGGAATCGCTAGGCTTTAGCTTTCCAAAAACAGTTTTCTCAGGAATATAATATTTTCCTTTTTGAAAGCGTTCAATTTTTCCTTCTGAAACTAGACGACTCAATGCTTTTGCAGCAGCAGTCATCTGACTACTATCAATAGATAGGTCATCGTAGTCAAACACTTTTCCTGATGTAAAGCGATTAATTTGTTGTGTTATGTAAGTCGTAGTATTCATTGGTAACAAAGGTACAATAAGTTTATTTAATGTCAAGTTTTTAATATTATTTACTAGAAAAAATAAGCAACAATTGTTCCATAGTTCAAATGCTATCAGCGGAATGTAGATTGTTAAACTTCAACTTCGTCATCGAAAGATTAATTAATCCGTGTTTAAACCACATTTAAGATGACACAAGAAAACGACATTGCCTGGACACCGATTCTTTACTGCGTAGGTGCAGGTGTAGCAGGTTTGGCTTTAGGAACTTTTCTAATAGCTCCTATGATTCAAAAGATGAAAGCCAAAAAAGAAGCACAAAAGAAAAAAGCAATCACCACTACAAAAAAGTAAACACTAGCTGTTTGCATTTATACAAGCATATCACCCTTGAGATAATTCAAGGATAAAAAAGAAACAATTATGACAGATTATAATGATGAGTTAGCTCAATATGAAGAAGCTGCCGAAGATCAATTTGACGATTATGATAGCTATGAGGATGAGGACGAAGACGATTTTGATTCAGGCTTTGAAGGTTTGGAAGAAGATGGTTACGATGATGACTTCGAAGACGATTACGATGATTATGACCACTACGATGACGAGGGAGCATACGATGATGACGGTTATGACGACTATACAAAGACATCTATAGGAAAGATTGACCCTAACGACCGTACGTTAACAGTAGTAGTTACCAATAAATCAGGCGCAGTAGCCGAAGCCATTATCTTTGGAGGAAATGCAGAATTAGCGCAACCACAAGGAGTCACTGTAGAGATTGAAGAATCTTCACACAAAGAAGTGAGAGAAGAGAGTAAATCGAATCCTTTCAAGATTGCAGGGATGAAATACTCGGTAAGTTCTCCCTTACAATTTGATAATGTATTACGCATTGAGCGAAGAACAGCAGCGGGTTCTAAAACCACTCGTGTATATCAACCACGAAATGCTACTTCACCTCAAAACTTTACCCAAAGCTTGATTGACGATGATAACTTCGAAATGGATGTTACTGGTCAGGATAGTATGCGTGTAATGGTTGAAGATGGCGTAACAGCTGTATTCACATTTACCATTAAAGCTCGTGCGAACCTTGGTAACTTACTAAAAGGATATAATGTAGCAGAATTGTCAAGAGCTCCAAGAACAACAGGACTTCCACAATTGGATTTGATTCGCCGTAGAAGACCTAGAGCTTTTGGATTAAAACCAAGACGCAGACGTCGTCGTAGAATTGTAAGACGAAGACCTGTGAGACGTTCCACCCGTCGTGTTTCAAGACTAAGACGACGAAGACGCTAACCCATTTATCGTAATTCACTCTAAATATCAGCCAGAGTCGAGGAATTTTCCACCCCTTGCTTTGGCTGTTTTTTTACCCTTATGACTAGATCCCAAGCTCAAAATAAAATTGACTACATCGTTTTTCATCAGCCGAAAGCAACGGCTATGATACTGTATGATTATGGCTTTGAAGTTCCCAAAGAAACATCTGCATTGTCTAAAAGCATTAAGGCTTTAATTCGGGAAGAAGGAACAAAAGTTATCGAACAATTGCTAGAACTTCATCCAGATACTAAAGCCATTCTCTCTTTGAAGGAGCGCAAGAAAACGAATTGTAGTGCTTGTCAAAAGAAGACTTTCAATTCAGAAGGGAGCTATTGCGAGAGTTGTGGACACAACAATTATTTAGGGTCAGGAGATGAAGATTCATTTTTAGAGCAGTTTGATCATTTTTCGGATACTCAATTAGAAAAGTATTATCGAGGTGCCGTTAAAAGAAGCAATGAGACTCCTGAAAATAAAACCTTAGCTCAAGAAGTTCAATTGATTTGGAATGAATTACGATTGAGGAAACAAGACGAAAAAAGTACAGAAAAAGGAATAACAACTAAAGAGACCAAAGGGATTTCTAAAGATGATCTTATCCTACTGGGAATGGTCTTCGTAGCAGGAATCTTAGTGGGACACGGTCTTAAAACACAGAATATTACTTATGGTAAATAAAACCGTACAAAATGGAGTAACTACTTTTGTTGGTACAATTTTACTAAGCCTATAATTAATAAATTTGAATTATGGCAAAACGCAAACATTCAATAGATTTTAAAGTGATGATAGTAGAACTATTAAAATCAGGAAGAAGTACTAAAGAGTTAAGTTCAGAATATGATTTGAACGTTAGTTTGATCAGTCGTTGGCGACGCGAATATGAAGAAAAATCAGGTGATTTATCAAAACCAAAAATACTGAGTAAAGAAG
>NZ_AFPB01000091.1 GCF_000218485.1 Aquimarina agarivorans | reverse complement strand
GTTAATAACCAATGATGAATTATAGAAAAATAACATTATTTATAACATTTACCTTTGTAACATTTATTGCCTTATGCCAAGAAAAAAAAATAGATAGAGATACAGAAATATTTGAGACAATATTATGGCTTGATAGCAAAATACAAAAATACCAATTTAATGGTCCTGATTTAAAATGTGAATACTCATTAGAATACAAGAAAAATGATTTTATCTACTTTCTAATTATTAATGAAACACAATATTGGCCATCTGATAAACTTTATAGCAAATCTGTAATTAAAATCCCATTGAAAGATTTACAAGAAATCTCTTATTTACGAACAAGAGGTGGTGAATGGAGTAAAGAAAACGAAAGAGGATATATTATAGATCTAAAAACAATAAATGGTAAGCATTCTATAAAAAGTAATGAAACTAATTATTTATGGGGTCAAAATAAAAAAACAGAGGAAGAAAAAAATGATTTCTATATAAATGTAAAGAAATCAATTGATGAAGAAAATTTGAATGAAAGATTTATTAAGGCTTTTAATTACATAATAAGTTTATCAAAACCTAACATAAAAGAAAAATTCTAAAAAATGGCTATACTAAGATTTGATGGTTTTTTACCTAATGAAGAAACACCCGAAGAATTTGAGCTCTTCAGAAAAGTTTCATCAGAGTGTTTTAAAAAATTAGAGGGTGATTTAACCTTTTATTTTGTGGAAAGCTATAAAAGGTTTGATATCAAAACTAACACAACAGGTAAAAACTATACTGAAATAAGAAATATGTTAGATGACTACTCCTATTTATTGATGTAAACTTTTGCTAACAAAGTATAAAAAACATAGGGCGTTTGTACTAAACTGAAAGGTCTGTGTTTGTTTGCAAAGTCACCAAATATAAAATTTGGCGTTTACAAGAAAAAAGATAAAAGCAAAATATTTATATTTGGCTTAGTACCAGTCCGAAATGTATCGCTTATCAACTGCCCTACGTTTCTTATACGAGACGTTGTGTTTCATACAGAAAAAGCCACCGCACGGTCAAGCACATTCGGTTTTTTTCAACCCTCATGGCCTCCGCTGAAAAACCAAAAGAGCTTACCCTTCCCCACCGCCACCCAAAAAAAACTTTCTTCAACTTGACACAATAATCGCAATTTAATATTACATTTGCTAAAAATAGGTCAAATCCTAAATTGATAAAATCAGAAAAATGGCAAGTTTTGGACATTTCATAAAAACCGAAAGGGAAAAGAGAGAATGGACTCAAACTGAATTTGGAGCAAAAATCGGTATAAATTCTAGTGCAATCAGTCGAATTGAAAACGGAACTCAAAAATTTAGTAAGTCAAAACTTAAATCATTATCGAAATTGTTAAATCTCGATTTACAAAGAGTAACTGACTTGTTTTTCGCTGACAAATTTGCACGAGAAGCTTTTAAATACAAATGCTCTGAATCTATTTTTAGTGTCGCAGAAGACACGGCTAACTATATAAAAAACACTAATACCAAACAAGGAAAATTGAATTTTGAAAATGAGTGAAAAAAATACTGTAATAGACCTTTTTTGTGGTTGTGGTGGATTGTCACAAGGCTTTATTGATGCAGGATATAAAATACCTTTGGGTATTGACAAATGGAAAGATGCAATAGAAACATTTAATTTTAATCATAAAGACTCTAAGGGAATTGTAGCGGATTTACTCGAACTGAATCCAGTTACTGTTTCGGAAAATGAAAAAATTGATGAAGTGGACGTCATAATCGGAGGTCCACCTTGTCAAGGTTTTTCTATTGCTGGAAAAAGAATAATAGAAGATGAAAGAAATCAACTTTACAAAACATTTGTAAATTTTGTAGAACATTTCAAGCCTAAAGCTTTTCTAATGGAAAATGTCCCTAACATTATGTCAATGGGTAATGGAGTTATTAGAAATCAAATAATAAAGGATTTTGAAAATCTTGGGTATAAAGTTTCACATCAAATATTATTGGCTTCGGATTATGGTGTGCCTCAAAATAGAAAAAGAGCTTTTTTCGTAGGTTTAAAAAATGGTTCAGAATTTAAGTTCCCAATTCCAACAACACCAAATAATAAAATAACTTCAGAAGAAGCAATTTCAGATTTAACTGAACATACAGTTAATGATGGAACACCTTATTTGGATAAGTATAAAAGTTCATTTCAAAAACAAATGCGAAATGGTAATAAGTTTATATTCAATCATCAAATTACCGAACATAAAGAGAAAACAATTGAAATAATAGCAATGGTTCCAGATGGCGGTAATTATAAAAATTTGCCAAAAGAATTACACGAAACAAGAAAGGTTAATATAGCTTGGACAAGACTTAACAGCCAGAAACCTAGTTTTACAATCGATACAGGACATAGACATCATTTTCATTACGAATTTAATAGAGTTCCAACAGTAAGAGAAAGTGCAAGAATACAGTCATTTCCAGATGATTTTATATTTCAATGCAGTAAAACAAGTCAATATAAACAAGTTGGAAATGCAGTGCCACCAGTTTTGGCAAAGGTTTTAGCTGAAACAATCAAAAATTATTTATGAGTATAGTTAAGTCATATCAGATTCCAGATGAATATTTTTTTAGACTTCATCACGTAAGACCTCGTTTTAAAAATGATGTTGAAGAGGTATTATTGTATGTATCAACTTCTATCTCTGAAATGGAAATATTACCCAAACAAGAGTTTAAAGAAAAGCTAAATCACGTTCTATTTGGTTTTAAAAACAATGCTTCTTCTACCCAAAAAACAATAGACAATTGGAGAACAGAAATATCAGCCTTATTTGCTTTCATTCAAGAAAAAGAGGGCTTAACAAAACCTAGTCTGAGTGCAATAAGATTATCTAACAACCAATATTTAGATGAATTTTTCAACTACTTTTTATTCTCATTTCAATATCCAGGAGGTCATATAAAATCTCAAAATGTAATTAAACAGATTGATGCAGGTGTAAAATTCAAACCTTGCAATTTTATTTTACAGCTATTGCTTGAGGGAGAAAAATTAATTGAAAAACCATTTAGTTTTACGGCAGAAGAATTAACTCAATGTGCGTATTTTGATTTAAGGGTAACAAGAGATGGAAAGCATCCAAGAGAAGTCGCAGAATTGATACTAAAACATAGAGCAGAAAAAGTATCATACAATCATAAATATGAACAGCTAAAAAATCCTAAAACAGGCAATTATCCCTCAAAAGGAGATTTACACAGATATGCAGGAGATATTTTAGATTATATGGTTTTAGCCAATCTATTAAATGACAAAGGAACAGGCTATTATTATTACTTGAATGATGAAAATAAAGATGCGATTAATTATCATTTAAGAAATTCCGAATGGTATTCGGGTTATGATAAATTCTATAACAAGGAAGAAATAACTAATTCCGAAATAGCTGATTTAGAACAGGATTGGTTCTCTTATGCAAATAGTTTTGATAATATAGAAGCTTTTGCACCTTCACTGAGTGCATCTGAATCCGAAAGTATTTCAAGTATTATTCAAGAATACTATTCTCGAATTAAAGGAGATAAAACAGTCCCTACAAAAATAATTGGAGATTATGGAGAAAGTTTAATACTTGCTCACGAGTATTTAAGAACAAAGGAAACAAAAAGGCAACATTTAATAAATAAAATCCCAACACCTTTGGGAGTTGGTTATGATATTCAAAGTGTTGAAATAGAGAAAAGGAAAAGATATATTGAAGTCAAGACAACTAAATCTCGCAAGGCATTAAAAAACAATAGATTTAAACTTACACCTAATGAATGGGACACCGCAGACACGATAGGTAATAATTATTTCATTTATTATTTAGTTGCAAATGATAGCGGAAAAAATATTTTTATTATTCAAAATCCAGTTGAACAATATAAGCAAGGTAATATTAAAGTGGACAAAAATTTAGTTGTTGAATTTTCACAAAACGCAGGAAAATGGCAAACATTATTAGAAATACAAAACTAAAAGCAATTTCGCTATTTAGCGGTTGTGGTGGTATGGATTTAGGGATTGAAGGAAACTTTAAGTTTCTTAATAAAGCCTATAAGTCTTTACCTTTTGAGGTAGTCTATGCAGTAGACAATGACCCTTATGCAACTAAAATATATAACAGTAATTTCAAAAATCAATGTGAAACTAGAGATGTCAGAGATTTGGAAATTGAAAAGCTTCCAGAGCACGATATTCTTTTAGGTGGTTTTCCTTGTCAATCTTTTTCAATAAGTGCCCAAAATCCACCACGACTTGGATATAAAGATGACCGTGGAAAGCTGTTTTTTGAAATGGTTAATGTTTTGAAAGAAAAACAACCAAGATTTTTTATTGCAGAAAACGTAAAAGGACTACTTTCTGCAAATAAGAAAAAAGCCTTCCCTATGATTGTGAAAGAATTTGAAAAAGCGGGGTACTATGTAAAACATCAATTATTCAATGCGTCTGAGTATGGAATACCTCAAAAAAGAGAGCGTGTTTTTATAGTAGGATTTAAAAACTATGAAGATTTCGCTTATTTTCAATTTCCTAAACCAACAACTTTGAATGGCTCTAAAGTTAAATTGAAAGAAGTAATTGACTTAAAAGCAAATAAAGAAGAGAAATGGTTTTTTAGCGAAAGAGCTGTGCAAGGTATGATGCGAGTTAGAGAGAAAATGAATAAAGGTCGTGACCAAGACCCTGAACAGCCCTGTAACACTATTAGTTCGCATTTAGCAAAAGTTAGTTTAAATAGTACAGACCCAGTTTTAAAAATAAAAGGGAGATATAGACGATTTACACCTAGAGAAGCTTCAAATATTCAATCTTTTCCAGAAGAATTTATTTTAGATTGTGTTTCGGATAATAGACAATATCGAGCAATTGGAAACGCTGTACCACCAGTCTTAATGTGGCATATTTCTAATTCGTTGAGCAATCTTCTGAAAATGGAAAATAGTGCTGAAGAAGCCAACGCTAAAAGCCATACACATTTGCAATTCGCACCAGCCAACGCAACTTCAAAAATTGCAAAAGAGTATGTCTCTGCCAACGCTACAAACAGAACGAAAAAAAGTACGAAAACACAACAATGTATATAAAAAATAGGCAAAAAAGCAGTAAATTCAAGTCCTTTAGCTTGCATCAAACTTTGTGCTTAACCGAAAATGAAGTACTTCGAAATCGCCTACTTTTCATACACAAGTCCGTTGTGCCCAATGCCGAAAAAACAAAAATTGAGAATCAAACAAAACGAAAAACAAAATAACTGAATGGCATTAAGCTGGAACGAGATAAAAGATAGAGCTTTAAAGTTCTCAAATGAATGGGCGGATGAAACAAAAGAACGCGCTGAAAAAGATAGTTTTTGGAATGACTTTTTTAATGTTTTTGGTATATCTCGAAGACGAGTTGCGACATTTGAAGAGCCTGTTAAAAAATTAAGTGGAAATCAAGGCTTTATCGACCTATTTTGGAAAGGAACTCTGCTAGTTGAACATAAATCAAAAGGTAGAAATTTAGATAAAGCTTTTGAACAAGCGACAGATTACTTCCCTGGACTGAAAGAACACGAATTACCAAAATACATTTTAGTTTCTGACTTTGATAAAATCAAACTATTTGACCTAGACGAAAGAACAGAACACGAATTTCACGTTTCTGAACTTTATAAAAATGTAAAGTTGTTTGGCTTCATTGCTGGCT
>NZ_AFPB01000092.1 GCF_000218485.1 Aquimarina agarivorans | reverse complement strand
GTCCACTTTATCCTCGTTGTAAGAACGGAATGCAATTCCGCTCTATCATATCAGAGCCATTGAGATTTAAAATTCTTCATTTAACTTAATTTCTTTCCCCTCTTCGATAAGGGAACTTTTAGCATAGAACTCTTCTCCTTTTTTATAAATCGTAATTAGTGGTATACTTATATCTCCTGTATATTCACTATAATCTGAAGCCCTTTTATAATATAGTTCCAACCCCTTACTTGTTTTCTGTTTAATACATAAATATTCAAAATTATCATTATAAGTATACTTTGAAAAAATCGCCGTATCTGCATCAAAATTTTCTATACTGTATATAATTGCTGTGTTTGCAGGGCTTCCTTCCCTTGCTTTAATATAATACTTTAAAAAATCAAAGTCATATTGATCAGTTACTAGCTCCGATAAAACTATATCAGTACTAGCTTCATTAAAATTCGTTGTCAGATTACTTATTCTATAAGGCTTTTTGAGAGATTCAATTTTGGCGTATACAATAGTTTCATGACCCATGTTGATAAATTCAACTTTATAAATCATGTTTGAACGAGTTTCAGTAACTTTCAATTTACTTAAATCAAATTTTTCGTTATCCTGAGCAAAGATGATCCCATCATAATCTAATCGCCCCAAATATTTAATTAAATCATCTGACAAATATTTTTCTAAATTGGCTGTATTAATGTCATTATTTAGAAAACTTAAATATGTTTTATAAAAGACTTTGGTAAAATCAATCAATTGATTTTGATCAGAGTTTTCAGTAGTCTTTTGATTTTTAGTTTTTTGTTCTTCTGAGGTGATTTTTATATCACTAATAGCTGACTGCTCCTTTTTTTCATAACCTTTACACGAAAAAAAAGTAAATGAAATTATGCAAACAACTAAAAACCTTAATATTCTATTTACTCCCATCTGTAGATTTTATAATTTGGTTTTGCATTTCTATATGATCGCCCTGGGTAAAAAGTTCTTTGTACAAAATCTGATACCCAATTTTCCCCATTGTACATTTCTATATGCCCATGTGGGTTATTAGTAAAAGACTCAATAACTGCAATATCACCTATTTGATAATTCCCATCTGGAACTTCTTTAAACCCTTTTTTCAGCAAAAATGGACCATAATCTTTTGCAGATACTGGTCTGCCATCTGTATTCATTCCTCCATCTTCTAAAGCAAGTCTTACATATTTAGCACAATATCCAACAGATGTATCCATAGCACCTGCTCTTTTATTCAATCCTTCAATTACTTTATTCAGATCGAGTCCTTCTTTTTTGTTTACTATTAGTTCTTGTGGTTTAGGTTCTATTATTCCAAACTTTTTTAAAAAAACCAACCTCTAAATGTAAATCCGTTTGACCTTCTAATTCCTCTACAAGAATTTTATCGTACAATTTCAATTGCTTTATTCTAGCTTCGTGTATTAATTTTTTACGCTCGCTTTTTGTTTTTGCATGTTTAGCAGGGCCTTGATTCTCATACCTTCCTGGACTAAAACTAGCCCATGTATATGCAGCAAATTCTTCTATAGCACGAGTAACAAAGCCATCTAGTAAATTATCTAATAAACCTTTTTTACCAGGCCTTGGAGGTCTAGCATGTTTCAATAAGGCAATACAAAATTCATCCTGAGATTTCGCAGAAAAATCTTGAATTCCATATTTTTTGACGAAGTTTCGTCTTTCGTTTCTTTTTTCTGTTTTTTTATGATCCTTTACCACCCAACCATTATAATCCCACCAAGTTTCTTTCATTATTTGATATGAGCCTGCTGCCGTACTATACACTTTTGTTCCATCAGATTTCGTGCGAAAGAGAATTGGCTTTTCAGGATGTGTGGTTGTATCAGAGAATTGACTTCCTCCAAACAAAGTAGTATACCCTTTTTCTCCTGGCACGCCTTCAAATTCTTTAATCAATCTCATAAAAGCCCTGATTTTGGCTTCATAATTCCCTTCAGCTTTAGCCCCTGGAAACATAAGTTTCAATTGATTGATAAAAGCTAACATCTGTGCACTTTTTTCCTTTAAGTGCAACTTTTTACGTAAACGTCTTTTGGGTGATATGTCTGTCTGTGCTAACACGATTCTAAAATAAGCGTTTTATTTTCATTTGAATAATTAGAGTATCATTATTGTTCAGATGAAGAAAAAATAATAGCAGTAGTTACCCGCGCAGTGGCAAGCCAAATGTTTTACAAACAGCCTTTGTCTTGCTACTGCTTGCTATCCCTTCGCGCCACCTAAGCTTAGTTACATAACCAGTAGTTATACCCGCACTTCCTTGCGTCAGGGGCTATAACCTAATTATGTAAAAAAGCCGCTTTTGCCTTAGCCCTTTTGTTTTCATTTGAAGAAAAATAACCTATTTAACAGGTGATTTTTAAAAGCAATATTATACTTATTAGCGATATCGCAACTCGTGTTAAAATGCCATTTTTATTGCTCTAGCAATCTATTTGACTAAAAACTAACGCCTTTCAGTTGTTGTATTTTAAAAATCGAACGATTTAAAAGCATGGCTTTTTCGATTCAGCTTTTAGTTTGTCAATCGTTCGTTTTTTAAAATAGTAGCCCAGCGGCTTAGAGCGACACAAAGTGCTTCAAGCCTTTACGGCGTTTGAGTAATCTGCGAAGCTCCACCATAAAGCGGAAAGGTGGGGCGTGCCGTGCAATTTTTGCCTGCCGAATAAGGCAGCAATTGCGCGTGAGTAAAAAAACAAGAATCTTGATTCAATAAAATAGTACTGAATTGTTTTTTTATGCTACGCACCACCAAGCGGTGGAGCCCATGAAGTGTGGAGGGATGTTGCCGTGGCAAACTTTTTTGACTCAAAAAGTATGACAGGGCAATAGACTGGGAACACGACGAGCCAGACCAGGGCGGCTGGGGCAATAGCTTTTTTGTAGTCCTGCAACGCAAGTGGAAGTGAATACTAAAAAGTATTGGCATAGGGTGGGGTCTGGTGAGACCTTTGACAGCCAATAGGTACTCGAAGCGATAGCGAAGTAGCCTATGTGTATTAAATTCCGACCGATAGGGAGTCCTAATATCTATATTATAGGTTTTTGTTTAGATGCTCTAAAATAAACTAACTCGATCACTTTTTTACGAGGTTTATATCTGTAAACAAAATAGTTGTGCTTGTCTAAAACAGCTTTATGAGTGTTTTTGTATTTGCCGAGAAGTGGATATATTTTTGGATATTTTTTCACTCTACTTTTAAATGCTTCAATCTTTTGTTCTAAAAGTAAAATCTCTTTTTCTGTCCAATGGGTTTCTAAATACTCTATGATTTCGTCTAAACCTTCAAGGGCTTTTTCTGTCCAAACAATTTTTAGTGCCATTTGCTAAAACGTTTCATAGCTTGTTCATCACTAACAAACTTCCCTTGATCTGCTTGTGCTAAACCTTCTTCAATACCTTTCTGCTCTTCTTCGGTAAGTTCACTCCATAAATCCGTAAACTCTTCATCAAATACTGATTGTAAACGCTCAAGAAAAGACTCTCTTTTTACTGCAAGTAATGACTGCATCAACTGTAATTTAGTGGCTTCAACATTCATAATCATTTATTTTTGGTCTTAAAACAAAGATACCTTTTTATTAGATGTGTTCGACCAACTCAAAAACATGTGCATGACCACGTTGTCCTACTAGCTTTACGATCTTTTGATGTTCTAATTCTCTGACAGCATCATAAACACGGCTCTTACTTTTCCCTAGTTGTAATCGAAGTTGTTTTAAAGTAAAAGGATCACTACCAAAATGATATTGGATTTGCATGGCATACCATTTAAGTACTGGAGGCAATAACAAACTCCTGTTTTGAAGATCGAGTTCTCTTTGTAAAATATGGATCGCATTGCAAATATCTTCTCTTGTAACATATAGATTACCAAACTTGTCCTGATCTCGGTAGAACTCACTTAACATACATAAACTTGAAGCGGTTTTACTAATCACTTGTTTTTGTGATTCTGTAAAAAAAGCATGTTTATCAATCAAGTAATCGTATTTATTAATGGTATTTCGTTTGGGGTACAACATTTTTACTAAGTGATTAAAAGCTTCGGTATGGTAATTAAATTGCTGACTAACATTTACTTTTACGTAGCGTTTTGAAGGTAGTGGCATGACTTAGGTTGATTTTGGATAGGACGATTTTAAAAGGGTGCGCTTAAGTCTTTCTGAGAATTAGATGAACACCAATATTTTTGTAGATTTCATAAGGGTTTCAAGCGTTTTAGTGTTCACCCTTAAAACGAACACCAGTGTAAATAGCTGATTTTAAAATATTTATTAGACCACTCTGGCGTTCACCAGCTAATGAACACTAGGGGATTTTATCTATTTGAGATTGTAGTTCTTTTTGGATTTTAGCTCGTAAAGCCTTGTAATTATCCCAATACACGATTTTGTATTTAAAACCCCTGTTAGCATACCCAAATTGCTGGATGTATTCCAACTCTAAAAGTTGTTGTAAATATTTATGGGTTTGTGTTTTTCCAAGTCCCGTAAGCTGTTTCACATCAAAACGATTAAACAGTTCCTCTTCGCCTTTCTTTTTAATACCTTCTTTTAGCTTTTCAAAAAACTGGCGTAGACTTCCGTGGAGTTCATCTACTTTTAAAATGATGGTTTCAAAAAGGATATCACAAGCTAATTGCAAATCTTGTTTTGTTGTTAGCAGCCGTCCCTTCTGGTCTTTGGTTCGTTGGAATTGATGCCACCAGGTTACCTGAGCCACCAGGTGTTGATACATCCCATGCAATC
>NZ_AFPB01000093.1 GCF_000218485.1 Aquimarina agarivorans | reverse complement strand
CAATCAACCATGACACAAAAAAGACCGAGAACACGACGGGCCAGACCAAGGTGGCTGGGACAATAGCTTTTTTGTAGTCCTGCAACGCAAGTGGAAGTGAATACTAAAAAGTGTTGGCATTGGGTGGGGGCTGGTGAGACCTTTGACAGTGTAATAGGTACTCGACTGCTAAGGAGTAACCTATGTTAATTAAATTTCGACCGATAGGGAGTCACTTGGTTATTTACCATAATGATAACGACAACCTGCTATCAATAATTGATCTTTTTCATATTTATAGACTAATCGATGTTCCGCTGTAATTCTTCTTGACCAATAACCTTGTAAATCTCCTTTTAAAGCTTCTGGCTTACCAATACCATCAAAGGGAGTACGCTTAGCACTCTTTATAAGTTCATTAATTCGTTTTACTATTTTCTTATCGACCTTTTGCCAATACAAATAATCTTCCCAAGAAGCACTAGACCAAATTAATCTCATTTACTCTATGATATCTTTTTCTACTCCATTACCCGATTCTAATTCCTTAATTGAACCTAACAAAATATCTCTGTTTTTTCCTGTCAATAAGTAGGTAGTTTCTTTTAATGAATTGTATTCGTCTAAAGAAATTAAAACAAGGTCTTTACCGTTTTTACGCTTAATGATAACATCACTTACATCATTAATTACTTTCTCAAACCAATGCTTTAGGTTTGAACGAAAATCTGTATAGTTTACTACTTCCATAATACAAATATACTCAAAAAGTACTTAAAAAAGTGCCTTTATTGAATGTGTTCCACTAATTCAAAAACATGCGCATGACCTTGTTGACCTACTAGCTTTACGATCTTTTGATATTCTAATTCTCGGACGACTTCATAAATACGGCTTTTGCCTTTTCTAAGTTGTAATCTTAACTGTTTTAAAGTAAAAGGATTACTACCAAAATGATATTGGATTTGAGTGGCATACCAACGAAGTACAGGAGATAACAAAACACTTCGATTTGTAAGGTCTAGCTCTCTTTGTAAAATGTGGATGGCATTGCAAATATCTTCTCGTGTCACATACAAATTCCCAAACTTATCTTGATCTCGGTAAAACTCACTAAGCATGCATAAACTCGAAGCCGTTTTACTAATCACTTGTTTTTGAGGTTCAGTAAAAAAGCATGTTTATCAATCAAGTAATCGTATTTATTAATAGTATTTCGTTTTGGGTACAGCATTTTTACCAAGTGATTAAATGCTTCGGTATGGTAATTCAATCTTCCTCAAAAAGATAAAGATGCTATCTTATATAATCTTGATGCTTTATTACGTGACGCTAAAACTAGAATGGCATATCAATAAAAATCCACAACCTAAAATAAGCTGTGGACTTTTATATACTTTATCCTCTTTGTAGGAACGGAATGCAATTCCGCTCTATCATATCAGAGCCATCAGGATTAGAAATCACACTTTTTCAATGTAGGAGATTTGAAGTCTGTATTATCTACCCATTCTCTTTTCTTAGTTACGTTACTATAAAAACCAAGCCATTTAAAATTAGCATATTTTTTATCTATTAATTTTAAAGTTCCTATAATACTATCTTTAGAGTAATTATTCCAATTCAAACTATTACCACCTCGCCCCAATTCTTTTGATGTAAAATAGATATTATAAAAGTTACTTTTAATATTCTCATATCTCCCTTTCAAATAAACTTGGTTTGAGTTAACCTCTATTTTTAAATTATTATCATCCAGTATATCAATATACCCCGAACCAGCTTGACAATTATTAGTCCAATAGCCAACTATATCAAATGTATTAACAATTGGTTTTCTAGTAGATCGAGCTACTTTATTAATCTCTTTATTTGATGATATTTCAGAGCCTTTTAAAATTTTCTGTTTACACCCAAATAAGCAAAGAGAAAAGATTAATAATTTAATTTTATTCATCCCCAATTATTTTTTTTCGTTTGAATAATCTCTCCACCCAAAATCAAAATATTTTTCATTAGGACTAAATTCCGCAGCCCCAATATTTAAATCTTCTGAACATGGGATTTTATAATGCCCCCAAGAACATTGACTCTCTTTATTGGTTTTGTAACTAGTCCAAGTTCCAATAAATTGATTATTTGAGTAGGAGTCAGAATCAATATCAATATCATCGTAATATAGTTTCCCATCAATATTTATATACCATTTAGTTACAAATATTCCTTTAAAAACACCTGTTGCGCTATAATTTGAATTTTCAGAAAGTAAGAATTCAGCTACTATAATTCCTTGATTCTTTATTTTTCCTTTCATCCAATCATCAACACCATATGTAAAGTTTTTAAAACTACATATTTGTTGGATATCAATATTGCCTTCAAAATTTCTTGTATTATCTCCTACAGTGGTACTCCCTAAAGCATGATACTGGCTATCTGTTTTTTTTGTAATTGATTTAATATGAAAATGAAGTCTTTTTTGTTTTTTCCTATGAAACCTAAATAATTTACTCTTTGATCTAAAAGTATTTTGCTGAGATCAAGCTCATAAATTATATCTGAATCCTTCAGCTCTTGTCCTAATTCTCGTTTATACGTTTCTAACCATTGATCAGTTGTACAATTTTGAGAAATAGAATTTAAAGACCATAAAAAAAGAACAAGCGATAGTAGTCTAGTTAATTTCATCTTTGATAACTACTTTAACATTTTCAATTCCCTTTTCTTCTATGTAGTCAATAATTTCATAGAATTTAGTAGTACTCCCTGTATTTCCTACTATATCTCCGTTTTTCTCTTTCAAACCACTTCCTGGCAGCAAACAACCTTCTGAATCTTTTCCTGTATTCCCTATATGTATTAAAATTCCTCGAGATTGAGCTACTGTATCGTTATACAGCTTAGGAAATCCATTTTGTAATATTGGCTGTCCTTTTGAAACATATTTATCTAAAGGGAAATTATCTGATGTATGCCAAACTAAACTATATGTGCCAACTGGTATACGTTTATCCTTTCCACTTTCTGCAGTCTCCTCTCCATAAGGCTCTGCAATATAACCTTCAATTGTTGAATTTGATATTGAAAAAGATCCTATTGTTGTACTTTTAGAATTATTTCCTGTCCAGTGATCCCATTTCCTAACTATTGTAATTATACTATCTGTATCAGAAATAGTATTTTCACTGCAACAATTTATTCCAAATTTCTTTAAAAAACCTGATGGTAAATGAAGATCAGATTCCCCTTTTAATTCTTTTTTTAAATAATCATTATAAAGCTTCAATGCCTCTTTCATTGATTTAGCTGGCTGCCCGTAACGTCCAGGAGGTAAACTAGCCCATTCATAACTTGCTAAATCTTCTAAGCCTTTTCGGATTTGATTTTTTATAATAAGATCTATTAAGTCTGGACGCTTATATTTCAAGATAATAACGGCAAAATAATCTTGACTTAAAGGAGTGAAATCTTTAATACCATATTCCTTTCGTTTGTTAATCATTTTTTTGTCATCCCAAACATACCCCATTATCTGATATGCGCCTGCTGCTGAACTATGAACCTTATTTCCATCATCATCTGTATACCAATATACCTTTATCTGAGGGTGATTACTTAAATCCTTATTATGTGGTGATTCAGTAAAATTATCACCTCCAAATAATCTTGTATAACCAGGTTCTCCTACTGTTCCTTCACCAACTCGTAACATTCTTAAAAAAGCTCTAACTCTAGCTTCACCCATGCAAATCCCTTGTTTCTCATCCGGAAACATAAGTTTCAATTGATTGATAAAAGCTAACATCTGTGCACTTTTTTCCTTTAAGTGCAACTTTTTACGTAAACGTCTTTTGGGTGATATGTCTGTCTGTGCTAACACGATTCTAAAATAAGCGTTTTATTTTCATTTGAATAATTAGAGTATCATTATTGTTCAGATGAAGAAAAAATAATAGCAGTAGTTACCCGCGCAGTGGCAAGCCAAATGTTTTACAAACAGCCTTTGTCTTGCTACTGCTTGCTATCCCTTCGCGCCACCTAAGCTTAGTTACATAACCAGTAGTTATACCCGCACTTCCTTGCGTCAGGGGCTATAACCTAATTATGTAAAAAAGCCGCTTTTGCCTTA
>NZ_AFPB01000094.1 GCF_000218485.1 Aquimarina agarivorans | reverse complement strand
TTGGCAATAATTTAAAACAAAACAAAAATGAAAAAATTTTTATTCTTAACATTAACGATTTTAATATCAAATTTATCAATCGGACAAGAAATTCCTCAACTGAAATTAACACCAAACGGAGTTGAACCAATCGTTGTGGAAGTTGATAGTTTGAGTGCATCAGAAATTTATCAAAAAGCTCAAAATTGGGTTCAGGAAACTTATAAAAATCCTGACAAGGTCTTAAAAGCAAATATTGCTAATGAAAAAATTAGAGTCGATGGATTTGCGACAAATGCTTGGTGGTATAAATCTTTAGGAATTACGAATTCCTACAATATGGAATATACAATAGAAATATCATTCAAAGATGGACGTTATAGATTTGAATACATCATTGGACAGTTTTTCATTGATGGTGGTCAAAAAGTACTTTACGACTATCGAACTTTTTATAAGAAAAGCGGTGAAATTAGAAAATCATATACTGACGCTGTACCAAGTTTAGAATTAACAATGAATGAACTTTCTAAATCGTTCTACAATTATATAAGCGGAAAGACTTCTAAAAAAGATGGTGATTGGTAGACTAATTAACGAAATTGATTTAACAAAACGGAAATAAAAACTATTGCCAA
>NZ_AFPB01000095.1 GCF_000218485.1 Aquimarina agarivorans | reverse complement strand
GGGCGTCATACAAGAAAAACCGTAACTTTGAAACAAAATAAAAGGAAATAAAATTAATGAATCCAAATCTAACAATAGAATCTCTAAAAAAATCTGCAAAAGAATTTTGTGACATAGAGTCAAAATATGCGAACCAAGACCTGTATGGAGTAACTGATGGAAAAGCAGTTGGAACTTATATAGAACATAAATTCAAAAAATATCTTGAAGACCGCTATACTTATGAAAATGGTTCTTCTGCAAAAGGAATTGACTTGCCAGGAGTGAATATCCAAACTGATATAAAAGTAACTTCTAAAAAACAACCACAATCTTCAAGTCCATTCAAAGATGCAAAACAAAAATATTTGGTTTAGGTTATAATCTACTTGTTTTTGTTTACGACAAAGTTGATGACCCAAACACAAGTTCTGCCAAACTTGACTTTGTAAGTTGTTCATATCTCGACAAAGAAAGAACAGCAGATTATACAACAACATATAGATTAAGAGAAATGGTAAAAGATGGAGCAAACAAAGAAGATATTATTGCTTATCTTAATGACAAAAATATTCCAGCAGATGATATTACCCTTGGCTTAATCGCAGACCAAATATTAAACAATACGCCAAAACAAGGTTATTTGACCATATCAAACGCCTTACAATGGAGATTGCAATATGCAAGAGTAGTAAATCTAACTGATATTGTTGATGGAATTACAAAAGTCGTAGATAAAGTTACTAAATGATTTGTTTTGAGACACATATAACTAATTCATCATTAAAATTCTTTCAAAAGAATTTAAAAACTCTATTTGATTTTAATCAAATTAATAATATTGTAAGAGAAGTTAGTGGAATTAATACCTTCTTCACTTCACAGGAAGAAGCAACGGAGTTATTAGAAAAGTTAAAAGAAAACAGTTCAATTGTTTCAGAACCCAACAGAAGAGAATATGGAGATTTTCAAACAAATGAAAATCTTGCTGAACAAGTTGCTAAATATGCGTTTCTTAAACAAAAAGGTTTTGAGTTTATATTAGAACCTACTTGTGGAAAAGGCAATTTTATTCTTGCTTCAATTAAGCAATCTAACTCACTCAAAAAAATTGTAGGTGTTGAAATCTATCAGCCTTATGTTTGGGAAACTAAATTTAAAATCCTTGATTATTACCTAATAAACAAAGAAACTAACAAACCTGAAATTGATATAATTCACGGAAATGCTTTTGAATTTGATTATAACCAATTAGCAAAATCTACTTCTGACTTAAAAACATTAGTTATTGGTAATCCACCTTGGGTAACTAATTCTGAACTTGGCTCAATAGATTCAAAAAACCTACCTAAAAAGTCTAACTTTAAAAAGCATAGTGGATTTGAAGCAATAACAGGAAAAGGAAACTTTGACATCGGAGAATATATTTCTTTGATAATGTTAAAATCTTTTGAAAATCATAATGGAATTTTTGCCTTTTTAATTAAAAATTCTGTCGTCAAAAACCTTATTCAAGACCAAAAAAGAAACTGTTTTAAAATTAGCAATTCTGAAAAATTAAACATTGATTCAAAAAAGGAATTTAATGTTTCTGTAAATGCTTGTTTATTTCTTACACATTTAAACACAAAACCAGATTTTACTTGCAAAGAACTTGACTTTTATAGTCAAGAGTATTTAACAACTTTTGGTTGGTACAAAGAAAAGTTTGTTTTTTCAGTTAGCGACTATGACGAATCAAGTATTATAGATGGTAAATCAATATTTACTTGGCGTTCTGGAGTAAAACACGACTGTTCAAAAGTTATGGAACTTGAATCTGTAAATGGTCATTATGTTAATGGGTTGGGAGAAGAAATTAATCTTGAAAAAAAATTGGTCTTTGGATTATTAAAAAGTTCTGATTTAAAAACCGATAAAACCAATACTTATAGGAAACTTACAATAATCACTCAAAAAAAAATAGGACAGGAAACAAATTATATTAAAGAAAATTTACCTCTCACCTACCAATATTTGAATTCGCACAAAGAATATTTTGATAAACGTAAGTCGTCTATTTATAAAAACAAACCAAACTTCTCAATATTTGGAATTGGAGATTATTCATTTGCAGAATATAAAGTTGCCATTTCAGGACTTTATAAATCAACGCATTTCACATTAGTGAGTCCAAAGGATTCTAAAACGATAATGCTTGATGATACTTGTTATTTTATTGGCTTTGACAACCATAAAATGGCACAGATTGCTCATTTTTTAGTGAATTCAGATTTAGTTCAAAAGTTTCTAAAATCAATTATATTTTCAGATTCAAAAAGGTCAATTAATAAAGATACTTTGATGCGTATTGATTTTGAAAGAGCATTTGAAAATTATGAGTTTGAGAATGTAAAGGATTTTATTTCAGACTTAACACACGAACATTGGAAAGAATTTGGGGAAATGATTAAAAATAATGTAAATGAACAAATTACACTGTTCTAAAAAAAGTACGAACGCCCAACATTGTGTATAAGTAATAGCGGTTTAAGGGATAAAACAAAAGTATAAACATAAAACAAAGTTCAGTACAAAACCGAAAGGTTTGTGAGTAGAAATCCGCTACTACTCATACACGAGACCGTT
>NZ_AFPB01000096.1 GCF_000218485.1 Aquimarina agarivorans | reverse complement strand
CGAGAGATACGGAAAACTAGGTTTTCCCCTTAGCCAAGAGTTGGCTACTGATGTAATTCTCCAGTCGCTCCCTCCGAGCTTCGAGCCATTCATATTAAATTACCACATGAACAATATGGATAGAACCTTAGCTGAATTGCATGGGATGCTAAAGACAGCTGAGGAGAGTATCAAGAAAAACGGTCATCATGTGATGATGATGCAGAAGGCTAAGCGCAAACCACCTGTCAAGAACTTTGCACCAAGAGGAAGTTAACTCCCAATGGGATCGCGAGTGCCTCTAATGCAAAGAAGGCAAGAAGGGGTCGGCGGCATCAGATGCCGTTTGCTTCTACTGCAAGGCTGGAAGAGGAACTGCAAGAAGTACTTGGAGGATCTCAAAAAGAAGCAAAGTACGACTTCTGCTTCAGGTATTAATGTTATAGACATTAATCTTGCTACTTCACCTACTGACTCTTGGGTATTTGATACTGGATCAGTAGCTCATATTTGCAAATCGTTGCAGGGAATGCGCATAGAGA
>NZ_AFPB01000097.1 GCF_000218485.1 Aquimarina agarivorans | reverse complement strand
CCCTCATAGACTCCAAAAAAGTCTTCAGAACGTATGCGAACGTAAAAATGAGCAGAAAAATGAGCAGAAAAATGAATAAATGTAAAACATTAATAAACAGCAAATTATTTTTACGTTAGTCAGAATAAAAAAAACAATAAAGAAAATGTCTGCAAATACATATAGAAATAATGTCTCCAGATTGCAAGGACAAATTGCAGACCTAAAAAAGAAAGAAGCTTCTGAGAGGAAGAAAGATGTTGACTTAGTTTCAAAAATCAATAATCTATCAAAAAGAATTTCAACGACAAAATCTTCTACAACGATTCAAAGCCTTCAAAGACAAATTGAAAGCAAATTAAAAGAGCAAGTTCGATTTCAATCTAAAATTGCAGATATTCAAAAGCAAATAGCCAATAAACAAAAAGAACTCGATCGGAATCAAACTAACCTAACAAGGGCCATTGAAAAAGAAACAAAAAAAAACAAACTGACGAGCTGATTTTTCTGAGAGCAAAAGAGTCCTATAATAGGAATGAGTTATCTAACGTTCGACAATTAAATTCTGAACTTGAAAAACAACAGTTCATTTTTCAAAATCGTATGATTTCAGTTGATGAAATTTCAAAAAATGATGAAGAATATTCAGTTAATGAACTTGTTGATCTTCACTTTAAAATTGATGCCGTTCTAGAAAAGTTAGAGAAATTGGGGCTCGGGCAAGAAATCATATTTGAAGAAATCGAAGGATTAAAAACAAAAAGTAAAAAGATTAGCAAGAAGGATTTAAAATTAATGTTAATCGGTCAATTAGTAAGCTTTGGAAACGGAGTAGTTGATTCTGAAACAGCTGGTCAAATTTTAGAAAAATTGACTGATGTACAATTATCAAATTTAATTATTTAATGAACTATGATTGAACAACATTTAGAAGAATCAAAACAACAAATAAGTGATCTTGCAGATAAAATTCTATTGAATGATGAAGATTTAGAAATTGACAATAGAATGTTTGCAGCATTGAGGCAGAAAACTGAGAACATCATATTGTCAGATTACTTAATAGAAAAAGCTAACGAAAGACTTGAAAATCTAAAGGTATTCATTAGTGATGAATCAGAGGTAGAGAAATATAAAAATGACCTGATCTCGTTTATTCAGGAATTATTAAGGGAAAAATTATAAAAGCATATAACAAAACCTAAACTGCATTAAAACGCAGCTTAGCCAAACGTT
>NZ_AFPB01000098.1 GCF_000218485.1 Aquimarina agarivorans | reverse complement strand
CAACACCTATACGCAATGCCCTACGGGACACTGCGCATAGCCAAACCGTTACAAAACATTGCCCAACAAACTCAAAAATATATACATAATCCCCTCGTTATGATTTATATTAGCTCTTAAAAACACAAATTAAACTCAATGATTAACGCTTATCTATATGTTGATAATAAAAAATACAGATTACTTAATTTATTTTTTAACTTCAATCAAAGTTTAGGACCCAATAATAAACCTTGGGGAATTACACAAGGAGGACAATTACAACTAACCATACCTGCTGCGGATAAAGATCTGGAGCTATTAAATTGGACTATACATAGTACGATGCAAAAAAAGGGGCGGATTGAAATTATGGCTAGAGATGGTGCTAGTATAGGATTTAAAATGGAATTTGCTAATGCCTATGCCACTTCTGCAACTTACATATATCATTCCGACTCTCCAGAGCCCATGAATTATACTATAACTGTAACCGCAGGTATTCTTCGTATTAATGGTGATAATGATACTATACACAAACAGACTTGGGATGATGGTACTGCTTTTAATGAACAAGCTCCTTTGATTACTTCTCGAAAAGAAGAGAAAGAACCAAAACTAATAAAAGGATGGTGGACTAGCGATAGTGACGGGTGTAATCCCATTACAAACGCAAATCTTGGTGATTCCGTTTATTTCCACGTACAAACTAAAGACATTGAAATTGGACAACAAATCAATTGTCAATTATGGGAGTATGATCACTTTTTTGGAGTAGATTATTTAAATGTTGATGAAAATAAATTTCCAAAACACGAAATTAATAAAACGGCTACTGTACAGGAGATTGATGGTGATACTATAGCAACTGCTAAATTAGAACTAAAAGACAGTTGGACTAAAATGATTACCGATGATAATGGCGATCAATTAGAACTATATTGTAATGTCAGTTACAAAAATCTTAAAAAAGAATTACCAGCAAGTCGTAATGATGTACTTTTTGTTGGTTTTAATAAAAGAACACTTTATTTCAAAACACCCTTAGCTACTCATAATTTACCTGAATTTATCAGTTACAATGGAGACCCAATGCTACTTATGCAATTTAGCAAAGGCTTGTACGCAGGTGAAATAAAAAATAAAGTATTAGATGCTGCTACTGAAAAAGCAAACAAAGCCATAAAAAAAATCGCATTTACCAAACTTGAAAAAGGTTATATGGCAGACAATTTTGGCAAGGTATATAAAGGAGATCGATTAATACATGAGTATAAAAAAGTCTATAGTAATTCTGGTGAACTTTTTGAAAATCTTAAAAAAGGGAAAAACTTCGCTTACAAACACGAGGGACAAGCGCTAAAAACCACAAAAGGAATCAGTCAATATGATTATTTTTCAACCACAGGTAAAAGAGTAAAATTATTAGGTATGGTTAAAAACCTAGGAGACATCTTCGACATTTTTAACCTTACAAAAACTGTTAGTGAAGATTTAGACACCAATAAGCCTTTACCCTTAGATTTTGGACCACTATCACCAATTGCTGATTTAGCTGGAGCATTGATACAGGAACAAAAAGCTGAAATGGATATGGAATTGGAAGCTGATATTCAAAAAGAAATAGATTTAGCTAAATTGAAAGGTTTAGATGCTACTAGAAAAGCTATTGATACTTGGAATCATAATAAAAAGTATAATTGGCAATTGATGACAATTTCTAGTAAAACTGCTAATAAAATGTTACAAGGAGAATTTATGACATTTGAACAACTAGAACGTTTTGACTTGAATGACACAAGTAAAAAGTTTATGCAAATTTTATATAGGATTACTCAACATGGAAATAAAGAAGTTTATATAATCGAAAGTATATTTATAAATGAATAACGTAAAATTAATAGTATTGACTCTTTGGTTAGTTAGTTGTAACTCACAAAAATCCAATTTTTTTATTGAGCAATTAAACTCAACACAACCTATTATTATCTTAGAAAATGATGATCACGAAATAGTTAAACTTAATATTCCATTATTATTTGAAATTAAAAATAAATCAAAAATAAAAAAAATATCATTTTCATCAATTAGTTATAAAGATTTCGTTTCTAAAAGTATGTCAGCTAGTCTACTTTATAGTTTTATTAATGATTCTCTTCAGCAAATAACAAAAAGTAAATATAAATTTATAGATTCTAAAGAAACAAAAAAATACATTTTATATACACAACATTATTTAGATTCATTAGAAAAAAAAGAATTAGGCTATTTAAAAGAAAAAAGTATTAATCTAAAAATTAAGATTAGTGATGTTATTACTTTTAAAACAAAACATAAACAACTTTTAAAGCGCCTAACAAAAGGAGATTCAATTTATATTAGGGTTGAGGAAAATAGTGAAATAAAGACAATAAAGTACCCTATAAAAATTTAAGCAAAACATTTTGTAACAATTTGTATAATTCATAGCTACCCTAAAGGGATAGCTACGAAATCATACAATTAGCGTT
>NZ_AFPB01000099.1 GCF_000218485.1 Aquimarina agarivorans | reverse complement strand
ACCGACGATACGAGCTGGGACCGTGGTCCCAGTCTGATTATCAGACCGACGATACGAGTGGGACCGTGGTCCCAGACTAATAATCAGACCGACGATACGAGTGGGACCGTGGTCCCAGACTAATAATCAGACCGACGATACGAGTGGGACCGTGGTCCCAGTCTGATTATCAGACCGACGATACAAGTGGAACAGTGGGCCCAGAGAGAATATTCAGGCCAGTTATGCTTTCTGGCCTGTAACAAAGGACATTAAGTAAAGACAGATAAACGTAGACTAAAACGTGGTCGCATCAGGGTGCTGGCTTTTCAAGTTCCTTAAGAATGGCCTCAATTTTCTCTATACACTCAGTTGGAACACGAGACCTGTCCAGGTTAAGCACCATTTTATCGCCCTTATACAATACTGTCGCTCCAGGAGCAAACTGATGTCGTGAGCTTAAACTAGTTCTTGATGCAGATGACGTTTTAAGCACAGAAGTTAAAAGAGTGATAACTTCTTCAGCTTCAAATATCACCCCATAGTACGTGA
>NZ_AFPB01000100.1 GCF_000218485.1 Aquimarina agarivorans | reverse complement strand
TTGTCTTAACCTTTGCTAATTCTCCCTCAGGATTATTAAAGTATCCTCTTCCGCTTGGATTCGCGACTCTTGCTTCTGGAAACCTTGCACTTGTTGGTGGTACACCTCCATCACCGTCAGCTTCTTCAACAGCCATAGCTGCTCTTACAACACCTGCCTTCCAATTTTGGGCTAAATGATCCACAACTTCTTTTGTATAAAATTTACCTCCAACTGTTTGAAATCCACTCCAAAACATGCTGTTTCCTGCTACACTAAAGGGAACTCCATTTTTATTTTCAATTTGATTTCCGTCTACTTGCATCAATCCATTAGCACTAACCACTCCAGATCCACTTGACGGAGGTGTAGGGTTAGTTGGTGGCGTAGTAGGATTAGTAGGTGTAGTAGGATTGGTAGGTGTTGTCGGGTTAGTAGGTGTACCACCAACTAAATCAGGATCATTATCTAAAGTCAAATAGAAAGATTCGATATTAACTGTTCCTGTTCCCGTTGTTCCCCCTAAAGCGATTGCTATATCTTGCGAATCACCTCCAAATTCAATTCCTGGGATACTAACTATTTGATAACTATCCAAGCCACCTGTGTTAGGAATTACTTCTGTAGCTAAAGTTGTCATACCTGCATCACGTTGAAGTACAAACAAATGCCCTGCC
>NZ_AFPB01000101.1 GCF_000218485.1 Aquimarina agarivorans | reverse complement strand
CCACAGCAACCGTGACACCGACCAGTCCAGCACCGGAGGACCGCCCCCACCGCCTCCACCAGAGAACCCGTCACTCGCTCAGATTCTTGCTAGCCAGCCCAAATGCTCGCTTGGATGATGCAGCAGATGCAACAACAGCAACAACAACACCAGCAAGTGCTACAGCAGCTCTTAAACCAGAACCAGAACAACCAACAACAGCATGGACCACCCCCAGTGCAGTCCAAGTTGCCAGACTTTCTCCGTGTTCGTCCCCCGACCGTCTCAAGCACTACCAACCCCACGGAGGCAAGTGATGGGCTCCATGCCATCGAAAAGAAGCTCAACTTACTGCAGTGCACCGACCAAGAGAAAGTCTCCTTCGCCGCACATCAACTGATGGGTCCCGCCTCTGCTTGGTGGGATAATTTCCTGGTTACCCGCACCACTACCACAGAAGTGACTTGGGCAGAGTTTTGTCTTAACTTCCGCAAGGCCCACATCCCTGATGGGATAGTCACCTAGAAGAAGCGTGAGTTCCGCGCTTTGTAGCAAGGTACCAAGACGGTGACAGAGTACCTTCATGAGTTCAATCGCCTAGCTCGATATGCCCCCGAGGATGTTCGCACTGACGCCGAAAGACAAGAAAAATTCCTCGGAGGTTTGGATGATGAGTTGAAGAAGCAGTTGCTTTCGGGCGACTATGCTGATTTCGAGAGACTGGTGGACAAGGCCATCCGTCAAAGGACCAGCACCTTCAGATGGATAAGAAGAGGAAGGCCTCACAGTTTAGGTCCAACCAGCCGCCTCCTCAGAAGCCCCGGTTCCACACCGGCCCCCATCGTCAGAATCAATAGCACGGGCAATCGACTTTTA
>NZ_AFPB01000102.1 GCF_000218485.1 Aquimarina agarivorans | reverse complement strand
CGCCGCTGGTTTGCGGTGCTGATCGGCGTGGGAGTACGGCGAGGAGAACGCACGAAGAGGAGAAGGTCGAGCTGGTGCGATTGACTACTTCCTCTACATCAACGCGCGCTACTTCGCGAGAATTCCTTCGACTTCCTAGCACCTATTTCCACTGCATAGCGCGTCAAGTGGTAACGATCTATGATCTCATACTTGCATGGTTCCTGGTTTACGTGATAGAAAAATTTTGATTTATGCTATCGTAGCCTATGCATGACCCAACAACCCATGCTTATATAGGTGAAGCCTTGTCGTACTTGATCTGGACTCGAACAGGTGGGCAGCTTAAACACGGGATAAGATCCACTACTCTGGTATGTATGTGGATAGGAGTTCAAACCTTCCTTGTATACACTCTGGCTACCATGAGTCTCTTTCCAAATCTGATTAGCAAATACGGCAATTGCAAGGGGAGTTTCTTTATCTAAGGGGTATCCCACTACTACAGAAATAGCAATGGGTGCCGGTTGAGAAACCCACTTAGGAGTCAGATTCCCCAACCAGCACCCAGCAGACGACACCTTTGAGGTGGACTCAAAGGTGTCAGTTTATGAACTGGCACCTTTTAGATTTCAAGAACA
>NZ_AFPB01000103.1 GCF_000218485.1 Aquimarina agarivorans | reverse complement strand
TAAGTGCTGTTCCCTGGTGCTTCCTCGCTCACTCGAGGGCTTCGCCCTGTCGCTCGACTGCGGCGAGCACTACTGGCTGTAAAAGGACAGACCACATCATGGTTCTGTGTTCATTAGGTTGTTCTGTCCATTGCTGACATAATCCGCTCCACTTCAACGTAACACCGCACGAAGATTTCTATTGTTCCTGAAGGCATATTCAAATCGTTTTCGTTACCGCTTGCAGGCATCATGACAGAACACTACTTCCTATAAACGCTACACAGGCTCCTGAGATTAATAATGCGGATCTCTACGATAATGGGAGATTTTCCCGACTGTTTCGTTCGCTTCTCAGTGGATAACAGCCAGCTTCTCTGTTTAACAGACAAAAACAGCATATCCACTCAGTTCCACATTTCCATATAAAGGCCAAGGCATTTATTCTCAGGATAATTGTTTCAGCATCGCAACCGCATCAGACTCCGGCATCGCAAACTGCACCCGGTGCCGGGCAGCCACATCCAGCGCAAAAACCTTCGTGTAGACTTCCGTTGAACTGATGGACTTATGTCCCATCAGGCTTTGCAGAACTTTCAGCGGTATACCGGCATACAGCATGTGCATCGCATAGGAATGGCGGAACGTATGTGGTGTGACCGGAACAGAGAACGTCACACCGTCAGCAGCAGCGGCGGCAACCGCCTCCCCAATCCAGGTCCTGACCGTTCTGTCCGTCACTTCCCAGATCCGCGCTTTCTCTGTCCTTCCTGTGCGACGGTTACGCCGCTCCATGAGCTTATCGCGAATAAATACCTGTGACGGAAGATCACTT
>NZ_AFPB01000104.1 GCF_000218485.1 Aquimarina agarivorans | reverse complement strand
GGAAGAGCTGCTGGCGATCCGCCGGCGCACCCGCATCACCACCCTGCTGGTCACCCACGACGTCGAGGAAGCGCTCTACCTGGCCGACCGGGGTAGTGGTGATGGGAGCCGCGCCCGGGGCGGATCAGGCGGGTGGTCGAGGTGGACCTGGCGCACCCGCGCGAGCGCGGTGGCTTCGACTTCCTGCGCCAGCGCGAAGCGCTGCTGCACGAACTGACCGCCGACGGCGAGTACGTCGCGCCGCCGCCGCGACGGGTGGAAAACCTGCCGTTCGAATTCCTCGCTTGCTGAAAAGCCCCTTGCCCTGGCCCTTTCCCCCTGCGGGAAGGGCGGGGGCGAGGGCCCCACCCTCTCCTCCCATCCAGACGAGACCCGCGCATGAGCAAACGCCCCAACTTCCTGGTGATCGTCGCCGACGACCTGGGCTTCTCCGATATCGGCGCCTTCGGCGGCGAGATCGCCACGCCGAACCTCGACGCCCTGGCCATCGCCGGCCTGCGCCTGACCGACTTCCACACCGCCTCGACCTGCTCGCCGACCCGCTC
>NZ_AFPB01000105.1 GCF_000218485.1 Aquimarina agarivorans | reverse complement strand
AAATAGCCACTCGTCCCAAAGTGCCCATGGTCGCGGTTGACACCTTTTGCTATAATAACCGGAATGCCGAGTAGTGAGCACAAGAGATAACCATAAGATAGCTTGCCAGTCCACTCCGTCATATGCTCGTTAAAGCACACGAAGGCGGCGACCAAAAACATACCCCAGTGACTCAATCCAAAAGCGCTATCCCCAATTATCTCAAGCGATCAAAACCCGTTACTGATGCTTAGCTAGTCCCCAGGAATGCGACTAGCCTCACACTTTCATCGCAAGCAATTAATCAACATAGCAAGTGCCATAATAGGGTTAAAGTGCAGCGAGGTACATGGCACATAATAGGGTCCGAGGTCCCAACATACAACACATAAATATAGCAGCGGAAGTCTCAGATAGAGCTCATAAGCAAAAGATAAAACCGGTGGTGCCACAACCCCACTAGGGCAAACCAACCGGGCAAGAGCCAAGCTGCAAGAGATCACTCATCACCCTCGCCACGCACTCGT
>NZ_AFPB01000106.1 GCF_000218485.1 Aquimarina agarivorans | reverse complement strand
CAATGGCTATAGTTAATACGGGTTTTAGTGCTTAACCCAAAGTTTAGAGCTTTTAACTAAGTCCGCCAAATCTTTTGATTTGGCTTTATAAAGAAAAAGATAAAACAAAATAAAAAGTTTTGGCTAAGTGCTTAATCGAAAGTTCACTACTTTTAATTCCCGTACTAACCATAGCCGAGACGTTGTAACACATTGAAGTCATTATTTTGAAAAAAAATGATAATACTTTAGAAAAATTCCCAAGTTTAGAAGAAACAATTTATGCGATCAATAAACTGAATAGTAAAAAATGGCCAATATTTGACCCTACTATTCATACTGATATCAATAAATTTATAAGAGAAATAGATGACATAATCACTAAGGAGTTTGGTATTTTTCCTTCCTTACTCCAACCAATGAATTTTAAAAAATTTAACTTAAATATTTTTAGAGTCAGAGAGGTTTCTAAATTCACTAACATAAATATTTTTTCAGAACATTCATACCCACCACCATCTTTCACTGATATGGGAAGGTGTAATTTTCCTGAAAACCCAGTTTTTTATGCAGCTAATCATCCTGGAACAGCACTTATGGAAGTTTCTGGAAATAAGAACTTCACTGGAAAGCAGTATTGCATTTCTAAATGGGAAATTAGAGAATCCAATAAAGACTTAATTTTTGAAAATTATTTACGAGGCGAGTTACCTTCAGAAAATCTATTTAAAGATGTTAATTATGATCTGTTAGAAAAACTTGATCAGACATTTGAAAAGAAATTAAGCATTGATAAAAGAAAATCAATTATAAAATATCTTAGCTTCCTAGACAGTTGCTTTATTAATGATCATAATTATTCATTGTCAGCCGCTCTAGCTCATAGAGCTTTATTTAGAGAACATTATACTAGAACTGATATATTGATGTACCCGAGTAAACAAAGTCTTTTGAAAGGAGTAAATTTTGCTATAAATCCCAATTTTGCGAGTAATTATCTCTACATAAAAAGATTTTACATTGTAACTATTAACTCTATTGAAGAAGATAAATCGAGATTTAATATTTCTTTTCAAAATTACGGCACTGTGGACAAAGGGTTAACTTATTGGAATAAGATCACAAAAAAAGATGATCGTTTTGAGAACTATATAAAGGAAGATTTTGGAGAATCGTTCTATAAAAACGTGTGCTAACACATAAAGCATTCGTCTTGCCGATAGGCCAGAGATGAATGCGATGTTGACTGACCCGGTGGTGGATTTATGGGGAAAGTGATGTGTGGTAATCTTCAATTCTAGAAAGTACAACCTCGTTTTTCACAAATTTCAAGGTTTGAAAATACGCTTTGACTATTGAAAAATGCTGCTACTCTACTACTAAAAAACTTCATTAAAAAGTTGACAATAAGAAATTACTCAATACTAAAATGTAATTTAAAATTTAGATTCTGAATGCGCATCGCATTCTTAAACTAGTAATGAAAGCACAAAAAATGTATCTTTGATTGCTTAATCAGACTCATAAATGCAACAAGAAATCATTTTACTTATTGGTATTTTTTTAGCACTAATTACAGGATTTTTAATTGGAAAGTACATTAGCAGCTTACGCCAGAAAAATTTATTGTCAGGTACTGAGAATCAATTAAAAGCTATTGAGCAACAATTAGCTTCGCAGCAATTACTTCTAGCGGAAGCGGAAAAAAAACATACAGAAACAATTGCTCATTTAGATCAAAAACATGCGGAAAATTTACAGCATTTAGAAGAAAAGCTAACCAGCGAAAAACGTGAAATAATTGAGGAACGAGAAACTATCAGAAAACAAAAAGACTTTTTAAATACTGAACTTACTCGTAAAAATGCTGAGTTTGAAAATTTAATGCTTCGCAATCAGGAACAGAAAAAGGAAGTGGATCAGTTACAAGAAAAATTCACAAAAGAATTTGAAAATTTAGCTAACAAAATTTTAGACGAAAAGTCCAGCAAATTTACTGAACAGAATAAAGAGAATATAAAAAATATTTTAACGCCTTTGCAGGAACGCATTACCACCTTTGAAAGAAAAGTAGAACAAACGCACAAAGAAAATATTATTACCAATGCTTCATTAAAAGAACAAATTTTAGGCTTAAAAGATTTGAACGCCCAAATGAGTAAAGAAGCCACCAACTTGACCAAAGCGTTAAAAGGAGACAATAAAGTTCAAGGGAATTGGGGCGAATTAGTATTAGAACGCGTACTTGAAAAATCCGGTTTGGAAAAAGACCGGGAATATTTTGTACAACAAAATTTTACGCGCGAAGATGGTACCAGGGCGCTGCCCGATGTAGTTATTTTGTTGCCCGATGGTAAACGAATTATAATTGATTCAAAAGTAACGCTAATTGCATACGAACGCTTTATTAATGAAGATGATCAGGATCTTAAAGAGGTTTATTTAAAAGAGCATATCAATTCCCTAAAAAAACATGTAGATCAATTGTCCGCAAAAAATTATCAAGATTTATACGACATTGAATCTTTAGATTTTGTGTTGCTTTTTGTGCCTATTGAAACCGCTTTTTCAGTAGCTATTAACAAAGAAAATGCATTATACAATCAGGCTTTCGAAAAAAATATTGTAATTGTAACTCCTTCGACCTTACTAGCCACACTCCGTACAATTGATACCATGTGGAGTAATGAAAAGCAACAACGTAATGCGTTGGACATTGCTAAGCAGGCTGGCTCACTTTATGATAAATTTGAAGGACTCATTAAAGACTTGACAGGTATTGGCAAAAAAATTGACGACACCAAACGTGATTACAGTGCAGCAATGAACAAACTGGTTACTGGAAGAGGAAATTTAATTACCAGTGTGGAAAAGCTTAAAAAAATGGGAGCCAAAGCAAAAAAAGCGTTGCCTGAAAATATTATTAACAGAGCAAGTGATCAAGACATTTAATCCTTTACAAGACTTAAAAAATCATTAATTTTGGACATCTAATTGAATAGAAATGAAAAAAATATTATTCTTAATTATCACAGGGATCAGTTTGGTATATGCTGGTTATTTTGCTGTGGTATATTTCGCTTCATATAGCGAGGGAACACGTAGTGGCGAGCTTATCAAATTCAGTAAAAAAGGAGTGCTTTTTAAAACTTACGAAGGTGAAATTAGCCAAGGAATATCAGGAGCGCAAATTTTTAGCTTTTCGGTTGAAGATAAAAACACGGAGGTTATTGACAAGCTAGATGCTTACCAAGGTAAATATGTTAAACTTACTTACAAGGAACGCTTTGGAACCTTTGCATGGCTAGGAGATACTAAGTATTTTATTATAAATGTTGAATTGGAAAGTTCTCCACATTTCAATAAAAATTAAATTGAATCATAAATTTTACTTCCTGTAAAATTAATTTGTTTTAATTATATTTTTTTTTAAAACAATACGACCAATTGAAAACCGATAATAGATAACCATAACCGACAACCCGAAATTAACGATGTCTCAATTTAAACATAGCGAACAATCCCATATTACAATTTCAGAATTAATGCTTCCCTCCCATTCTAATTTTAGCGGAAAAATACATGGCGGATATATATTGTCATTAATGGATCAAATTGCTTTTGCCTGCGCTGCAAAATATTCGGGATTTTATGCTGTTACTGCTAGTGTGGATAAGGTAGATTTTTTACAACCCATTGAGGTTGGTGAATTAGTAACCATGAAAGCCGCAGTTAATTTTGTAGGAAGATCTTCTATGGTAATTGGTGTTCGGGTTGAAGCTGAAAATATAACTACTGGTATAAAAAAGCACTGTAATTCCTCCTATTTTACTATGGTAGCACGTGATAATGAGGGAAAATCCGTTGCAGTACCAGGCCTTATTTTAAGTAGCATTAATGATGTTAGGCGCTTTGTGCGCAGCGCGCACCGACAGGCCGAAGGTAAAAGTAGAAGGGCCAAATTCAATTCCTCCAGCTTTAAACTTGAAGAACACATGGAAGAGTTAAACAACTATAATGTGAAACTTGACTTAACTCACTAATTATTATAAGTTCAATAAATATTAAAAAACGGTATGTTTTATCCAAACTAATGCAACTTATATACAATGCACACCGTTTGTATTTGAAACCTATTATTTTTTTCCAGAAATTAGCCTTTAAAATTAAATTCTATGAAATTCATAAAATACATCAGTTACATTACTGCCATTTCATTATTGTTTTCATGCGATGATGGAGATGTTGTAATTAATGATTTTGAATTTGAAGAAAATGATCTGGATTTTTGCAATACTGATACTCGCGGGGTAATTTATAATATTAATGATAATAATGAAGTTATTTTTATAGAACTTAGTAGACCTTTTAATGCTTTTTCAGCAAATAACGAAGGGGAACAAACTACTATAGAAATAAGAAGCGCTAGTTTAACTTATCAAAAACTTTCGGGAAATATTACGGGGAGTACTTATTTTTGTTCTGCTGTTCCTGATAATTCTGTTGATATAGTACAAGAACTTGTTGATGATGCTTCTGGCGAAATTATTGTTAGGACATTTATTGTTGAAAATGATGATATTGATAATGATGGCATTACTAACGAAGATGAGGGTATGAATGATACACCACCTTTAGACAGTGATAACGATGGATTGCCAAATTTTAGAGATTTAGATGATGATAATGACAATATAAGTACCGCTAATGAACTTACGGAAATTGATGACCCTGCAAATCCTGATGGGCCAAAATTGAATGTAGTTCAAGATACTGACGGTGATATGATTCCAAATCATTTGGATCCAGACGATGATAACGACTCTATTTTAACTCGAAATGAAGTAACTACCATGAATGCAAACCCAAACACCATTCCTGGTATTAATGAAACGCCTAAGTTTTTAGATGAAAATGATACTTCAAGCAATATTGCTCCTAACCGATTAATTGTAGAAAACAGAATATCAGAAAATTTTCGAACAACTATTATTCTTAAAGATTTTGGTTTGACGGATGGCGAAACAACTGTTACTCGCGAGGAATTAATTATGGGTGAATTTACAGAAAATAGAACTACCACACAGCAGGTATTGTTTGTAACTGATGAAACCGTTACTGACGAAACTACATTAGCACCAATAGAAGTAGTAAATTAAAACCTAGGATTCTGTAAAATGTAAACTTCCATTGCTCCTAATCCATATTTTCGGTAATCTGCGTCACTAATCCGTACATTATCATACCGTTGGAACATATATTCAAGTTCTGCCTTTAAAACACCCTCACCTACTCCGTGGATAAATACCACCCGTGGTATGCGTTTATTTATTGCAAAATCTAGCTGACGTTTGGCGGTATCTAATTGAATTGTCATCATATCATAATTAGTCATTCCCTTAGTGTTTTTAACTAATTTATGAATATGTAAATCCACCTCCATAGGCGGTTGTTGCTTTTCTTTCTTTTTTTGAATGGTGGTTTTTGGACGTTTAGTAAATGAAGTGTTTTCGCTAGCAAAGGATGAAAAATTTCTGCTAAAATCTAAAGCTTCTTGTTTACTTTTATCCAATACCAACTCGTTTCTAGCGTAAGCTACCTCAAATCCATCAGTTGATAATACAATAAATTGCCCATCTGCAATACGTACTACCTGACCATAAACATCATCATCAATAGCCATAACATAATCTCCAACTATAAACATCATCAAAATTTTAAATTGTCCTGCTCATTTTTTTCTTCTGCATCTTTTTTAGGAAGTGGTTTCGATATTTTGTACAATGAAAACATACATAAACATAGTCCTAAAACTTTACTATACACTGTATATTCTTTTACTCCTGTTTGAAAAAACAACAAAAAAGCTGCTATAATCAAAGTAATAAATGACCAATACTTACTCATGATTCAAAAATACTACAAATGAATAAATTCATGATAAAATTTGCTCTTAAAAAGCCTATTTTTGCAAGATGGGAAGAAAGAAAACAAAACCATTTTTTGAAGACATTAATGTCATTGATGCTGGTGCAAAAGGAAAAAGTATTGCCAAAGCACCTGACGGAAAAGTTATTTTTTTAACAAATGCCATTCCTGGAGACGTTGTTGATATACAAACGTTTAAAAAACGTAAAGCCTATTATGAGGGGAATGCGGTAAACTTTAAATCTTTATCCGACAAACGGACAACTCCAGTTTGTGAACATTTTGGTACCTGCGGGGGATGTAAATGGCAGCACATGGGCTACCAACATCAACTATTTTATAAGGAACAAGAAGTTATAAATAATTTGCAACGCATCGGAAAGGTGGAACTCCCGGAAATTACGCCTATTTTAGGTTCCGAAAAACAGTACTTTTATCGCAATAAAATGGAATTTTCTTTTAGTGATAGCCGTTGGTTATCGTTAGATGAAATAAAAAGCGATCAACCGATTGAGGATCGTAATGCGCTTGGTTTTCATATTCCTGGCATGTGGGACAAAATATTAGACTTAAATAAATGCCACTTACAAGCCGATCCTAGCAATAGTATTCGCACTAAAGTAAAAACATTTGCTACAAAAAATAAGCTCCCATTTTATAATGCTCGTAGGCAAGAAGGACTACTTAGATCTTTAATGATCCGCACGACTTCCACCAAACAAATAATGGTTTTAGTGCAGTTTTTTTATGAAGATGTTGAAAAAATAGAACGCTTATTGAATTACATAAAAATTGAATTCCCTGAAATTACCTCATTACAATACGTAATTAACACAAAAGGCAATGATACCATTTACGATCAAGAAGTTATTTGTTTTAGCGGACAAACTTATATTGAGGAAGAAATGGAAGGGCTGCGCTTTAAAATTAATGCCAAATCATTTTACCAAACCAATTCCGAACAAGCCTATGAGTTGTACAAAATTACTCGAAATTTTGCTGGACTTACTGGTAATGAATTAGTGTATGATTTGTATACTGGAACAGGTACTATAGCGCAATTTGTTTCCAAAAAGGCAAAACATGTAATTGGAGTGGAATCCGTACCCGAGGCTATTGCTGATGCGAAAACAAATGCCAATCATAACAATATTACCAATGCTGAGTTTTTTGTAGGTGATATGAAAAAGGTATTTACCGCCGGTTTTGTTGCCCAACATGGCATTCCCGATGTTATAATTACAGATCCTCCTCGCGACGGTATGCATAAGGATGTAATAAGTCAAATTTTAAGTATTGCACCAAAAAAAATAGTTTATGTAAGCTGTAATAGTGCCACACAGGCAAGAGATTTGGCGTTATTAAACGAACGTTATAAAGTTTCTAAAACGCAAGCAGTAGATATGTTTCCGCAAACCCACCATGTTGAAAACGTAGTATTGTTGGAATTACGCTAAATTTTTGAATCCATTATTTTATGAAAAATAATAAAAATAAAATCTTTATTGCACTATTGACCGTGATAGGTTTGTTATCAATAGTATTGGCTACTGGTTGCGAAAGGGATGATATTTGCGATACTGAAAATACAGCCATTACTCCCAGGCTTATTATTACATTTCAAGATTTTGAAAATACCGAAATAAGAAAACGTGCTTCTGGTTTGGAAATCAGTTTAACAAGCGATAGCGAACGCATTGTACCTGAAATTACTACTTTTGATTCTATAGCCATCCCTTTAAATATTAATGAAGATACTGTTAGCTACCAATTCAAAATTAATGCGCAGTCCGATGATGAATCAATTGTACGAGAAAATACTATTGAATTTTCATACAAACGTACTAATGAATATGTAAGCAAAGCCTGTGGATTTAGAACTACGTATGATGAACTTACTTTTACAACTTCAGCTGAGTTTGATGAAACTAAAAATTGGATAAGAAATATTTTAATTGAAAATAATACTGTAAATGAAGAAACTGATGCGCACGTTCGTATTTTTCATTAGTCTTATGTTAATTGGGCAGCTTACAGCTCAAAATACGGATAGCACGGCTACAAAAAAATTGAAACAAAACAATTCCTATGGTTTAAGAGTAGGTGTTGATATTAATAAAATTGTACGCACCATATCTTCAAGTGACTATAGCGGCTTTGAAATTAATGGCGATTATCGGTTGACTAAAAAATATTACGCTGCTGCAGAAATTGGTGCGGAAAAAATAGCTATTAATGAAACAAGTGTAAGTACCACCGCTCAAGGAAGTTTCATAAAAGCGGGAGTTGATTATAATGCCCATAAAAATTTAGTGGGCATGCGTAACCTTATTTTTGTTGGGTTACATTACGGATTTGCAACATTTGATCAGGAATTAAACAATTTTAGTATTGCTACACGCAATTCATTTTTTGAAAATCCTCAACGTACAAGCAACCTTTCCAATAATGGGCTAACCGCACATTGGGCAGAGTTTTTGGCAGGAATAAAAGCAGAGGTATTAAATAATCTTTTTTTAGGGTTCAACGTATCCGTGCGATTTATGATTACCGAACAACAGCCCGATGGATTTGATAGTGCATTCATTCCTGGTTTTGGTACTACTAGTGATTTTAGTCAAGTTGGTACTGGCTTCACCTACTTTATCAGTTATTATATCCCACTTTACAAGAAAAAAAACGGATCAAAAAAGAAAAAAGATTCCACTCAAAAAAGTGAATAACACTACTGATCTTACTTTAAGTATCTTAAAATATTAAACAAATAGAAACATTTCGATTGGGAAAATTAGCTAAGTAGCGGTGTTGCTATCATTAACGCAAAAATAACGGATTACCTCAAACAGTATCTCAAATGCTACTATTTTTTTGATTTTGTATATGACGTATATTTAAATTAAAATGTTGAACAATTAAAGTAATTTTATACTGGTTTTGATTTTGAATTACTCAACAGTGCCTTAATTTTAATTTTCGCTCAACACCAAATATTTTGGCAATGATGTACCCTAATTTTAATAAAGGCTGCGCCAAACTATAAAAAATGCTTTTGGTTTGTGTATCACCCCACTTCAATAAAACTAACAAATGTAACGGGTTTTTAGGCAGTTGTAGGGCACTAAAAACACGACCATCATTTACTAATCCGAATTGTGCTTTTAAAAACCATTCAAAACTTTCAATTGGAGGTGTGATTATGACTTTAAAAGATATAAATTCCGCTTTACTTGGATTATAAAACCGATGATTATCATAAGGTAACACCGCCAAATCTTCGCCTGGATTCAAATTAACCTCTTTTCCATTAAAATGTAAGCCCAAGGTTCCCTCTAAAGGAAAAAAGTGTTCTGTAATTTTTTTATGGTAATGAATAGGGTTTCCTCCATTAGGCCCTAACTTAACCTCAATCACTATCCTTTCTGCGCCAGCTTCAACAGCATTTTTTAAAATGCGTATGGATTCTTTATTAATAGGATTGTAAAATAATTGCTGTTTCATAACAAAAAAGACTACCAAATGGTAGCCTTAATTTTATCAATTACAATAACATTGTAATATTAGGATTCTTTTAAAAATACAATTGCCTCAACTTTAACATCTTCCCATGTTTTGCTTACTTGATCTGGTCCAGTGTGTAAAACTTCGCAGGCTTTATGTATTGAATTAAATGCTTTTTCTGCACCAAAATCTAAAATATTTAAGCTTCCTTCTAATTTTACATGTCTATCTGAAATCGTATGTTTTAAAGGAATTTCTTTAGTAACATCGTTCATTTTTAAGTTCAAAAATATTTGATCTCCCTTAGTTTTAAAGTTTCCAGTTAGCAAATCTGTGTTATCCATGTAACCAAAAAACAACTTCATTAATTTTCCATCGCGTATGGCATTGTTACTAAAAATACTACTTACGGGAATACTAAAATCTACACCATTAAAAGCCTCTACAGGAGTGGCTGCAACAGGTGCATCAATCACATTTATCTTTTTGAATTTACCCTTAACCCCTTTTTTTTCTGTAAACTTATATCCTGTCCATTCTACAATTGAACCTTCAGCTGAAACTTTATATCCTTTTTGTGCTACTTCTTCCTTTTCAACGGTTTCTTTTGCTTCTACCTTTTCTTTGCACGAAACAGTAAATAGTGATGCTGCAATTGCTAATACCAATAATTTTTTCATAATTCTGTGATTTGATTATCTAAAGTAAATATAGAGATTATTAACAAAAAAGAGATTCAATCAAAGTTAGAATTTCAATTGTAATTATTGATTACTACATAGGAACAACATATTGGTCAATCTGACAAAAAATGATAAGTTTTATTACCAATGACACAAAAATATTAGCATGTTTAGCCCCAAGCTTACTAACTAACATAAATAAAAAAAGAGAACCATAGGGTTCCCTTTTAAATATTTTATAGAGCGCTAAAATTAAGGTTTGTACTCAATCTTTTTTCCTCTGTTTTTAATCATTTCAACAATGGCTCCTCCAATCCAGTAAGGAACAAAAGATGCTAAAAAAATCATTAGCCAAAAACCGATGGTTAAAATAGTTAAAAAGGCTAAAAATCCTAAGTATTGGTCAAATTCAAACATAGTATTAATAATTTGTTGCAAATATAAACAATAGTTTTAGTTTTAGCATGATGCATCTATTTTTATAAGCTTTATTTTTAATTAACTTTCAAGTTATTCGCAAATTTCCATACAAAGGTCATCGTTGAAAGCTTCAAAACCTGATTATTGATAAATTTTTCAATCCATTCTATATAAAGTTATCTAACCTTTGACATCTAATTCCGCTTTGTTAAATTTGTTACTGTATTATACAATCAAAAAATACCCAAACTAGGGTTACTAATAAAACACCATGGAATATAGAATTGAAAAAGACACAATGGGTGAGGTAAAAGTACCTTCCGATAAATTATGGGGAGCGCAAACACAACGTTCTATCAATAATTTTAAAATTGGTCCAGCTGCTTCAATGCCTCTAGAAATTATTTACGGCTTTGCCTATTTAAAAAAAGCAGCCGCTTATACTAATTGTGAATTAGGTGCTCTTGATATAGAAAAACGTGATTTAATTGCTCAGGCATGCGATGAAATTTTAGCAGGCAAACATGATGATCAATTCCCTCTAGTTGTTTGGCAAACAGGTTCAGGTACACAGAGTAATATGAATGTAAATGAAGTGGTTGCTAACAGAGCACACCAAATTGCTGGAAATACAATTGGAGAAGGTGACAAAACATTGCAACCAAATGATGACGTAAACAAATCACAATCATCAAACGATACATTTCCAACAGGAATGCATATTGCCATTTATAAAAAACTGGTGGAAGTTACTATTCCTGGTGTTGAAAAATTAAGAGACACCTTACATAAAAAAGCCGAAGAGTTTAAAGATGTTGTAAAAATTGGTCGAACTCATTTTATGGATGCTACCCCTTTAACTATTGGTCAGGAACTTTCTGGTTACGTATCGCAACTTAACCACGGATTAGTAGCTTTAGAAAACACCTTACCGCATATGGCTGAGTTAGCTTTGGGTGGTACTGCCGTAGGAACTGGGCTGAATACACCAAAAGGATATGCAAAACGTGTTGCTGAGTATATAGCAGAATTTACAAAGCTTCCTTTTGTTTCTGCTAAAAATAAGTTTGAAGCTTTAGCTGCTCATGATGCCTTAGTTGAAACACATGGAGCTCTAAAAACATTGGCTGTTTCCTTAAATAAAATAGGTAATGATATTCGTATGTTGGCTTCAGGACCACGTAGCGGCCTTGGCGAGTTAATTATTCCTGCAAACGAACCTGGTAGTTCTATTATGCCTGGAAAAGTAAATCCTACTCAGTGCGAAGCCTTAACTATGGTATGTGCACAAATTATGGGAAATGATGTTGCTGTAAATGTAGGTGGTATGCAAGGTCATTTTGAGCTTAACGTATTTAAACCTGTAATGGCTGCAAATGTGTTGCAAAGTGCACAGCTTGTTGGCGATGCTTGCGTATCATTTAATGATAATTGCGCTACTGGTATTGCCCCTAACCACTCACGCATTACTGAATTGTTAAACAATTCGTTAATGCTTGTAACGGCTTTAAATACTAAAATTGGTTATTATAAAGCTGCTGAAATAGCCAATACGGCACACCAAAATGGAACAACGCTTAAAATAGAAGCAGTAAGACTGGGCTATGTAACTGAACAGGAATTTGACGAATGGGTAAAACCCGAAGATATGATTGGTGGGCTTAAATAAATAGGCACATTAAGACAACAAAAAAACCTGTATTAAAATAATTTAATACAGGTTTTTCAATTTATATTTTCTTGGAAAGTAATTGTTGTTGTTACATAGCCGTAATAATAAATTCAGAGCGTCTATTTAATTGATGTTCGCTGTCCGAGCAAGGTACGCCGTCGGCACAACGATTAATCAATTGCTTTTCACCGTATCCAATAGCACTTTCAATTCTGGAAGCTTCAATTCCTTGAGAAATTAAATATTCTCTGGTATTTTTTGCTCTTCTATCCGATAAATTTTCATTGTAATCAAATGGCATACGGGAGTCAGTATGTGATTCAATTTTGATATGCATTTTAGGATATTGAGACATTACTAATACTATTTTATTTAATTCAATAGAAGCATCATTACGTATAAAATCTTTATCAAGATCAAAATAAATAATTCCAATTTTTAATTTTAAAATTCCTTTTTCTTCTACAATAAGTTCATCTAATGTTTCAACGGCTAAAGGTAAATAAGTTAACCCTATAACACTTTCGGTTAATGTTGGTTTAATTACGGACCTAAAACCTTGTTTAGCCACCTTTACTTCATACCTAGTATTGCAATCTAAAATAGTATCAAAATTATATTGTCCAATTTCGTTAGATGTTGTTGTTGCTATTTTATTCCCTAATTCATTGTAAAGTTCCAACGTGGCATTATTAATTCGCTCTTGCGAAACTATATTTGTAACTATACCTTTAACTCCTTGTTTACACTTTGTTTCTTTTTTTACTGGGATTACGGCATAAATATCATCATCTCCTTTACCTCCGCTCCTGTTTGATGATAAAAACCCACTATTGCTTTCTTTTTTAAATACAAATGCAAAATCATCTTTAGGACTGTTTACTGGCTTACCCATATTAGTTGGAAATTGAAAAATTTCATTTACTAAATTACTTTTAAACATGTCCAATCCACCAAAACCTAAATGTCCGTCAGAAGAAAAATACAAAACTTTATCCATTACAAAAGGAAACATTTCTCTACCCGAAGTATTAATTTCACTACCCAAATTTCTTGGCTTTGAATAGGTATCTTTATCAATGATATTAACCACAAAAATATCCGTACTTCCAATGGAACCAGGCATATCTGACGTAAAATATAATTTAGTCTCATCATCACTTAAAGCTGGATGTCCTACAGAATAGTTATCGCTGTTAAATGGCAATTCCTTTACATTTGTCCAACGCTTACCAACAACATCATCTTTCAATTCAGCTGAATACAATTTTAAATGATTGACACCATTGCCATCACCTCCAAGTCGTCTTTTGTAATTATTTCGCGTAAAAAATACTTTTTTTAAATCTTTGGTAAAAACCGCATTTGATTCATGATACTTGGTATTTAATTCATTAGATAATAACTTTGATTCTTCAATATCTGAAAGATCATTATTTGTGAAGCCCTTGTATAAATTTAGATAAGGTTGATCATTCCAATAATATTTTTCTGCATTTTCATTTTCGCTTGCCGCAGAAGCAAAAATAACTTCATCCCCATAGTAACCTACCCCAAAATCAGAGAATTTAGTGTTAGTGGATACATTACTGACGTAATAATTAGAATTTAAACTTAATATTTTATCTAATTCATTTTTAGCTTGCAGGTAGTTTTTTTTCCTTTGATCATCAATAGTAGTAGTTTTAGAAAATTTCTTCATCCATTTTTTGGCTTCTTTATTTTTACCTATCCCTTGCAAACTATGCGCATATCTAAAATAATATTCAGCAGGAACATCATCCTTATATGTTTCAACTAAACGCTGATACCATTTACTCGCATTACGCATATCGGTATTATAATAGTAACTATCCGCTACATTTTCATATAAAGTCATTGTTTCAATTCCTTTATCAAATAAACGCTCATAAGCTGCAGAAGCCTCTTTATACTTTAATGATTTAAAAAGCTTATCAGCATATTTAGTTTTTCTTTCCTGTGATGATATACTAAAAACACCTACGATAAATGTTAGTACACATAAAAATAGTTGTAATCTATTGTAATTTGATTTCATCGATCAATTAATTTTATTTAGAAGAAACGTGGTGACTTTACGATTTTGTCTTTAAATAATTCGAAACGCAAGGTTAATTCATGGGTTCCAGAGTTGAAACGTTGCAACTCAGTAGTAGTATAATCATACGAGTATGAAAATAATAAATTTCTATTCACTTGAAAACCAATAATTCCACTTACTGAATCATCCCACCTCCAAGATGCTCCTAACCGTAATTTTTCAAATAATAAAAAATTTGCTGATACATCCAAAATAAGGGGTGCTCCGCTTACATGTTTTAGCAAAAAAGCAGGTTTGAATAAATTATTACTTTTTCCCATAGGAAATACCCAACCACCAATGACAAACAAGTGCAATCTTTCTACTGCTACGGACTGAATTTCTTCATCAAAGTGATCCACTCTTAAAAAATTAGGAATTGAAGCACCTAAGTATTTCCTTTTACTATGCAAAAATAAACCTGCCCCAACTGTTGGAAAAAAATCTATTATTAATATTTTGAAAGGTATTATCCCCTGCCTCTCTCGTTCTTCCTTTGTTAAAATCTAAATTAAAAACCTGGGCTCCTCCTTTTAGCCCAAAAGATAACTTATAATTATAATCAAGAAGAATAGTGTATGAGAAATTTAAGTCGACATAAGTTTCTTCAGAAGGACCTAATTCATCATTAATAACTGAAAAGCCTAACCCAACACGCCTAGTTAAGGGCGTATCTATACTTAATGTTTGTGTTCTGGGAGCCCCATCCAAACCAACCCACTGCGACCTATGCAATCCTGTAATTGTAGTATGCCCTCTAGTTCCTGCATAAGCAGAGTTAACTGATAATGGGTTTATAGTATACTGCGTAAATTGAGGATCCTGTTGTGCTAAAGCGGCTGTTCCAATACAACCGATTAGTATGAAAATGTATATTGAAAAACGATTCATTTTTTTCTTTTTTATTTTTTTAAAACGGTTTATTGAATTATCTATTGATGTATAACCATCCTGCTCTAGGGTCACTTCCATCGCCCAAGTCTAGTACATAATAATAAGTACCTACAGGTAACTTCTCATTTGGATAAAGTGTGGCCCTACCATTGGCTATACCTTCGAATGTATTATCATATCCTTCTTTTTCGTAAACAATATTACCCCAACGGTTATATATGGTCAATTTGTTATTAGGAAATTGATCAATACAATCAATAATTAAAAAGTCATTCTTACCATCACCATTTGGTGAAAACTCATTATAAACTGTAGCGCATTCTAGCGCTGGCGCATCAACTTCACCTGTAACTTCGTTAACATTAGTAACAATTTGATCACTAGATGCTACTGTAGCTTCATTTCCGTACTCGCCGCTATTAAGTACTTCCACTACAATATCTAAAGTTTTAGTTGAACTTGTTGCTAAAGTTCCTACATTCCAAATTCCTGTAGTAACATCATAGGCAGCTGCATCACTTGAACTAATAAACAAATATCCTGACTTCAACTGATCCAAAATTTCAACATTAGTAGCTTCATAAACAGTACTTAAATTCTCTACTTCAATGGTAAATACAACTTGTGTTCCTATTTTAGGGTCAGGATTATCTACTGATTTTCTTATCTCCAAATCAATAGTAGGAGTTGGTATAGTGAATTCTCCTTGATCATTACTTGGATCGCTATCAATTTGATCGCTACCTGTAACGCCTGCAATATTTCTGTATTCATCAGTAATGTCCAATGGTTTTTCAACAATCACATCATATGTTAATATGGTGTCGCCTACTGGTACAGTAATATTTGTCCAATCGATTTTTATACCATCAAAGGCTCCGTTATTTGAAATAGAAGCTTCGTCTAAAGTTAAACCTATCGGTAGAATATCTTCAACAACAACACCTGTTGCATCATAAGAACCTCTATTACTAATTGTTAATGTAAATGTTACTGTTTCGCCTACATTAGGATTAGTTTCACTAATTGATTTCACTAAACTTAAATCAATTGTTGGTGTTGGAATAGTAAAACTAGCCTCATCATCCTCACTTTGATCTCCATCATCGTTATTTGGACTAGAATTAGGATCAAATTCATTACTTGAAGTTATTTGAGCAATATTTAAATACTCATTATCAGACAAAGTAGGCATATTTACCACTGCTGAGTATGTTAACTCTAAACCTGCTAGAGGTACTATTAAATTTGTCCAATCTATTGTATTATCAGTAACAGTTCCCGAATTGCTGACGTCAGAAATTTGGCTAAATCCAATTGGTAATACATCTTGTATAGCTACTCCTGAAGCTGTGTCAGGCCCTGCATTAGCGATTGAAAGTGTAAATGTAATTACATCTCCTACATTTGGTGATTCATTGTCAATAGATTTCACTAAACTTAAATCAGCAATTGCCACCAAAATTGGGAAGCTAGCTTCATCGTCATCAATAATACCATCATCCAAATCATCCATACTAGCATCGCTATTAACGTCACTATTAGGATCTATTTGATCACTTGCTGTTATTAATGCACTATTTACAAATTCATTGGGTGTATTAGTAGGCTCTTTAACTATAACATCAATAAAAATAGTTTGTGAACCATTAGCTGGCACATCATCTACTACCCATATACCAGTTATTGGATCGTAACTCCCTGAAGTTGCGCTAAACTGTACATAATCAAACCCTACAGGCAATAAATCCATTGCTTCAACATTTGTAGCATTGTCTGGACCTGCATTATTTACTGTAATTTGGAACCTTAATTCATCCCCTGGTTGGGCATTTACTTCTCCCCCAACAGTTGTTTTTGTAATTGATAAATCAGCTACACTTTGTATTGGAGTTGTTAATGCTTCTGCATAATCATCTTCATTTATATCTCCATTCCCTGGTGTAGAATCACTATCCGTAATATTTGATGCCGAAACCTCTGATGTATTTAAGTATACACCACTAGGTTCAACAGTTACATCTATCAATAATGTTTCAACGTCTCCACTTTCTAAATTACCAACAGTCCAAATTCCTGAAACTTCATTGTAACTTCCTGTTGATGAACTAAATGTTTCGAAATCATATCCAGAAGGTAATAAATCAGTCACTTCAACTCCTGTTGCCGTTTCAGGACCATCATTTCGAATTGTAAGTCTAAATGTGATTTCCTCCCCTACTAATGGAGTTACATCATTATCTACTACTACTTTTTCTAATGATAAATCTGCAATGGATTCTATCGGTGTCACAACAGCGTCATCTTGATCATCTTCTGATAAATCATTATTCCCTACGACTGAATCTACATCCAACACATCCGAGGCTGTTACTTCAGCAATGTTTCGATATTCTCCGGTTGCTAATACTAGCGCGTCAATCAATAATGTTTCTGTATCTCCACTTTCCAAACTACCTACATTCCAAATTCCTGAAACTTCATTATAACTTCCTGTTGAAGAACTAAACAACACAAAGTCATATCCTGATGGTAACATATCTGTTACTTGAACCCCTGTTGTTCGCTCTGGTCCATTATTGGTAATCGTGATATTGAAAGTAACTTCTGTACCTATCAAAGGTGTTACATCTCCGTCCACAACTTCTTTTGTTAATTCTAAATCGGCCATGGGTACAATTGGAATTACAAAAGTACTATCCTCATCATCTTCACTTTGATCTCCGTCATTATTATTTGGTACCGAATCTATATCAAATATGTCTGAACTTACTACTTCGGCTACATTAAAATATTCACCAGCTGTATTAGTTGGTGCGTTTACTAATACATCAATCAATAAGTTTTCTGAACCTCCTGATGGAAGATTCCCTACGATCCACTCTCCTGTAGATTCATCATAAGTTCCTACTGAAGAACTATATAATACAAAGTCATATCCTGATGGCAATAAATCATTTACCCTTACTCCTGTTGCATCTGCTGGACCATCATTAAATACTCTTATTTCAAAAGTTATCTCTGAACCTACTAATACCTCACTATCAACTGCTTCATCAACCACTCGTTTTGTTAATGATAAATCTGCAACATCTATATAATCTACTACAACTATTGCTGGGTTTGATGTATTACCATCATTATCATCTACTGTATAAGTTATTGGTGTTGGGTCTAACACAAACCCTGGAGCTGGCTCGAAAGTCAATTCTTCAGTACTTGAATCATAAGTCCAAACTCCTTCGCCTGATACTTCGAAACCAATCACATCACCATCTGCGTCCATTATGATATTTGTAGCGATAGATGGTGGAGTCAGATTAACACTTTCAGGATCTAAATTCCCGTCAGGATCCATATCGTTAGCCAAAATATCAATCGTAGCTGTTGAACCTGTAGCATTATCATTACTCGCATCATTTTCTGCTACTGGCAATTCAATTTCATAATCAATAGTAATTGAAGCTGGAGTCGCAGAAACTACTCCTGTATCTACATCTGTTATATTATAATCTACTGGTGTTGGATCATTTGTAAATCCTGCTTCTGGTACAAATGTTATCTCACCAGTAGTTTCATCATATATCCAATCACCTTCGCCAGGAACGGTAAAGCCAATGGTGTTTCCATTTGAACCAACAATAGGATTTGTTGCAGTCGATGGTACAACTAAATCAAAAATAATATCAGCCGGTGTTGGTGTACTACCATCTGATAGAGTATCATTTGCTAATACATTTAATGTTACTGGATTTCCTGTATCATTACTTGTACTTGAATCATCAACAGGAACTGGTGGCTCAACTACATATTCTATTGCTACATTAGCAATATTTGAAGTATTACCATCATTATCATTAACCACATAAGTGATTGGTGTTGGGTTACCTGTGAATCCATCTATTGGATCGAAACTCAAGTTACCTGTAGTTTCATCATAGAACCAAACTCCTTCACCTGGAACTGTAAATCCAATTACATCTCCATTCAGATCAGTAATCACATTAGTAGCAGTATCTGGAACCGTTAAGTCTACACTTGTTGGATCGATAGTTCCATCCAAATCTGTATCTCCGTCTAAAATATTAACAAATACCGTATCTCCTTGTGTATTGTCTGTGCTCAATTCATCATCAGCAAAAGGAACTTCTTGGTAGTCTACAGATACATTTGCACTAGCTGTTTCTCCATTGTCATTGTCTGTTATTGTATATACAATTGAATCTGGATTACCAATCAATCCTGCATCAGGTATAAAATCAATTTCACCAGTTGACTCATCGTACAACCATACTCCTTGACCTGAAACTTCAAAACCTATGACATTACCACTTGGACCTGTTACTATATTAGTAGTAGTAGCAGGTGGTGTCAATGCTAACGTAATATCTAAAGGTGTCGGAATCGTACCATCTGACAACGTATCATTTGCTAATAAATCTTGAGTAACAGTACTTCCTATTGGATTGTCATTACTTGAATTATCGATAG
>NZ_AFPB01000107.1 GCF_000218485.1 Aquimarina agarivorans | reverse complement strand
CGCAGTACTGTTGTAATTCATTAAGCATTCTGCCGACATGGAAGCCATTCACAAACGGCATGATGAACCTGAATCGCCAGCGGCATCAGCACCTTGTCGCCTTGCGTATAATATTTGCCCATGGTGAAAACGGGGGCGAAGAAGTTGTCCATATTGGCCACGTTTAAATCAAAACTGGTGAAACTCACCCAGGGATTGGCTGAGACGAAAAACATATTCTCAATAAACCCTTTAGGGAAATAGGCCAGGTTTTCACCGTAACACGCCACATCTTGCGAATATATGTGTAGAAACTGCCGGAAATCGTCGTGGTATTCACTCCAGAGCGATGAAAACGTTTCAGTTTGCTCATGGAAAACGGTGTAACAAGGGTGAACACTATCCCATATCACCAGCTCACCGTCTTTCATTGCCATACGAAATTCCGGATGAGCATTCATCAGGCGGGCAAGAATGTGAATAAAGGCCGGATAAAACTTGTGCTTATTTTTCTTTACGGTCTTTAAAAAGGCCGTAATATCCAGCTGAACGGTCTGGTTATAGGTACATTGAGCAACTGACTGAAATGCCTCAAAATGTTCTTTACGATGCCATTGGGATATATCAACGGTGGTATATCCAGTGATTTTTTTCTCCATTTTAGCTTCCTTAGCTCCTGAAAATCTCGATAACTCAAAAAATACGCCCGGTAGTGATCTTATTTCATTATGGTGAAAGTTGGAACCTCTTACGTGCCGATCAACGTCTCATTTTCGCCAAAAGTTGGCCCAGGGCTTCCCGGTATCAACAGGGACACCAGGATTTATTTATTCTGCGCGCATAGAGA
>NZ_AFPB01000108.1 GCF_000218485.1 Aquimarina agarivorans | reverse complement strand
TTAGCAATAGGCTATTCCGATGCTTTTATACTTTTACTCATTCCTTCAATAAAATTTTTAAAGCCTGAGTCCATTTCATTTAATTTCTGATTAGCATTTTCGTCAATTTTACATATATCATAAATGAATAAGCAAGTCAAGTATATACTTAGTCTAGTAATTGGGTCTGTGTAATTCTCAGATATAATTTTACCTCGAATTTTTCTGAATTCTTCGACAGCAGGGAAGTTAGAATGTGTGTGAATTGAGGAATGTTTATATGTATTAAGAAAGGCTCTTGTCTTACAACAATGTTTTACTAAGCCTATTATTTGAAGTATTTTAACCTTACCATCCACAATCAAAAACCTCCAATTTGATTTGTTTTTAGAAGGGTCAAATAATTTTTGATGATATTGATTTGGAATTTCTTTTAAAAATTTTGCATTCTCAATTTCTAAGATAGTTTTCTGAATGGTTTCATTTTTTTCTTCTAAACGTTCAGCAGCTCCTTCGAAGTCAGTTACTTCAATTAAGTATTTCTTTTCTTGATATAAACCATCTAGTTTCCATAATAGGAAGCGAAGGTGTTTTTCAGCTTCAGTAACAGGCTCAACAAAAATATGATTGAAAGCAATGTATGTTTCTATTAAAACTCGAATAGTAGTATTTACTGTAAAAATATCATAACCATTCATCCGCTGTTTTTCTCCTGACTTTTTATGTTCAATTATTCCGCTTGATAAATGAAAAAAAGAGGAAGAGTGGATAGCAAATTTATCAATTAATAGGTTAGAATATTGTTGCCAATGATTAAGCGTTGTGTTTTTTCTTGCTGTATAAATTTCTAATAAAGGTCCTCTAAGTAAAATATCATAAAATTCAAGAGGATTACTGTATAAGATGTCTTTAGTCAAAGTTTTTTTGTTTTAAGCTTATTGCTAACGTTTGGTGTAAGGAACGTAGGGCAGATGATAAGCACTGTCTTTCGAATTCTCACTAAGCCAAATTTACATATTTTGCTTTTATTTTTTCTAAATGCCAAATTGGAAATTTGGCGACCTCATAAAGAAACCCAAGCCTACAATTTAAGCCTAAATCGCCCTATGTTTTTTACACATTG
>NZ_AFPB01000109.1 GCF_000218485.1 Aquimarina agarivorans | reverse complement strand
TTAAAATTGTAAATGGTGTTATGTCACCGATTGATGTTAGGGCTCTTGTATGGTTGTGGCTTGCGATCCTACGAGCTGTGTAATTTACGTTTATCCGATTTAGATTTTGAGAGAAAGACGGTTTTTGTTAGAAAAGGCAAAGGTCATCGGGATCGTTATCTGCCGTTAAGTGCTCATTTAATTCGTGGGCTTAGGGCATATTTTCAAGAATATGCTCCGCAACAACATGTGTTTACCTCACAAGTAAGTAAAGATGGTAAAGAACATCCTATTACAACTAGAGCCATCCAATGGTTGATCAAAGAGAGTCGATCAAAAGTAAAAACTTCCAAGCATTTTACAGCGCACACCCTGCGTCATAGCTATGCGACTCATTTAAAACCCTACAAGCTATCCGACGTTGTCGCACTGCAGAGCTGGGCGGACATATCGATCAATGTACTTGCTGCAATGGCTTGCATTTATCATACAATTCATGCCGCAATCGTCATTGTCCGCGGTGTCAGGCTCACAAGCGCGAGCAATGGATCGCTGCGCGTAGCCAGGAGCTACTCGATGTGCCTTATTATCATTTGGTCTTCACCATACCGAGT
>NZ_AFPB01000110.1 GCF_000218485.1 Aquimarina agarivorans | reverse complement strand
CACTATATATAGCAAATTGGGCGGTTAGTGTTTAACCGAAAGGTTGTTGTCTTTTGTAAAGTCGCCAAATCTTTTGATTTGGTATTAAAAGAGAAAAATTAAAACAAAATGCAAAAGATTTGGCTTGTGGCTAAACCGAAAGTAATCGCTTATTTTCTGCCCAACTTACCATATATTTAACGTTGGCGGTAATGTGAAAAAAGCTACCCGATTTTGTTCAAGTAGCTTATCATTTATCCACAGTTAACTCACTTTTGTTGAAAAAACTTCTATTGGTAGTCTAACTTTTTTCTGATTGGCCAAATAATCATTTTCTTCATCTCGATACCCTAATGCTAAAATAACTACACTTTTGAGTTTTTTTTCTTTCAATCCTAATAATTCATCAAATTTATCTGCATCAAAGCCTTCCATTGGAGTAGAATCAATTTTTAATGTTGCCGCCGCAATTAATGCAGTTCCTAAACCAATGTAAGCTTGTTTTGCTGACCAAATAAAATTTTCTTCATCAGTCTTAGATAATAAATAATCGCTAATTGTTTTCTTAAAACCCATTAAATCTTTAACTGGAGTTTTTCTTTCCTTGGCAACAAATTCAATATAATTATTGATAATCTCTTGATTAATAGAATCAAATGCAGCAAAAACTAAAAGATGTGAAGATTCAGCTATTTGAGAATTAAATGAACCTTCGCCTAATTCTTTTTTTAATAATTGATTATCAATTACAAAAAGTCTGTACGTTTGCATTCCAATGGAAGACGCGGATAAATTTATTGCTTCTATTATTTTTTTTAAATCATCATTAGCTACTTTTTTATTGCTAAATTTTTTTGTAGCATACCGCCATTTTAAATCGCCTATTAATTTCATTATTATTTCATTTTAAAATTATTATTCAAAAGTAATCTGAAAAGGTTACTTTTTGTAACTTACTTCCAAAAAATAACAGTAACATTAGAGTAACTAAGTAACTTATTATGAAACCAGAAATAGAACCAATAAAAGAATGTAGCCATACCATTTTAGCAATTCACGATGTAATGGATATTCTAAATGGTAAATGGAAAATATCGATTATCGCCTGCCTTTGCTATAAAAAAATGCGTTATTCTGAATTATTACGAGAGGTAAAAGGAATATCAGGCAGAATGTTAAGTCGAGAATTAAAAGAATTAGAAATGAATCAACTCATTATAAGAAACGTATTAGATACTCAACCTGTAACTGTTGAATACGAAATAACAGAATACGGCTCAACACTTAAAAATTTGACTAATACTATTGCTGAATGGGGTATAAAACATAGAAAAAGGATAATTGGTAAATAGACATAAACACTACCGCCAACACATAAAGCATTCATCTCTGGCCTATCGGCAAGACGAATGCTTTATGTGTTACAAGCTGGCTATTTTGGAATTATTTTTATTTTTTCACAGACCTTTATTTTGTCAACTATAATTCTAGCTTGTTCACCATTTGAATCATTAAGAACAATACTGTCTTTTACATATCCTTCAATAAAGAAGTCTCCTATCTTATCTACTTTTACTCGAAATGGAATAATAGAATCTTTATTTTTTAAAGATAGATATGTGTAATTCATTGGTATTTGTTCTAACTCTTCTATTGAAGTTTGTTTATCTGCAATGTTATAGCTTAATGAGACTTCCCTGTAATCTGTTTTTTTTAGTTTAAGAGTATCCATAATAATTGGTTTATATATTATTTCTGCATATTCTGAAACCCCAATTTCTTGTTTTTTTTGAATTTTTATAATGAATCTTGAAGGGTCAATTTTTTCATGATGTGGCGATCGACATCCTAAAAATAGAAGTAAAAAAATAATTGTATTATTTACGAATAAACTTCTCATAAGCAGCCCTAATTTTTTTATCGTTTTTTAAACTATTGTTAAGTTTTACTTGTTCCACATCTTTTAGATATACCATGGAATCTTTTCTTGTCATGCTTCCACTTTGATCGATATGTCCATTGTTATAAAAATAACTCCAATTATTAACTTTTTCTAAACTTATTTGAACTTTAGGTTCTTCAATAGGAGAAATGCTATCCTTAGGAATCATTTTTTCTATAGTTTCAACATCTTCATTTTTAAAAGCTTCATTAAGTTTTAAATAATGATTTATTGCTGACTTTAAATTTAGAGTAAAGTTGTAGATAGATTTAAAAACATTTGCCGATATTTTTTTAAACCCACCTAAAGGTTTTCTGATTTGAGGATTACCCCATAAATCTCCTCCATTTCTATGTCGATTTGTGCTAAAAGTATCTCCTCCTGATCGATTGTTACCCCATAAAGGTTCAAAAGCTGCATTATTCATAAAGCCATTTGTATTGTATCTATCATCTCCACATACTTTATCTGTTATATCAATCCACTTTTTACGAAAACCCTCCCATTGATAATATCTATCAGCATAGTCAGGATATTGGCAAATTTCTCCATCTTCATTACCTCTATATCCAGGTTCGCCATATTTATATCGGTCATGCTTTTCATGATACTCTAGTTCAATTTTACCTAGAACACAATCGTTACCGCTACTAACATCACAGCTTGAATTCTTTAACTCATAATCTCTTAAAACATTAAGGTCGAAAGAAGAAGAGCTTCTAACAAAATCATACATTCTTTCACTTACCGATTGACGGACTTTTCTTTCGAAATCACATTCGCCGTCATGCTCTTCAATACATTTAATGATTATTTCTTTTAGCTTCCTTTCAATCGCTTCGACTACTTTACTTGATTCCCAACTATCCATAAATTTAAGTTTTTTTGAGCGCTTGCTTGTAACGACAGAGCTATGTACAGTGTCCCTTGGGGCATTGTACATAGGTTCTG
>NZ_AFPB01000111.1 GCF_000218485.1 Aquimarina agarivorans | reverse complement strand
TTTTACCTTTCAAGGTAGTAAAAAGCTCACGACTGGTAAGGAGGGTTAGTTCAACAATGTATATAAAAAATAGCGCAAGTCATTGCTAATACAAAGGTTTGGGTATATTTGGAAATTCGGCTTGAGTATAACCCGAAAAGTTATCGCCTTTTTTCAGCGCTACTTTTCATATACTGAGACGTTGTGGGCAATGCAAAAAAACTACGAACATTCATTACAAAGCCCAGTTAGAACACAATTTGCGTTTTGGACTTCATAACCACTAGGAACGTTATACACAACAGGTACTTGTAAACACTCAATCGAGTCACACGTCAAACAACGAAAATGAAAATGATGCTGAATAATTTCTGGTTGATTCTCACATTTTTTACATATGGCAAAGTACTGTTTCCCGTCTTCTGCAATAATTTTATGCACTAAATCATCCTCACAAAATCTATTCAAGACTCTGTATATAGTAGCTCTGTTTATTTTAATATCCAATTGTTTTTCAATAGCATCCTGACTCAATGCTTTTTTTGAATTTGAAAGTAAATTTAAAACAGCTTCTTTTGTTGGTGTATTTCTTCGATTCATATATTATTGCGAATTTGTTGCAATAATACAAAGAGATTGTATATTTGCCAAAAACACTATTGCGACTATATCGCACTAAATTGTTTGTAATAATGACAAGAAGAGAAATCATAAAACTTTTTGGAGTATCAGGTTTAGTACTTACAATACAACAACCTTTATCACTCTTTGCCCAATACAATAACAAAATGGAGAAAAAAAAATTTGAAGTAATCATAATAGGTGGAAGTTATGCTGGACTTTCATCAGCAATGGCATTAGGACGTTCATTGAGAAATACATTAATAATAGATGCCGGTAAACCTTGCAATAAGCAAACACCACATTCCCATAACTTTCTAACTCAAGATGGAAGTACTCCAAAAGAAATATCTGAAATTGCCAAAAATCAAGTAACAAAATACAACAGTGTCAAGTTTTATAATGGACTTGCAATTAGTGGAAAAAGAAGTAAAAGCGGATTTGAAATCACTACTTCAAAAGGTGATGTTTTTACAGCAAAAAAATTAGTTATTGCTACAGGAATTAAAGACCTAATGCCAAATATAAATGGTTTTTCTCAATGTTGGGGAATATCTGTCGTTCATTGCCCATATTGTCACGGTTATGAAATAAGAAACAAGAAAACAGCTATCATTGCGAATGGAGAAAGAGCTTTTCACCTTGCTTCTTTAGTAAATAATTTAACAAAAGAAATAACGATAATCACTTCAGGAACAAAAGACTTTGAAGAAAATCAACTCGAAAAATTAAAACGGTACAATATAAAAATTGTGGAAAAAGAAATTTCTGAAATAGAACATCAAAATGGACAATTAGAAAAAATCGTGTTCAAAGATGGATGTACAGAGAATTTTGAATGTGCCTACGCTTCTGTTCCTTTTGAACAAAACTCAAATATCCCCAAAGAGTTAAGTTGTGAACTTACAGAAAACGGACACGTTAAAGTAAATTTTATGCAAAAAACCACAGAAGAAGGAATTTTTGCTTGTGGTGACAACAGTACAATGATGCGTTCTGTTGCCATAGCAGTTTCTAGTGGTAACATTTCAGGGGCAGTTATTAATAATGAACTTACACAAGAGAGCTTTTAATATGGTTGAAGTATTTATAACTAATGTAAAATCAGTGTGTCTCTCACAAGAAATACTGAAACTCTTAGAGAAAAGTTTTCCAACTCTAAAAATCAATTTCGACTTGGAGGATTTTAACAAACCATATCCTTGTGGTCATTCCATTTTAAGAATTGAAGGAAAAGCAATTGACCGAAAATCAATAATTCAATATCTTAAAAGTAAAGGAATTAAATGTGAATTATTTAAAGATAAAATTTGTGTATAAATATGACAGAATTTTGGGAAACAGCTTTTAATGATAAGCAAGAATTGTGGGGAATGAACCCTTCACAATCTGCTAAATTCACAAAGAATTTCTTTGTAGAAAATACTATAAAGAACATTTTAATTCCAGGAATTGGATATGGACGGAATGCACAACCATTTATCGAAAGTGGTATAAATGTTAGCGGAATTGAAATTTCAAAAACAGCTATTGAACTCGCAAGAAAACATTACGGTAGTGATATGAATATTTTTCACGGTTCGGTAACTGAAATGCCTTTTGATAACAAAAAGTATGACGGAATTTTCTGCTATGGACTTATTCACTTATTAAATAGTGAAGGTAGAAAGAAGTTAATCCAAAACTGCTACAACCAACTGACTGAAAATGGATTTATGGTTTTTACTGCTATAACAATAAATGCACCACAATATGGACAAGGTGAATTAATAAGTAAAGACCGTTACGAAATTCATAAAGGAGCAAAAATATTTTATTACGACAATGAATCGGTCAAAATAGAATTTGAGAAATACGGACTTTTTGAAATCACAGAAGTGGACGAAAATCAGCCAATGTATTTGATTAAATGTAAGAAAGAATAAAACACTGCCCACAA
>NZ_AFPB01000112.1 GCF_000218485.1 Aquimarina agarivorans | reverse complement strand
TTAGGTGCAATTGCAAATGAGACCACTAAAATCAGTAGAACTTGAATTATTAAAAAGACTAACCAATGGTCAATTTGAAATTCCTCGAATAGTGAGAGACCTAAATGATGGCGGAATGGGTTCAATATCATTTGACTTAAAAAACTGTCAAGCTCGAAAAAGACAAATAATATCTGCAGAATACATTGATAAAAACGGAGTATTAGTTGATATAGAGTTAACTTGTGATAATAATGAAAAGCTTTTTGAGTTAGACTTTTGGAAAGTTGACTTTAGTCCGTTAATCATTTATCCTACTTATAAAAATCTAAAAATAAATGAGAGCAAGCACAGTTGAGACAATATTTTTAATTTTCACATTACTTTCTTATTTATTAATCTTTATTACACCCTTTATAATTGGGAAAAAGATCAAGAAAAACAATTACTTGACTTTACTTTTTTTGTCTATTATTTTAACCTTTATTTTATCTATCATTTCTGTTTATTGGTCTGACGATTTATCTGAGGAAATTATCTATAAATTATACGGGTTTGATACTCGGGGAATGAGTGATTCCGAACGCTGGACAAGAGAGCTAAATATAGAAGACAAAAAAACTATCGAAAAAATTTATAATGGAAGTTTTGGAGTTGGATGGCCATTAAAACTGATAATGTCTTATATCTTTTTTATGGTTCCATATAATTTAATAATTTGTGCACTGATATACGGATGGAAAAGAAAAAAAGCACCTAACAATGTATAAAAAACATAGGGCGATTTAGGCTTAATCGAAAGGACTATATTTATTTACAAAGTCGCCAAATATAAAATTTGGCATTTTCAACAAAAAAGATAAAAGCAAAATATTTATATTTGGCTTAGTACCAATCCGAAACGTAACGCTTATCACCTGCCCTACGTTTCTTATACTGAACGTT
>NZ_AFPB01000113.1 GCF_000218485.1 Aquimarina agarivorans | reverse complement strand
CACGGTATAAAAAACATAGGGCGTTTGTGCTAAATCGAAAGTTCTGTGAATATTTACAAAGTCCGCTAAATATAAAATTTGGCGTTTAAAATAGAAAAGATAAAAGCAAAATATTTATATTTAGCTAAGTAATAAACCGAAACGAAAGTGCTTATCACCTGCCCTACGATTTCTTATACTTAACGTTGTGTAGCATTAAAAAACAATATGAGTAAATACAATACTTTCATCAATATTTTAGATGTTTTAAGAAAAGAAGCTCCAGAGGGCTATAAGTTTTATCATCCTCTTGAATCTGATTTTAACAAATTAAATGATGCTAGATCTAGAGCATTTGTTCACCTTTTTTTAAAGGTGAAATTTGGTTTACTATCATTTGAGGAACGTGAAAAGTATGTTACAGACGGACCTAATGATGCTGGAATAGACGGATATTATATTGATGACGAAAATAAGATTATTTACTTTCTTCAAGCAAAATTCAGAACGAATTCAGAAAACTTTCAAAGTCGTGAAATAAAATATGAGGAATTAATAAATATGGATATTGACCGTGTTACAGAAGGACAAACGGAATATGAGCACGGAGTTAAATACAATAGCAAAATTCAAAAATTAATCCAAGAATTTCAGAATATACCAGATATGGGGCGGTATAAGTACGAGATTGTAATTATGGCTAACACCAAAGATGTATCTCAAAACAAATTGAAAAAGCTGGCAGATGGAAATAGAGTTTCTGAATTCAATTACAATAAGTGTTATAATGAACTAATCTTTCCTATTGTTTCAGGTACATTCTATAATTCTTCTGAACTTTCAATATTCCTAAACTTAGAAGATAAAAACTCGGAAGACATAAGTTATTCAGTAGAAACAGAATTTAAAGATTGTGAAATTTCTGTTCTTTTTGTACCAACCATTGAAATTGCTAAAACACTTCACAAGTATAAGAATTCAATTCTTAAATACAATCCAAGGAGTTATTTGGATATGGCAAAAGGGACTGTTAACGCTGAAATAGCAAATACTATTGTTTCAAAAAAAACTAATGAATTTGCTTTATTTAACAATGGTATTACTGCACTTTCTGACGAAACAAACCTTAACAAGAAAATTGGAAAAATTGGAGTTGGTCAATTAATACTAAAAAACCCACAGATTATTAATGGAGGTCAGACTGCCTATACTTTAAGTCTTTTATATCAGGATGTATTAGATGGGAAATTGGATAAAGATATTTTTGACAAAAAGGAAGTACTTCTAAAAGTAATTACATTTTCAGAGGAAAGCAATGAGTCTAATGGTAGTAAATTAGGCCTTATAGAAGCCATATCTAAAGCGACAAACCAACAAACTGCTGTTTCAGAAGCAGACAGAAGATCAAATGACAAAGTTCAATTAGAACTTCAAGAATTGATTTTTAAAGAGTTTGGATTATTCTATCAAAGAAAGGCAGGTGAATTTGGAGAAGGTCTAAGGCATAATTACATTAAAAGAAATCAAATTATCGATAGAGAGTTAATGTTACGACTGATTCTTGCCAATAATGGGCAACCTTCCCAAGCAAGATCGAGAGGTACTAAAACTCTTTTCAAAAAATCAAACTTTGACAACACTCTAAACAACTCTAGTAAAGGCAAAGAATATGTTTTTGCATATCAGGTTTACTCAGAACTTAATAATGTACAAGGAAAATTTAGAAAAGAAACTAACAACAAAGATGGAATAGTGAATTTTGGTCACGCATTAAGATACGGAAAATTTGCTGTTGTTAGTGTGATAATGAAAAAGTATGAAGAATATAAAAACGTTTCAATTGAAAAAATTGTTGAAACGTATCTATCAAGATGGATAAATTTTGAAGAATATATTATCGATCTTCCAACTAATAAAAAGTACTTCCGTGAAGTAACAGATCCTGAAACACAGATTAAAAGACAGATTCTTAATTATGACGGATATTACAAAGGAACTACCATAAATAAGCAAGCACTTGAATTTGAATTTGAATAAAAACGCTACACAA
>NZ_AFPB01000114.1 GCF_000218485.1 Aquimarina agarivorans | reverse complement strand
AACGTCTCGGGTATGTTGTCGTAGCTGACGTTAGGAAGCTATGCAATATACCCATTGTTAGGCAATGTTATGCATGTACTGCTCTACTAAGAAGATAAATATAGATAATTAAACAAATTAATTCGACAATAAATAAAAATAAACTAATTTTCAAGACTTTAGATGAATTTGAGTTTACTTTTTTCGTATTATCATTTCGTAAGTAAAAAATAATGGAAAAAAATAGCAGAAGTTGTGTATGCGATATTTTTAATAATTTCAATATCGTATTTTTCTGGGTATAACCAGAATAGTCTTAAAGTGCTATTTGAAAATATTATAGGTGTTATTAATAAACAAACTAAACAAAAGACCCCAAAATATAAATTTATTTTTTTCATATTATCATTCAATTTTCGTTGTCTTTGTTTTTGAATCATATATCACTTTTTTATGACCTTCATCAAAAAACTCTTTTACAATTTCATTAGGAGAAGTATCTATTACAAACCAAGGTGCTTTTATATTTTCGTCTGCTTTTATGACATCCATTGCAAAAGTACCGCAATTATTCCTTAATAAATTATATTCGTCTCTATCAACATCATATTCTGAATCTATATTTTCAAAGTCTTTTGCGTGATTTTTATGTAAATCAGGGTCATTTATATCATCTGGAACACTTTCGATATGTTTTTTTTCAGCATATAAAATCATTTCATTAACATTTTTTGTTTCAATATATGCTCCAGTTATATTTCCGTTATGCCCAGATTGGTTTGATATCTTTTTTAATACTTTATTAAGTTCTGAAATTTTGATTAATCCTTTTCCTTCCCATTCGACGTTAGGTATAGTTTTCTTTCGCACATAACCTTTTGTTTTATCCCAAGAATGTGGATATCTTCCAAATTCATAATAAGAAGTAACTCCATTATTTTCTATTAATAATACACCAGCATGTCCAGTTGGTATTTTTGGGACTTTATATGTTTTTCCTTTCGGTAGAGGAATCTCTATTTCGGGATCAGCTTTATAATCAGGAAATGCAATATAAATAGCAACCCCTGGATGAATAATATTTACAGATGTACTCATTTGTTGCACCGTTCCATCAGATCTTTTATAAGAAACAGTTGCTGTCAAAACTCTAGTTTCTCTGTTTACATAAACTTTGTAACCGTCTCCTTTATAATTTTTTTACTTTAAGGTTTCCCATTTCTATTTAAAGTTGAGTTGTGTTAATGTTGCCTAACGGCTCAGTGTATGGAACGTAGCGTTTAAAAAGACACTAACTTTTCGGATTAACACAGAGCCGAATTTTTATATTTTGTTTTTAATTTTTATCATTTTAAAAGCCAAATTAAAAATTTGGCGGACTTTCTAAATATACACAAACCTTTCGGTTAAGCACTTATTAGCTATGTTTTATACACCGTG
>NZ_AFPB01000115.1 GCF_000218485.1 Aquimarina agarivorans | reverse complement strand
TGGTTTCTTAAAGTGCAGAATTAACTAAACTACCATCTTTAATTCTCTTTAAAATATTATTACATCCTTTTTCCCATCCATATTTCTTAGCATAGTTTTCAACTTTTTTAGTACGACGATTATAAAAACCTATCCACTTTCTTTTAATAGTATTATCATCTAAAATATCTATTTCAGCAATTGGGTGATTTGAAGAATAGTACTGAGCATCTTTGTAAAAAGGAATATACAAAGTCATTGTATGATTAATTCTATGTTCGTAAAATAAGACATACTTATTAGAAGAGGCCTTTATTTTCTTTACGGAGCAGGCAATTCGTAAAGCATTATTCAAATCTATTTCTATATGGTTGGGCATGTTCTTTAAAACACTACCATCTTTATTATGAATTACATGTTCTTCATCAAGAAAACTGATACCAACTTCATAATTCCCTTTTTCTTTAGAATCTTCACAATAAAACCAACCTTGTATTGGTAAGTCTTTCAAATACTCATAACTGCCGATACCTTCAGTTGTTTCTTCCTCTATAAATATTTCCGATTCAGCTTTCTTTTTTTGCTCTTTAAGTTTAGGAAAGTTCCCTTCTGTTATAAAGTCTTTATTTACATAATCAACTGTAAATACTGAATCAGATATACTCTCAGGAAGCACTTTATAAGTATATTCTACAGAAATAATTCCCCTTTTTTTTTCTTTCCAAGTTAATGTTATAAAATCTACAAATTGTGAATTCAAATACATTTTATAACTATCGTTTACTTTTACAATCTTATTTGATTTTAGTTCGAGCAAATAAGTTTCTATATCCCCCTCAACCATAAAGAATGAACTATCACCTGTTTTTACATAAAAAGGATAAGTTTTTGAATTAAAGCGTTTAAATAAAACGTCATAGCTTTCGTCTTGACCTCCATAAATTACCCATGTCTTATTGACTAATTCAGTTGGCAAAATTTCAACTAATTGACCGCTATTTGTTTTTTCATAGACTGCTTTATTCTTGCATGCCGTCAGTGTTGCAAACAACAACGAGAAAAGAATATAGACTTTTATTTTATTTAAAATTTCCATTGGTTTTGTTTCCTCTTATTTGAGTGATTGTATATGTATTTCCTAAATTATGTTGTGGTATCCCTGTTATCTTATTATCGGAATTTACATACAATCTATTCTTATCATGTTGCCCCTTATCTGAATGAATTGTCCCTACTTCATAAAACAGAAAATATCGTTTTCCATCCTCATAACCACGACCAACTACAATAACAAAATGATCTGTCGATTTATCATAATTCTGTTCATTCTTTTTATGTTTTTTCTCTGTACTACCCTTTTTGTATTTGAAAAAAGTGTGCCTAACCCCAACAATAATAGGGTTTCCCTTTTCTAATTCTTGATCTAAATAATCTATTCCCTTTTGAAAATTAGATTCGATTGGATTTATGGTTTCACTTTCGCTTACCTCCAATGCTATTTGAATAACATTTGACGAACCTAACAAAGTTGTACCCTCTACCGTTGTATTTTGATTTCCTCTAGTTCCTCCCGCTTTTAATCCTACAAATTTTTGTAAAATCAAAAGTGAAGTATCATAACACCTTACATTTTGTCTACCTTTCCATCCCCAAGTATCTGCTGAAAATTGTGAATGCCAAGGTATAGTAGGGCGTAAATCTATTGGCTCCTTACCTTCTGGAGAAGTTCCTGTAATTGCACTATTTTGATTTTCACAACATTTATACCCTAATTTCTTTAAGAAACCTTCTTCTAAATATAAATCGGTTTCGCCATTTATTTCTTGTAATAAAAACTCTCTGAATTTCTTTTTGGCATCATCTGTAGTGTATTGGGTATCTTCTTGGCCATTTACAGCATCAGGTAAACTAGCCCAAGTAGGGGCTGCGGCTCTCAATGCTCTGTCTAGATCATTATCTATTAAGTGTTGAATAACGTCACCATATGCATCATCATATCTATTAAGATATTTAGGAAAATCATTTTTTGTTATTGAAGTCTTTTTCTTGTAACTCCCTTTTAGATGAAATTGTTTTAACTCTTTAGTCCACTTTTTAACCATCTTATCTGCCCAGATTTCTCCCCAAGATTTTACTTGCCCATATTTTTCCATAGTAGATTTT
>NZ_AFPB01000116.1 GCF_000218485.1 Aquimarina agarivorans | reverse complement strand
AAGCCTTTACGATCGGTTAGGTAATAATGACAGCCTTTTACGGTGCTGGAAAAACTTCTTCCATATAAACTGACGATTTCGTTTTCAGCATTTTTTAATGGGAACACGACACAGTTTTTCAAATGAGGTAACAAATAGGCGACTTGATTGCCTCCGTTTCTGTGGTTGCTACCAACCTCATTGAGGTCTTTTAATCCTCTACTTTCTAAATAGTGCAATGCTTTCTTACTTCTTTTGAGTTGTGCTTTTAATAAATGGAAGATTTCACTAGTGGTTTGTGTGGTTGTGACTCCTAGTAATTCTTTACATTTTAAAATGGCTTGATGTTTACTACAGCTTTCTTTCAGCATCACAAAATCTATCACATCGATCACTTTATTACCATGATCGCACTTACCACTAAAACAAAATACCATATTAGTGTCTGTATACACGCGCATGCTTGGGGTTTTATCCGCATGAAAAGGACAATGCACATGGTTGTTTTTGATTTCTAATCCGTAATGCTGCAGTACCATTTGGGTAGATAGTTTGTTTTTGATTTCGTGGATGTTC
>NZ_AFPB01000117.1 GCF_000218485.1 Aquimarina agarivorans | reverse complement strand
TATTAAAACGATTTAAAACTGAAACACAGTTTTGCCATACATTTTAAAACTACTACGTTTTGGATTTGACAAAGCTCAAGCAAAGTTTTAGTAGCAAGCTGTTAATTATTTAAACTTCAATTATTGGTTGTAGCTCTTAATTTTTGTTTTACTTTGTTAATACAATAAATTTCTCACTTATGGCTACAACCAAAAATGGCAGTTTGTACGTAACAACAGCAAATGGAATAGGAAGCGTTACTTTTGGACACCCTTTGAGTAATTCCCTTCCAGGCGAATTATTACAGCGTATTGCTAAAGGTATCCATGAATTAAGCGAAGATAAAAACACAAAAGTAATTTTAATTCAGTCCGAAGGTGAAAAGGCTTTTTGTGCCGGAGCAGCCTTAAACGAATTAATTGCTATTGAAAATGAAACACAAGGTGAAGCCTTTTTTATGGGATTTGCTAATATTATAAATGCGATTAGAACCTGCTCTAAATTTGTGGTTGCCCGAGTACAAGGCAAAGCTGTGGGAGGGGGCGTAGGCATAATTGGTGCCTGCGATTATGTTTTTGCTACCGAAAATGCTTCGGTAAAATTAAGCGAAATTAGTATTGGCATTGGCCCATTTGTTATTGAACCTACCTTAAGCCGAAAAATAGGTGTTGCTGCTACTGGTCAATTAAGTATTGATGCCACCCATTGGCAAAATGCCTATTGGGCAAAAGACAAAGGCTTGTTTGCTCAAGTATTCGAAAACACCAAGGAAATGGACAAATCCTTGTATGAATTGCTAGAAAAATTAGCCACATACAATCCAAACGCAATGTCAGCGTTAAAAGAAAGCCTTTGGAAAGGCACCGAGCATTGGGATACCTTATTAAAAGAGCGTGCTAAGCTTTCTGGTACACTTGTACTTTCGCAAGAAACACAAAAAGCACTTCAAAAATTTAAAAAATAATAGTCGTATGGAATTTATGAACTTTTTAGCCGGAAATGGACTTTTCCTTGTGCTTGCAATTGTTTTAGTCGTTGTTTATTTTGTGAATAAGCGTAAGCGGTAGCAAAACTTAAACCCTAAATTGTTAGGTCTTCCAAACCATAACGTCATAATTAGTATGGATAACTCCGATTACATAAAAATTTTTACAGATAATTTTATCGTTGTACAGCCTTTTTTAGAAAGTTTGAAAGAAAATAATATTCCATTTATAGTAAAAGATGAAAGCGAATCAAGTAGATTGGCTGGTTTCGGAACTTCAATAAAGGGCTTACAAGATGTTTTTGTTCCTAAAAACAATAGCGCCCAAGCGCTTGAGCTGTTAAAAGACTTCCTTTAAAATAATTAAAAATGATCGATTTTTTAAATACCTTATCAAGTGGTAAATTATTTCCTGCTTTTGTTTTAGTTTTGCTTATAATTTACATTGTTAATCGCATTAGAAGTCGAAGATTATGAGTAATATCCGAATCACCAAACAATTTAATTTTGAAACTGGCCATGCCTTACACGGTTATGATGGCAAATGCAAAAACGTACATGGACATAGTTATAAATTAAATGTAACCGTTATTGGACAACCTATTACCGATCCAAATCATGTTAAAAACGGAATGGTGATTGACTTTGGAGATTTAAAAAAAATAGTAAATCACGAAATTGTGGATCTATTTGATCACGCCACCGTATTTAATAAAAACACTCCCCATTTAGAGTTAGCCAATGAGCTTATTAAAAGAGGTCACAATACTATTTTAGTTGATTATCAACCAACTAGTGAAAATATGGTGATTGATTTTGCTAAAAAAATTAGCGCTAAACTTCCTACCCATATTAAATTATTCGCTTTAAAACTACAAGAAACCGACACCTCATTTGCTGAGTGGTATGCTAGTGATAATTTGTAGTTTTTGGGCGTTACCCTAACGGGTCAGGCTTTACGCTATATCTTTTTTGTTTCCTGAAAAAAGGAAACAAAAAAGGATGCCGCTTCAATCCTTAACGCAATTTTTAAAAAAGAGTAACTTCGTCAAATGAATATTAATATCCCTAACGGAAAAAAAATATACTTTTCCTCAGACAATCATTTAGGTGCTCCCACTGCTGCCATCAGCAAACAAAAGGAAGCTAAATTTTTACGTTGGTTGGATCAGGTAAAAACAGATGCCGCAGCTATTTTTTTACTTGGGGATCTATTTGATTTTTGGTTTGAATATAAAACTGTAGTTCCCAAAGGATTTGTGCGAATTTTAGGTAAACTAGCCGAAATTTCAGATTCTGGTATTCCCATTCATTTTTTTGTAGGCAATCACGATTTATGGATGAACGGCTATTTCGAGGATGAACTCAACATTCCCGTTTACCACAATCCAAAAGAATTTACCCTGGCAGGAAAACTTTTTTTCATAGGACATGGCGATGGACTAGGACCTAATGACAATGGATTCAAACGCATGAAAAAAGTGTTTACCAACCCTGTGGCAAAATGGTTTTTTGGCTGGTTACATCCCGACATTGGTGTGCGTTTTGCATCCCGACTTTCCCGCGGTAATAAAATGATTTCAGGCGATGATGATGTTAAATTTTTAGGTGAAGAAAATGAATGGTTGGTACAGTATTGCAAACGCAAACTAACACAAAAGCATCGTGATCATTTTGTGTTTGGTCACCGACACTTGCCTATGCAAATTAATCTTCCTGATAATTCACTATATACCAACCTAGGTGATTGGTGCGATCATTTTACCTATGCTACTTTTGATGGGCATAAAATGCTTTTAGAACACTATAAATAATATTTGGGTCATTTTACTTGTTGTTTTCTTAGTACATTTATAAAAAAATAATATGTATAAAATAACGCTATTCATCCTGTTTATAGTTTGCCTTATGAGTTGCAAACCCTATCAAGTAGAAACAAAGCCCAATGAAATAACTTACGCGGAATTTACAAAAGCGCAAAAAAAATGGACATCACCCGATGGTGATATTGCCTATATTGATAAAGGATCGGGACAGCCCTTACTTTTGTTGCACGGTGTACCCACTTCTGGTTGGTTGTACCGAAAAATGATTGATCCACTGGTTGCAAAAGGCTACCGCGTTATAGTGCCTGATATGTTAGGTTTTGGAAATAGCGCTCACCCCAAAGGCTATGGAGTTTATGACAAAACGCAACATGCTAAACGAATTTTGGGACTTATGGAACACTTGGGTATTGCCAAATGGCCTCATGTAATGCATGATGCAGGCGGATTGTGGACCTGGGAAATGTTAAAAATGGCACCTTCAAAAATTACGCACCTCAACATTTTAAATACCATTATATATACCGAAGGTTTTTGCCCGCCATTACAAATAAAAAAAGGTATTATCGGTAAAATTGTGATGTGGGGTTACCGCACCAAAACAAATATGATGATTAAAAAATTATTTAAAAATGGCACAAACGATCACCCGATGAGCAAGGCAGAAACGGAAGGCTACATCCGACCCTTACGAATAGGTAAAACCGATGCATTATATAAGTTTTTTACCACAAACACCAAGTCAATTCCTAATTACGAAGCAGTATTAAAAAGTTTATCCGTACCCGTACAAGTTATTTGGGGAGAGGATGATGAAATTTTACTTTGGAAAAAGCAAAATCAAAGAGTTGCAAAAGATTTGTCTATTGACGCTACACACATTCATGTATTAAGTAAAAATCATTTCTTACAAGAAGAAGCCACCAATCAACTGATCGACTTAATTGGAAGTTTCAACAAATAGCAACTCATCTAACTCAAATTTTTAGGAACAAAATTTAATTTTTTTAGTAATTTGTAAACCGCTTTTAAAATAAGGCACAGTATTTGAACGTTTACTAAAAAATCTAATTCAATTTAACCTCATATTATGAAAAAATTTATCATTGCCTCATTATTACTATTCGCTACACAAGGAATTTTTGCTCAATTAGACTGGAGCCAATTAAGCGAAGATTATTCTAAAACTTTTGTTTTGGCCGAAAGAGTAGCTGAACAAACTGATAAAGTTACTGCTGACGAAAAAGGCATTGGAATTGTTATTAAAGGCGGAGTAGTTGTTTTAGAACGCTCGGTAGATGCAAGATCAACAACTCAGGAAGATCATAAATTTAAATTAATCAAAAGCGATGGAAACAAAATTCCATTAGATAAATTAAGTACTGAAAAAGTATTAGAAAAATACAAATTGGCTTTAGAGCAAATTGATGAAAAATTAAAAGCTGATCGTAAAGCACAAGTTGACGACATCCTTAATAGTCTTTTCAACTAAAAATAGACAAACCTCTTTTTAGGTTTTAACTAAAAAAAGACTGCCCATGGGCAGTCTTTTTTGTTTGATAATGAAAACTAGAATATCACTATTTCAACTCAATAGGATAAATAGTTTTATCATAAGTTTTACCATCGCTGGCTACAAAAGATACGTTTATTAAGTAGAAATTACCCTTATCTAATTCAGCAGAAGGTTTATAGTCTTTTAACGATAACGTTGCTGTAACCTTTCCTTCGGTTGTATTTAACGGTTCGGCATTTACGGTAGTTACGTTTCTTAAAAACTTCCAGTCCGCAGTAAATTCACGAAACCAAAATTTGATCCCTCCGTGATCTCCTTTAATTACTTTACGCCTTGAACCTGCGTGATAATCTACAGTAATTTTTAGGGCTTCATCCTTATTGATACTTTTATACTTCGCTTCATCATCATAAACAATATGTGGCGCAACGTAAGGCGTAACTATTAATTCAAATTTTGTAGTAATGGCCTGATTCCCTTCTGCAGTAGCGGAAATAAATACTTTTCCAGCTTTATTGGCAGTTATAAGCCCCTCATTAACCATAGCTATAGCTGGGTCGCTACTTTTCCAAACTAATTTTTTGTTATCGGTGTATTTTGGAACCACAGTTGTTTGTAATTGCAGGTTTTCTCCTGCAACTAACATTTCAGGCGCATTTTTAAATTGCACCGATTCAATCGCTATCGGGTAAAACTTAACTGTTTTTAATTGAGCAGTGGTAGCAATTGTATTCGCCTTGCTTTTTGCAGTAATAGTTACTTTTTCACCTGATTTATGCGCTGTAACCACACCTTTACTATCTACACTAGCCACTGAAGGTTTATTGGAGCTCCATGTTACTGTAGCATTTTCGTTTTTTGAGGCTGCTTTTACGGTTAACGGAATGCTAGTGTTTACACGTATATCTTCATTTGAAGGCGTAATGAGTAGCGCTGTGGGATCTAAATTATCGGTATTGAATACCTGATTCGCCTTCTTACTATTAAAAGCTACAGTTTCGCCATTTCGCCAAATTACCTTAATATTTTTTATTTCAGTTTCGTTACCCAAACCAAAATGCACGGTGTTTAACAAACTTTGCGAAAAGACTTCGCCGGCTGAACCCACACGTTTTTTATAAGTTTTTGTGTACGTTTCAAGGATAACCATTGCTGCCATAGGATCAATATTTGATTTAGGCGAATAGTTAACGCGTACCAAAGCAAAATTATGGGTTGGTTTGGTTGTGTTTTCATACAAATACCACATGCCCTCATCGTCACTTCCATTTAGCAGATCAATATCACCATCCAAATCAAAATCAAAGGCTTGTCCCATATCGCCATGCCCTTCATCATTGGGATCATTAGCAAAGTGATTGGTTGATAGCACAAAATCTTTTCCTGTATTTAAAAGCAAGTAGTCTGATGGTCTGGATTTTAAATCGCCCCAGCGGTAAATAAATAAATCCTGTAACCCATCATTATTAAAATCACTGGTAGTCACGCCTTGGTGATTCCCTCCTTTTTGAACGTTCCAATCATCTGAAACCTCTTTAAAAGCTCCATTTTCGTTCAAAAGTAATAAGTCATCTACATTTCGGTTTTGGAGTTCAAATTTTGGATCAACACTGGAAATACCGGCAATACTAAATCCAAAATTCCAAAAAATATAATCATTTCGCACTAATGCTAACCTCCATTGGTTGCCTTTAGTATTCCCAATATAAATACCATTAGCACTCATATCTTTTGGCCATCCCTGAGCATTAGATTTAGCTATTTCAAATACCGTTTTATCTTTTACCACATGTTTTACTTTATTTTTACCTAAAAAAATAGGATATGGATCGTGAAACCTTCTTCGACCTAAACGCAGGTCGCTAAATTCAAGGTTATTTTCAGCGGTAAAATTCATTTCGGTAACGCCTTTGACTCCTTTTAATTTGATATCCATTTTATTTTTAATAGGATTAAAATCAAGAGAAGGTTTTGCACCCGTTCCAAAAACTAAACCACGTGATAAATACAAATCCAAGTCACCATCATTATCAATATCAATGTCCGCGGCTCCAGTAATAAATTTAGCATTGGCAATATCAGTTCCTATTTGCGAAGTAATATCAGTAAAGCTAAAATCGCCATTCCCTTGCCAAATTGTTACACCTGTATACGATGCATACAATACAACATCATCAATTTGATCATTATTAAAGTCGGTAACTAAAATACGTTCGGCGTTAAAATTTTCTATTCCTTCCACGCGAACATCTTCAAAAGTACCATTCCCTTTATTGCGATAAAATAAATGTTGTGGCAGTTCATCTTTTTTTATGCTTCGGGCATTAATAAGAATCAAATCTAAATCCCCGTCTTTATCCATATCACTCCAACGCACCGCTCTACCACGTGCACCTTTGGTAATTTCAAGATCCTGAGTAGCTAAAATCAATATTCCGTTATCGTTTCGATAAAATGTAGGTAAGGAAGGGCTGGTTCCATTACCCCCACCTTGCGATAAAAGAATATCCAAATCGCCATCATTGTCAAAATCTGCGGCACTCGATCCGTGTAAATCATGTCGGTACCATTTGGATAGTTTTTTTTGGTCTTTGGTTACTGTACCATCTCCATTATTCCAGTATAATTTATTGGTTTCTTCGTTATGGTTGTTTACAATGAAATCATAATAACCATCATTGTTTACATCGGCAATGGTAGGACCACCATATTTGATAGAGTTTACCCTATCCAATCCCGCTTTTGTTGAAATATCATTAAATTTAGGTAATTGCGGAGCATTTATAGGAGTAATTTTTAGTGTTTCTAACACAATGTCTCCTCCTGTTACACTAAGTTCAAGCTGTTTGTCTCCCGGATTTTTGAAAGTAGCCACTAACTTAAACACATGTTTGCCTGGCTTGGGGATATCCAAATGATCAATTAAAACTTGACCTTCGGAAACAAGAGTTAGGTTAGCATATGCCGCTTTGGTGGAAACTACTAAATCAAAAATATTCGTCTTATTTTTTGAAGCCTGATAAGTAAGCTGCAATGGTTTTCCTACTTGTATGCTGCTTGCTTTTTTATTTATTTGAGAAAATAAGAGCTGTGTTGATAATAGCAGAAATACAAAGAAGAGGGTAATTTGTTTTTTCATAAATTTTACTTGAATAGTGTACTATGCTGATTTCAATATTAAATTATCCGTTTAAAACAATACTTTTTCTCTTTACACTTAAAATAATACAATAGCTAGTCGTGTATTATTTCTTGTGCAGGCATAAAAATTAGAATTCTAATTAAAGTAATTAAAAATCAAAACCAGTACAATAATGTTTGTGTTGTTAACTAAAGGTGACAAATTTAGTTTTTACCACCATGTAATATAGAAACAATTGGTTAGGTTGCTACATGATATGATTAAACAACGGAAGCCAATTACAAACAAAGGCAGCACTTTAAATGTACTGCCTTTGTTTGTAATCCAATATCACTTATTTGTAAAAAAAATTGAATTAGTAAGCTAAAAATTATTATTGCCTAATATCCAAAATCTTGCTTAATCCGTTCTGCCTTTTCTAACATTATATCTTTGGACAAAAAGGAAATTTCTTCTAACAAAAATCCATTCTGGTAAGCACGCATAGCCTTTTTAGGTTCGCCCTTATTTTCGTAGGCAGTCCCTAAATAATAATTACCTAGCATGTGAGCTGGGTAAACATTACGGGCTAGTTTACCTAGTTTTTCTAATTCTTCCCAATCCTCTTTTTTTTCTAAAGCAGTTGAAATTGCTATAAAATCATTTACTCTAATCCGTTTTTCAACGCCCAATAATGATTTTATGATTTCATACTTTTCAATTAAATAATCGTACGGTGATGTTTCCAAATTAGCGATATTCTCTTTGTATTCTTTTTTACTAATTGGTCTGTAAATGGAAAAAATATCTTCCAAGGCTCTTGGAATACCCAAAGCCACTAATGAGTAATGTGATGCATCTTCAAAATCATCAAATTTATAACGCACATTTTCATTTTCAATGGTTGAAAGTTTATCGTTTACTAAAATAATATCTTCCCTAAGCGACTTTACATCATTAGTTGCAGTTGCCATGTAGTACCACATTTTATTTTCAGTTGCGGTAAGTATATCTACTACCCTATCGGACATTGTGGGCGCAAACTCGGGACTCAAATTAATGTATGCCTGAAAAGCAGATTTGTCAGTTTTCATAAAGTAATTGATAAAATTACCTGTATAGTCATGCCCCGCTATAATTTTAAATTTAGCCAAACGATAATTATTTTCCATAAACGGAACTAATTCTGTGGCTACAAAATCGTAAAACTTTCTCCCTTCGTATTCTGGTAAATAGGTATTTGAGTCGTACCTACAATCTTCTTTTCGCGTTTTTGATTGCTTGATTCCCACTACAATCGCTTCGGGCATATCTTCCCAATATGAAAAATATTTAACATTACCTACCATAGGATCAAACAGGTAATCGCCATCAAGTGTAACTATTAAAAGGTACTCCTTATTAGGGTCTTTTTTATAACTTTTTGGTAGTCTGATTTTTACTTCGCGCGAAGTATCTAAATGTAAAGACTTAATATTTTTTGTTACTGTTTGCGCAGAAATAGTTCCAAAAAAAATGCAAAGAGCAAGTGTTATTAATAATGATTTCATGGTATAAATAGGTCTTAAAACTTGGAAACACAAGGTATGAAATTATTTCTTTTTGGAAACCATTGGTAATAAAATGAATGATAGCCCACCAATAACTAAATTCATTAAGGTTTGTGAGCCCCAAATAATCCAACCGTAAGCCTCACCAATTGTTTGGTCAAGTCCAAAAAGTAGCAACGCCAAGCCAACAAAAAGGGGATACGCCCCAAACCCTCCGTTTGAGGTCATCATGGCTAATGAACCTGCAATAAAAACCATAAGTATTGCCGAAATTGAAATATCAGCCATTTCAGGAATACTAAATTTAACCACATAAAGCATAAGCACATAGGCAATCCAAATAAAAAGTGTATGCCCAATAAATGCTCCTTTGTTTTTCATTTTAAATACACTAAGCATTCCTTCATAAATACCTAAAACAAACTGTCGTAATTTTGCTAACATTGGAATTTGAAGCTTTTTTAGTATTAAAAAACCGATACTTAAAACAAACACCCCTCCAATAAGGGTGTATACAATTTTTAAGGGATTAATATCTTGTTCAAAAAAATAGGTGCTTAATATTTTAGTATTGCCTAAAAACGCCAAAAAAGCAATAATCAACAACATAATAAGATCAACCACCCGCTCTGTAATAATAGTTCCTAAGCTTTTTTGAAATGGAATATTCTCATAATTACTAAGAGTTACTGCCCGTAAAACCTCCCCCGAACGTGGAATGCCTAAATTTGATAAATATCCAACCATAACTGCTATAAAGCTGGTAGTAAGTCGGCTTGAATACCCTAAAGGGGTAACCAAGTAACGCCACCGATAGGCTCGTGAAATATGCGAAAGTAATCCTATAAACAAAGATAATCCTACCCAAAAAAGATCTGCATTTATAATGCGTTTCCATAATGCTTTTAACTCTTCAGGGCTTGCGGAACTTAAAGAATACCAAATTAAAATGGCACCTATTCCTAAAGGAAATACAATTTTGAGTGCTTTTGTTAGATGCTTTTTCAAAAGGTAATTAAAAACTTATTTGAGCAAATTGTTTTCTTCATTTGGGAAAACTAATGCAGGAGAAAACTTTTTTGCCGCTTCCATTTCCATCATACAATAAGTAATCAGTATCAATACATCTCCTTTTGCTACTTTTCTTGCCGCAGCACCATTTAATGTTATTTCACCACTATTTCTAGGACCAGGAATGGCATAAGTTTCCAAACGCTCACCATTGTTATTGTTAACAATCTGTACCTTTTCACCACTAATAATATTAGCCGCATCCATTAAATCTTCATCAATAGTAATACTACCAATATAGTTTAATTCAGATCCTGTGACTTTAACACGGTGAATTTTTGATTTGACTACGTGTACTAACATAGGGTAAAATTAATTAATTTAAAGCAATATTATCTATTAAACGGACATCATCTGCAAATACAGCAATAAAAGCCCGATACTTTTCATGACTTTTAATGTAGGTAGCTGTTTCTAAATTTTTGAGATTTGCAATTTCAAAATATTCTAATTCGAATAATTCTTGATCTTCAAAAACCTGACTGACCATTTCATTTAACTCAGTAACACTTTTTGTGCCAAATTGATTTTTAACATTTAAAAGTGTTTCGTATATTATTTTCGCTTCTTGACGCTGTTGTTTTGTCAGGCGTTCGTTTCTTGAACTATAAGCCAAACCATGGGCTTCTCTAAAAATTTCACAACCTACAATTTCAATCGGAAATTTTTCAAGTTTGACTAACTTTCTAACAATTTGTAATTGCTGAAAATCTTTTTCCCCAAAATACGCTTTTGTCGGCGTAACCGCTTCAAACAGAAATTTTAAAACCGTACCCACTCCATCAAAATGACCTGGCCTAAATTTACCTTCCATTTCATTTTCCAAGCCACCAAAGTCATAATTAATTGATTCTGGTTGTCCCTTGTATAAATTTTTAGCAGTTGGAGCAAAGACAATTATATTTTTTGAACTTTTTTTAAGTAATTCAATATCAACCTCCAATGTCCTTGGATAATTGTCCAAATCTTTAGCATTGTTAAACTGAGTAGGATTTACAAAGACACTTACAATTACGATATCATTTTCATTTAAACATTTGTTAACCAGTGAAATATGACCATCATGCAAAGCACCCATAGTGGGAACAAAACCGATTGTAGATGAAATTTTAGAAGCGTCTTTGATGTAGGTTTTCAGGTTTTCAACGGTAGTAAAAACACGCATATTTAAAACATTAAGTGGCTGCAAAATTAGTGTATAAATGGCATTCTGCCTAAATTTTCGTAATTTTGCGAAACTTTACTCCTAAGTAAGTAAAAAGTAAGATTTATGAAAGACAAGAGGATACTCTACGTAGCATCGGAATTAATGCCCTATTTACCTGAAACTGAAGTTTCATCCATGGCATTCGAATCGCCAAAAATGGTAAATGGAAAAGGAGGACAAACACGTATCTTTATGCCCCGTTTTGGGAATATTAATGAAAGAAGACATCAATTACATGAGGTAATCCGTTTATCGGGGATGAATTTAGTTGTAAATGATTTTGACATGCCGTTAATTATTAAAGTAGCTTCCATACCCAAAGAACGTATGCAAGTTTATTTTATTGATAATGAAGAATATTTTAAACGAAAAGCTACCGTAACTGACAAGGATGGTAAATTATTTAAGGATAATGATGAGCGTGCTATCTTTTTTGCTAAAGGAGTAATTGAAACTGTAAAAAAGTTAAACTGGGCACCAGATATTATTCATGTACACGGTTGGATGGCAGCATTGCTTCCGTTATACTTGAAAAACTACTACAGTAATGAACCCTTATTTAAGGAAACTAAAATTATAACTTCCGTTTATGGAAATGGGTTTGAAGGCACCTTAAACAATGATATTAAGAAAAAAGTACTTTTTGATGAAATAGCTGAAGAAAAGTTAAGTCTTTTAGAAGAAGCAAATTTTGATAATTTAATGAAACTATCTGTTGAAAATTCAGATGCTGTAATTATGGGAACACCCACAATTTCTTCAGAAATTGAAAAGTTTATTGATGCAAAAAAGGTACCTACTTTAGCGTATAAATATCCTGAAGAGTTTTCATCAGCTTACGAAGATTTTTATTTGAATGAAGTTTTATCATAAATAAAACATTATCTAAAGCATTTATGAATATATCTTTTTCTATTCGTCATTTATTAATGGGGTTTACATTTAGTTTGTTATTATCTTGTGATGATGATGTTAGTGATGTAGGCACCGATATTTTAACTGGAACAAATATTGGGGTTGAAACTCAAGAATTTTCAGTACCTCTGAACGCTATTTCGCTTAAAAAAGTGCAAACCAATAATTTGAAAACACAATATCTTGGCAACCATGAGGATTCCATTTTTAAAAATAAATCTACTTATGGTATTTTATCTGGAGTTGGAGCTACAAGTAGCACCTTTCCTGTGGCAGAAGGCACTACTATAACCAATATTGAAATTAAAAGCAAAAAATTAATTTTACCATTTCCCTATTCTGACAACAATGTTGACCAAGAACAAGGCGGTCGAGTTTACATTTTAGATGCTCCTTTTTGTAATTCTAAAAATTTAAAAATACAAGTTTTTAACGCAAATTACTCATTAAGGAGCAGGAACCCAAATTCTAATAACTCTCAAAGGTATTTTGCTGATGGCTCTGATGAGACCACTAATTTTTCTGAAATTATTGAAAAAGACACCAAATTAATCTCAGAAAATAGTGTTGAAATCGTCACTCCCTCTAAAACTGTTGTTATTCCAGATTCAAAAAAACAAGATTTAAATGCTATTGAAATTGAAATCGATAAATTAGACTTGAGCGACTTAGCTGCTAAAAATGATTTTGAAGTTTTTAGCGGGGCGGATGCTGAATTTCTTGAACGAGTTAAAAGTATTTACATTAAACCACTAGCTGATAATGAAGGCTTTTTAAGAATTCCGAGCTCGCAAATAGATTCGATAGCACCTAAAATTCAGCTTGACTTTATAATAACAACACAAGAAGGAGCTGCCGAACCCAAACAAAATACGCTTATCGTAGATTACAATTTGAATAGTCAATTATTTTTCAATCTAATTAAAACTGATGAAGTGACTGAACCCAGTGCAGAGTCCGTGTCTATAATATCTGGTGCAGGAGCTAGTGCTGAAACTACATTATTTAGCAATGCAGAACTTGAAGAATTGGCAGGACAAAATGTGATTGTAAATGACGCAACACTTGTATTTACTGTAAATAAAAGTGCATTACCTAACGGAACAGAATTAAAAAACTTACCAGTACTTGTACTTTTCCGGACCGAAACAGGACAACGCATTAACATATCAACGCCAACAATAACGCCAATTACCCCTGTAAGTGGTACTATTAATGAAAATAATAACGAAGAATTTACATACAATTTTGATGTAACTCGCTTAGCTCAACTAATCTTAACCCCAAATAATTTAGATGATGCTAAAGAGTTAAATGTAAAATTAGGCTTGGGTACTGTTGAAATTTTTTCAGATAATTTGTTTTCATCAATATTCAATAATGAATCCACAAAATTTACGAATGACGGCACTATCTTGAGTTTTAAAGGTGTACCGTTATTTAGCAACGCAACTGCTCAAGAAAACAACAATAATAGACCAAAACTAATATTAAAGTACACAGCTACAAAGTAGCATAAAATTAAAACTATATGTGTGGAATTGTAGGATACATTGGTAATAGAGATGCCTATCCAATTGTTTTAAAAGGATTACAAAGATTAGAATATCGAGGGTATGATTCAGCAGGTATTGCCTTATATGATGGCAATAATCTTAATGTAACTAAAACTAAAGGTAAAGTTGCAGATCTTGAAAATGAGTTTTCAAAAACTAATAATACAAAAGGACTAGTCGGAATAGGACATACACGTTGGGCTACTCATGGGGAACCTAACGATGTAAATTCGCACCCGCATTATTCCAACTCCGAAAATCTGGTTATTATTCATAACGGTATAATTGAAAACTATGAGCCTTTAAAAAAAGAGCTGATAAAAAGAGGCTATACATTCCATTCGGACACGGATACAGAGGTATTAGTAAATTTAATTGAAGATGTTCAAGTAAATGAAAAGGTAGATTTAGCAAAAGCAACTCAAATAGCCCTAAACCAAGCAATAGGCGCTTATGCTATTGCTGTTTTCGACAAAAGAAAGCCTGATGAAGTAGTAGTTGCCCGTTTAGGTAGTCCTTTGGCTATTGGTGTAGGTGAAAATGACTTTTTTATTGCCTCAGACGCCTCTCCATTTATTGAATATACTAATAATGCTATTTATTTGGAAGATGGAGAAATGGCATTAATCAATTTAAATGAAGGTGTTCAAATATCCAAAATTGAAGATGGCGCCATTGTTGACCCATATGTGCATGAATTAAAAATTAACCTTGAGCAAATTGAAAAAGGAGGCTTTGATCATTTTATGATTAAAGAAATTTATGAACAGCCTCACGCCATTACCGATACCTACCGAGGAAGATTACTTGCTGCTGAAGGTATTATTAAAATGGCAGGTGTGGATGATAATATTGAAAAGTTTTTAAATGCAAAACGCATCATTATTGTTGCCTGCGGTACCTCATGGCACGCTGGCCTAGTTGCTGAATATATTTTTGAAGAACTGGCTCGCATTCCTGTTGAAGTAGAATATGCATCGGAGTTCCGATACAGAAACCCAATTATTGGCAAAAAAGATATTGTAATTGCAATTTCTCAAAGTGGCGAAACTGCGGATACTATGGCTGCAATCAAGTTAGCTAAAGAAAAAGGCGCATTTGTATTTGGAGTTTGTAATGTCGTTGGCTCCTCTATTTCTAGGGAAACTCACGCTGGAGCTTACACCCATGCTGGACCTGAAATTGGAGTAGCATCTACCAAAGCATTTACTACGCAAATTACTGTACTTTCATTAATTGCACTAAGACTTGCAAAACAAAAAGGATCTCTAAACAGTAAAGATTTCCATTATTTGTTACATGAAATGGAACAAATACCAGGAAAAGTTGCTAAAGCGCTTGAAGAAAATAATCATATCAAAAATGTTGCTGAGATTTATAAGAATGCTAAAAACTTCTTGTATTTAGGGAGAGGCTTTAACTTTCCAGTTGCGTTAGAGGGAGCTTTAAAATTAAAAGAGATTTCATACATTCATGCTGAAGGTTACCCTGCTGCAGAAATGAAGCACGGACCCATAGCCCTAATTGATGAGCAAATGCCCGTAGTTGTAATTGCAACCCGAAAAGGTCACTACGAAAAGGTAGTAAGTAATATACAAGAAATAAAATCCAGAAAAGGTAAAATTATAGGTATTGTTACTGAGGGTGATGTCACCGTAAGAGAATTAGCGGATCATGTTATTGAAATTCCAGAAACATTGGAACCTTTTACTCCTTTGCTCACAACAATTTCATTACAATTATTATCCTATCACATTGCAGTTATGCTAGACAAAAACGTGGATCAACCGCGAAATTTAGCAAAATCTGTTACTGTAGAATAAGCAATCAAAAGCCCTTTTTTAAAGGGCTTTTTTAATATCCTTTACAGAAACCTATAAAAAGCCTCAAATTCAAAAATAAAGATTGTTTTTTTTGGATTTATTGAGTTATCTTTGCGCCTTGAAAAACGCTGTTAATTTGTAGTTAAATTCAACTAACAGCAAACATGTTTACAAATATTAAACAAAAATACTTTTATAATGGCTCAAGTTTCGGGTAAAGTATCACAAATTGTAGGACCAGTTATTGATGTTGAATTTGCAGCAGGTGCTGAACTTCCAAAAATTTACGATTCATTAGTAATCACTAAAAATGACGGAAGCAAGTTAGTACTTGAAGTGCAATCACACACTGGGGAAAATACAGTGCGAACTATTGCAATGGATTCATCTGATGGTTTACAAAGAGGTGCAGAAGCTATTGCTTCTGGAAGTCCAATTCAAATGCCGATAGGTGGAGATGTGTACGGGCGTTTATTTAACGTAATTGGAGATGCCATTGATGGTCTTGGTGACTTACCTAAATCCGGCAATGCAGGTCTTCCTATTCATAGGAGCGCTCCTAAATTTGAAGATCTATCTGTTTCTACGGAAGTACTTTTTACTGGAATTAAAGTAATTGACCTTATTGAACCATATGCTAAAGGAGGTAAAATTGGATTATTCGGTGGTGCTGGAGTAGGTAAAACCGTATTAATACAGGAATTAATTAACAACATTGCAAAAGGACACGGAGGACTTTCCGTATTTGCAGGAGTTGGTGAAAGAACACGTGAAGGTAATGACCTTTTGAGAGAAATGTTAGAATCTGGCATTATTAAATACGGTGATGATTTTATGCACTCTATGGAAGAAGGTGGATGGGATTTATCTAAAGTAGATAAAAAAGCCATGAAAGATTCAAAAGCAACTTTCGTGTTTGGACAAATGAACGAACCGCCTGGAGCACGTGCGCGTGTAGCACTTTCAGGATTAACTATAGCAGAATATTTCCGTGACGGAGCTGGAGATGGACAAGGTAAGGACGTACTTTTCTTTGTGGATAACATCTTCCGTTTTACACAAGCAGGTTCCGAAGTATCGGCTCTTTTAGGGCGTATGCCTTCTGCCGTGGGTTACCAACCTACATTAGCAACTGAAATGGGAGCTATGCAGGAGCGTATTACATCTACCAAAAAAGGATCTATTACATCAGTTCAAGCTGTATATGTACCTGCGGATGACCTTACCGATCCGGCACCAGCAACTACTTTTGCTCACCTAGATGCTACAACAGTACTTTCGCGTAAAATTGCTGAACTTGGTATTTACCCAGCGGTAGATCCGTTAGATTCTACCTCGCGTATTTTAACTGCGGATATTTTAGGTGATGCTCATTATGACTGTGCACAAAGAGTTAAAGAATTATTACAACGCTATAAAGAATTGCAAGATATTATTGCTATTCTTGGTATGGAAGAATTATCTGAAGAAGATAAATTAGCGGTATCCAGAGCACGTCGTGTACAACGTTTCTTATCGCAACCTTTTCATGTAGCGGAACAATTTACAGGTATCCCTGGTGTATTGGTAGATATTAAAGAAACAATCAAAGGATTCAATATGATAATGGACGGTGAATTAGACCACCTTCCTGAAGCAGCTTTTAACCTTAAAGGTTCTATTGAAGAAGCTATTGAAGCTGGTGAAAAAATGTTAACTGAAGCTTAAAATATAAAATAAGCCAACAGTTACATTTCCGTGAGGACGAAAATCTCAACAAAAGAGATTTTGTAATTAAAGTTTTCCATCTTTGTGGAAATTAAAAAAAGTATTTATGTTTTTAGAAATTGTAACTCCTGAACAAATAGTTTTTAGCGCTGAAGTAAATTCAGTTGCCGTTCCAGGTATTAATGGCGAGTTTCAAATGCTGAATAGTCACGCACCAGTCATTTCATTATTGACCAAAGGGAAGGTGAAAATTGATGCTAATTTGAATGAAGCAACAAGTAAAATTCTTTCGAAAAACACTGAAGATAATCGATGGATTTTTAATATTAAGGGAGGCGTTATTGAAGTAAATAATAATAAAGTGATTGTCTTAGCCGATTAGTTTCTATTCATAATACCACACAAAAAAGGGTCTATTTTAATAAAGTAGCCCCTTTTTTTATGCTAAAAATTCAATATTTCGCACTTTTAATCAAAAAAAAGTATCCATCCGAGCAAATACATATTTTAAATTTTATAGTTGTGTTTTAAGTTTGAAGAAACTTTAAAGACATAGATATGTTAGCTTTAAGCTCTACAAACAACTTTACTTTATACGTTCCACCAACCGATATGAGCAAGAGTTTTGATAGTCTTTCTGGCATCATTATTTCAGAACTCGATTCCATTCCCAGCGATGGTAATGTGTATATTTTTGTCAATAAACTACGTAATAAAATAAAATTGTTACATTGGCAGTCAGGGGGGGGTTATACTTTATTATAAACGTTTGGAAAAAGGCACTATTAAACTACCTGTTTATGAAAAATCGGTATTGAGTTTAGGCTTGGATTATTCGGCAATAGTATTGTTAATAGATGGCATTTCTATCACTAATATAAAGCGAGAAAAGCGGTTTCAAAAAGACTAATTTTAGTTGTTTTTTTTGAGTTGAGTATTTATTTTAGTAGGGTGATGACCTACCAAGAGCTACTTGTTGAAAATGCCAATTATAAGAAAGAAATTTCTAGTTTAAAAGAGCAACTCTCTCAAATTTACAAGCTCATAAGTGGTTTTAAATCTAAGAGTTTTATTACTGAAGCAGTTATGGATCAGCTGTCACTGTTTGGAGAAGATCCTGTAAAAGAAGTAGCAAAGACTCCACAACAGACCATTACTTATACCCGAGATAAGAAAAAACATCAAGGGCGGCGTAATGCGCTTCCAGAAAATCTTCCGGTAAAAAAAGTCATCATCGAGCCCAAGGAAGATACCACAGGACTTGCCAAAATAGGAGAAGAAATCACTGAAACCCTAGAACATACTCCTGCTAGTTTGGTTAAACGCAGAACTATTCGTCCTAAATACGCTAAAAAAGAGGATCAAGGCGTACTGATTGCAGCGCTACCAAGCCGTCCTATTGACAAGGCTATTGTAGAAGCCTGCTTATTAGCGCATATTTTAGTAAGTAAATATGTAGATCACTTGCCGTTTTATCGTCAAATCCAAATGTTCAAACGAGATTTTGGTTGGGAACCCGCCCAAAGTACCATGAGTGATTGGATGGCGAGCTGTTGCCAGTTACCAGAACCCCTCTACAATACCTTAAAGCAGAAAATACTTGATTCAGATTATATCCAAGCTCACTACTGTCCGGTTATAAGTCAAACATATTCAATTGATTAGAGCTATTAGCAGTGTTTTTTA
>NZ_AFPB01000118.1 GCF_000218485.1 Aquimarina agarivorans | reverse complement strand
AACAAGCCATAAAGCAGATCAAACGGATGATACTTTACAATCAGCAATAGATAATGACCAAACTATTGTCTTCACGGATCAAAGTACTTCATATGTAAATATCGCTGATTATGTAGAAGTACATATGAGTGAAAAATCGAATGAACAGACTACCAAAGAAACTTTGAAGTGGGTGCATATAGCTATCAGTAATGCAAAGAGGAACTTTGTAGGGACTTATCATAAAATTAAAGCCAAATATCTTCAACTCTACCTTAACGAATTCGTATACAAACTTAATAGAAGGTATTTTGGAGAGAAAATCTTTGACAGGCTAGTAATAGCTAGCATTACAGCAAATGGACACTAAGCAGATATGCATTAAAAAATTAAGATTAACCTAAAAGGAATACTTTTTTGATAAGAAAGTAAACTCCTGAAAGAAACTCCATAGAATCACTTTTAGATTTGTAGTTGGAGACAACGTTATTATTCTCCTCTTTCGTATTTTGAATTGATGCTGCTACCGAGCTGTTTACAATAGTCCCTTCCATTTAAAAATTATTGGTGGTTATTTATTTGAAGCAGCAATATAATAAAATTAATCAATAATTTTCGACAAAAAGCATCAAAATTCGACAAAAAGCATACTTTTTTAACATTTGCTAATAAAAATTTGTTGAAAACTATTTTTTTTGAGAATTTGTTAACGTGTAGTTACAATTTTTAATGAATCTGAAATTTGCAATTTCCCCTTTGTAGCATCTTTCACCATTTGCACGGTTACATTTGGTGCAATTTCAGTCAATAAAAAGCATTTGGATGTAATTTCCAACACACCTAAGTTAGTTACAACCTTTTGAACACAATGAATTCCTGTTAACGGCAACGTACATTGATCCAATAATTTGGAATGACCGCTTTTACTAGTATGCATCATAGCAACTATAATATTTTTAGCACTAGCCACTAAATCCATAGCGCCTCCCATTCCTTTGACTAATTTACTTGGAATTTTCCAATTGGCAATGTCTCCTGAGCAAGAAATTTCCATCGCACCCAATACCGTTAAGTCAATATGCTGGCCTCTAATCATATCAAAGCTTGTAGCCGAATCAAAAAAAGAAGCTCCTGGCAATGCAGTTACTGTTTGCTTGCCCGCATTTATCAGATCTGCATCTTCTTCTCCCGCTAAGGGAAATGCGCCCATGCCTAATAATCCGTTTTCACTGTGGAATGCTACCGACATATTTTTTGGCACATAATTAGCCACTAACGTGGGGATTCCGATACCTAAGTTTACATAAAAACCATCTTTTAGTTCTTTAGCAATTCGTTTTGCTATTCCTTGTTTATCTAACATGAGTATAAAAATAAAAGTCCAGAATGAGCACATCCTGGACTTAGTTCCATTTATTATTAATCTGGCATTGGTGTTGTGCGCAAATAAGGCTTAATTACCTTATGTCCTTTTGGAAATAATTCTGGAATATCTTCGGTTTTAACCGCTGGCGATACCACACAATCATCACCATGTTTCCAATTTGCAGGTGTTGCCAGTTTTCTGTATGCTGTTAACTGCAATGAATCAATTACTCGAATAATTTCATCAAAATTTCTTCCTGTTGATGCTGGGTACACAATAATTAACTTTATCTTTTTGTCACTTCCAATAATAAAAACTGAACGTACCGTTAAGGTGTTATCCGCATTGGGGTGAATCATATCATATAAATCAGATACTTTTCTATCCTCATCAGCTATAATTGGAAAATTTACTTCGGTATCCTGTGTTTCATTAATATCAGCTATCCAACCCATGTGGGAGTCCACACCATCCACACTTAATGCGACTACTTTTACATTTCTTTTAGTAAATTCATCCGAATATTTTGCTACTGTGCCCAACTCCGTAGTACACACAGGCGTATAATCCGCTGGATGCGAAAAAAGCACACCCCAACTATCTCCTAACCATTCGTGAAAATTAATTTCTCCTTGCGAAGTTTGTGCTGTAAAATCAGGAGCTACATCTCCTAGTCTTAATACTGCCATAATTGATTTTTTTAAATTATTTATGTTTTTTAGTTACTTAGGGTTAATTGTTCAATGGGTTTCTTATAACTTCCCCCTTTAAAAATACGCTGAACAAACACCCCTGGTACATGAATTTGATTAGGATCAAGATTTCCTATTGGCACTAATTCTTCCACCTCTACTACATTAACTTTAGCTGCTCCACACATTGGTAAATTAAAGTTACGTGCAGTGGCTTTAAAAATCAAATTACCAGCCTCATCCCCTTTCCATGCTTTAACAAAAGAATAGTCGGCATTAAATGCCTTTTCTAACACATGCATTTTCCCATCAAATTCTCTGGTCTCCTTACCTATTGCCACCTCCGTTCCATATCCAGCAGGAGTATAAAATGCTGGAATCCCTGCCTTAGCCGACCTACAACATTCCGCTAGTGTTCCTTGTGGTGTTAAATCCACCTCCAACTCTCCGGATAACATTTGGCGCTCAAATTCTTTATTTTCTCCAACATATGAGGCAATCATTTTTTTTATTTGCTTATGCTGCAACAATAATCCCAAGCCAAAATCATCCACACCTGCATTATTAGATATACAGGTCAAGCCTGAAACTTTTAACCGAACTAATTCCGAGATCGCATTTTCAGGAATACCGCACAAACCAAATCCACCCAACATAAGCGTTATATTGGAAGCAACTCCTTTTAAGGCCTCACGCACATCTGCTACTTTTTTATTTATCATAGAAAACGAATAAAATAGAATCTATTAAAAATACAAAAATTAAAAGAGGCTTTTCATAATAATATAAAAAAAAGAGGCTGCAAATCGCAGCCTCCTTTAAACTATTTTTATAAGCTATACTTACTTCGTTCTTTGTTTATTCTTTAATCACTTTAATTACTTTGGCTTTGCTTTCCAAACTTAATAAAGTTAACATATAAACACCCTGACTGTAAGAAGTCAAATCAACAACTATTTTATCCAATTCATTAACTAAAGGAATTGTCTCTAACACAACTCCATTACTATCACAAACATTAATCGAAGCTAAAGCAGTTAATTCTTCTGACTCCAATATAATACTATCAACTGTTGGATTTGGGTAAGCCGTAATTTTTACGTTAGCGTTATTTTCCAATTGTTTCGCTCCAGATACTACACCCCAGTTAAATGTTTCCCAACCTCTAGCTTCATTTGCGTTTGCTATTAAAGCTTTATCTGCAGTATTTATTTTGGCTGAAACATATTTATTATTGAACGCTTTTAATGCTACTTTACCATTCCCTTTACTTTCCCATGTAAAAGTTTCCCAGCCTCTTTTATTATTTATTGAAGCTAACAGTTGCGATTGTTCATTAAGCCTTGCTTGTACGTATTGATTGGCTGCTCTTGCTTTTAAAAATACTTTCCCATTTCCAGCATCTTCCACTAAAAACTCTTCCCATGTACCCACTCTTTTTCTATTTGCTCTAACTGGAACTCTATCAGCATTTCTTTCTGCAACTACATAATCTCCCTTCCCTTGGTTTGCTTTTAGCCAAATGGTTTTTCCAACTGGAATAGTATTTAATGATGGAATACTACCTACACTGATTGTAATCTCTCTTGTAGTAGTTTCATCTCTATTATCAGTTGCCACAGCTCTTAAAACATAAGTTCCTTTTTTTATGTTTGCAAGGTCTTTACCTTTGTTTGCTTCCCATTTGTATGGCGCTACATTTTCTTGTCTTACAAATTTATTATTTATATATAATTTTACATTTGCTATATTTCCATCGGCATCAGTTGCGGTAACTTCTATATCCAAATCAACACCTTCTTTAAAATTTGCTCCATTGGAAATCCCTTTAAAAGATACTTGTGGCTTTTTGTTACCAGACTGAATTGGCTTTGGTGTTGGACTTGGCGCAGGTGTTGGCTTTGATATTGGAGGAGACACCACTACTGGCTCTTTTGGAGGAGTACCTGCATTATTTTTTCTTTTTACCGCATAAAACGTTCCTCCTGATGGCTTAGTGTTTGATAATACCGAAGGATCACCATACCCTTTGTAGGTATAAATTTTAGCTGCTCCCGATGCGCCTTTTTTACCATCCCTATTTGTAGCATCGTTATTGTAAATTATATTATTAGGGCCTGGTTTTTTATGACCGTACCTAGCACCACCTGTTGAAAATGCATGCCAAGATCTCCATCGCAAACTTGTAATTTTATTTTGTTCAATTAAATTACTTCCTCTATCACCATTATGAAAGTTTACATCTACCTCTAAATTACATTTAATGACCACATTAAAATGGGCCGCATGTTGTAGTGTAAAATGTCTTAATCTTTTTACAGTTTCATTGTAGTATAAACCGTTTTGCCCTTGAATAAGGTAGTACCCTTCGCCACCACCACCTTTATTAGCGGCCGTATCAAATATGTTATTTCGGCAGGTAATATTTTTCCCATTAACTTCTATAGGACTTGTGCCTGAGTTTTTAAATACACAATTATCAATCCAGGAATTTTTACTATTCTTAGATATATCGATAAACTGTATGTACAAATCCTTTCTTCCGCTAGGATTATTTTTCCAACAGGTATTACAAAATTTGTTTTTAGGATTATTCCTATCATCATTTATTGTTACCCCCGACGGGATAGCCAACTCAACACTTAAATCTTCTAAGCCTGCTTTTTCAACTCCATTAAACGTAAATAGTATTTTTTCTCTTTTATTATTAGTCTCCCTTAACTCAGAAATTAATTTTACTCCGTTTTTACTTTCTCCCCTTAGCCTTACGTTGGATTTCAGTCGAAATCTTTTGGTTCCTAAGTTGTAAGTTCCATTTTTCAACAAAACTACACCTCCACCAGATCTATTGGCCATATTATCAATAGCTTTTTGTATATCGGCTCCTGGTCTTATCTCTGCAATGTTTTTATAATCATTTCGATAAGGAATTCCACCCTGTACTCCTGCTTCAGCCCAAACCCTCATATTTGGGTATTTATTGTCGTATTTTGAACTATCAAACTCCCAGCCTGGATCTCCAATTTGTTGAGCAAATAATTGACTTGATGCCAAAACTAAAATAAGGGTACCGACAAATGAATAATACTTTAATGTTGTAATAAAGGAAATTAACTTCATATTTTGATTTTAGTTGTAAATTGACCAGTTAAATTTATTTTGTGTACGATTTGTTCTGCTTGGAAAAATGAACAAAAAACACAAATTCAAATCTAATTACAACCGAACTATCAGTAATCATTATGAGGTAAGTACTTACAATATAAATCACAACATGCATAAAATTACTCTTAATGTCGAATTAAATAGCATTTATATCTAAAATAATTTTTTAAGTAACTTATAAAACATCGTTTAAGAAACAAAATCAAAGTTTAAGTTAACTGTCATCGACATAAACTATAGCTTAAAATATCAAAAAAAATATTTTTAATAATTTTAAATTATTAAAAATGCTACTGGCACAGCGATACTGGTTCTAATTTTAAATTATTTACATAAAAAAAGAGCAACATTTGGCTGCTCTCTTTTTGTTTCAATAAATTATTACTTCCCATCGTAATAGTCTGGCGCCTATTCAGGGGATTTATTCAAATTCATCCATTTCCTCTTCATCATTGGTATTCACTTTTCTGTTCTCATTATAAGCATCGCAATCAATAGCGATACCTAAATTTCCAGGGCGCTCAAAATCATTAGTTGACACCTTTAATGATTTATCCTTATAACATTTGCGCATATAAATTGCCCAAATTGGCAAAGCCATAGCGGCACCTTGCCCGTAAGTAACCGATCCAAAATGCGTTGCCCTATCTTCGGCTCCGACCCAAACACCAGTACATAAATTAGGTACAATACCCATAAACCACCCGTCACTTTGATTTTGTGTAGTTCCTGTTTTACCCGCAATAGCATTTGTAAATTCATAAGGATACCCAGTAACTACTCTTTTGTAATCTTTACGATAAGACTTCCCGGTACGTAAGCGCACCCCAGATCCTGCTCTGGTAACACCCTCCATTAAATTAAGGGTAACGTAAGCAGCTTCCTTACTAATAACATCACGCGGATCAGGCACGTTTTGGTATAAAATTGTTCCATTTTTATCTTCAATACGAGTAATCATTACCGGTTCATTATAAATACCTTCATTGGCAAATGTACTGTAAGCACCTACCATTTCATAAACACTTAAATCCACGGTTCCCAATGCAATGGATGGCACTTCAGGGATATCATTTTTAATCCCCATTTTTTTTGCCAATCGCACAACAGGCACTGGTCCAATCCGCCCCATAACCCGAGCCGTTACCGTATTTACGGACTTAGCCAAGGCATCTTTTAATGTCAAATAACCTCCGTATTCACCTCCACTGTTTTTGGGTGTCCAATCTTCGGTACTTCCAAAGCGCCCTGCCTCAATAGTATACTGCACATTAGGCAGGCTATCGCAAGGAGATAATTTTAACTGATCAATTGCAGTGGCATAAACAAAGGGTTTAAAAGTTGACCCCACTTGCCTTCTACCTTGTTTTACATGATCGTACTGGAAGTATTTGTAATTATTTCCTCCTACCCAAGCTTTAACATGACCAGTTTGTGGTTCCATGGACATCATTCCAGTTTGAAAAAATGATTTGTAATACAAAATAGAATCCCTTGGAGTCATTAAAGTATCAATAGCACCTCCCCAAGAAAAAACACGCATTTTTACTTTCTTTTTAAAAGATGCGTAAATTTGCTTATCCGATTTTCCTGCTTCTTTCATCACTCGATAACGCTCTGATCGACGCATCCCTTGTTTTATGATTTTTTCGCGATCCTTTTTTTCTATATCCCTAAATGGTGCTGTTTTATTATCCTTATTTTGACGGTCAAACTCTTTTTGAAGATTTGATAAATGCTCTTTTACCGCCTCTTCCGCATACTTTTGCATACGCGAATCAATAGTCACATGAATTTTTAATCCATCCCTATAAATATTATACAATTCCTTTTCGCCACTTACTGGATTTAATTGAGGATTTTCTTGAATCCATTTTTCCATAAAATCCCTAAGGTATTCTCTAAAATAAGTAGCAATTCCTTCGGCATGACCTTCAGGAGAAAAGTTTATATCTAACGGTAAATTTTGCAAACTATCTTTTACTTGCGTAGAAATAAATTTTTGCTTTTCCATTTGCTTTAACACCTGATTCCTGCGTTGTAAACTATTTTTTTTAAAACGCTCTTTTTGTGGATTGTAAAGAATAGGGTTTTTTAACATAGCAACTAAAGTAGCAGACTCCTCTATTTTTAAATCGGCAGGTTCCTTACCAAAATAGATACGCGATGCCGATCCAATGCCAACTGCTTGGTACAGAAAATCATACTTATTAAAATACATAGTAATAATTTCCTCTTTGGTATACTGGCGCTCCAAACGAATAGCAATCACCCATTCTTTCATCTTTTGAGCTATCCGTTCCACAATATTTTTAGACCCCCCAGTAAATAGCATTTTAGCCAACTGCTGGCTAATAGTACTGGCACCCCCTTTACGGCCTAAATTTACCATGGCTCTTATTGTTCCACGAGCGTCAATCCCAGAATGCGAATAAAAACGCTCATCCTCAGTAGCTACTAATGCTTTTACTAAATGATCAGGAAGTTCACTATAACTTACAGGAGTTCTGTTCTCATTAAAAAAAGTTCCAATTGTTTTGCCGTCCGATGAAATAATTTCAGTAGCTAAATTATTTTCTGGATTTTCCAACTCAGCAAATTCAGGCATTTTACCAAAGGCTCCTAAACCTGCTAGCAAAAACAAAAGCGCTATAAGCAAAAAGCCTGCTATAAATGCAATCCAAAACCATTTAATAAACTTAATGTTATTGGTTTTTGGTGGTATTTTTTTTTGGTAGTTTGTTTTTTCTGTGTCATTTTTACTGAGTTTCCTTAGTTTCCACTCTGAAACCAATATCGGTAATTCCTTTTAAAAATAAAACACCCTGCTCAGATCCATTGCTGCGCATAGCGTGCCTTATTGAAATTTTATAATTCCCTTTTTCCTTAAACTTAAATTGTTCTTTAAACCAAAGTTTACTTTCTTTTATTGAAGTGGCGCCTGTACCTAGCCACTCACCATCTGGTTTTGCCATTTCGTACTCCAACGTGTCTAGCTGTTTTTTTCCGTTAGGAAAATCGATACTTGTTATAAAAAACAAATTACTATACTTGTAATCATTGGTATTACGAACATTGAAAAACAAATTGTATTGTTTTAAAGAATCCATTTCAGGCAGATTGAAACTAACAATGCTATCCTTATGCCACCCTCTAGTCTCTATAGTTTTATAGCTATCAAACACTTGGCGATCATCGCAACTTACTAAAGCTAAAAAACCTATAAAAATATACTTAGCACTATGTTTACAAAGTATATTTTTTACAATTTCCTTAGCATTAAAAATCATTTGCAAACCATGGTTGCCTAATCCTAATGAAATAAGAATACTTGACTTACTCATTTTTTGATTCAGAATTTGATTTTTGATCCGAGTTAGGCCTGCGCTTTGGTCGTTGCCTTTGCTGATTCGGCTTTGACCTTCGTTTATTAGCATTTTGGGATTTGTTTGCAGGCGTTTTTGCCCCCGCTTTATTTTTAGGGTTGGTATTTTTGTTTTTAACATCCGTAACTACAGCTCCCCCTTTTACATTTTGCTTTTTTTCCCGATCGGTTATTTGACTTATTGGTAGTTGAGTTATTGCTTGATTCCCTGCGTTGTTGCGTTTTCTTTTGATCTGGCTTGGAATTGTCTTCGCTTTTTTGCTTACCCCCTCGCGCTCTGGTTTCAGACCTGTTCTGATTTTTTTGTTGGTTTTGCGAAGAATTTCGTCTGTTATTTCTACGCCTGTTTCCTGATCTTTTAGGCTGATCAAAACGTGTTAGGCTGTCTTGCCCCACCACATTTTCATATTCAAAAGTAATTTCTTTTTTATCATCAATTGCATAATCTTCAATAGCTTCCACTACTTCTTTTTTCAGATTCATGCCTATCATTTCATTAGCATCTTCCGCTTTTATTGTAAACCAATTCATCCATTCTCCCTCGTAGGCATACCATAAAAACCCTTTAAAAATGTCAATTTTTTGACACACGGCCGTTCCTTTAGCCGTATGGATTTTTACATCGGTTTTAGGAAAACTATTTAATGCTTCTAAATAGCCATCTAACTCATAATTCAAACAACATTTAAGTTTACCACATTGTCCTGCTAACTTTTGCGGATTTAGTGATAATTGCTGGTATCGTGCAGCACTAGTGTTCACGGATCTAAAATCAGTCAACCAAGTGGAGCAACAAAGCTCACGCCCACATGATCCTATACCCCCTAAACGAGCGGCTTCCTGCCTAAATCCAATTTGACGCATTTCAATTCGGATACTAAATTCCTTGGCAAAATCCTTAATTAGTTGTCGGAAATCAACGCGTTCTTCCGCAGTGTAGTAAAATGTGGCTTTAGAAGCATCACCTTGAAATTCGATGTCGGAAATTTTCATTTTCAAATCTAAACGAATTGCAATTTCCCGAGCCCTTACTTTCATTGATTCTTCTCTATCCCGAGCGGCTTGCCAGACATCAATATCTTTTTGAGTTGCTTTTCTGTAAATTTTTAACACCTCATCGCCCGTTGTTGGAATTTTTTTACGCTTCATTTGAACGCGTACTAATTCCCCTGCCAAACTTACCATGCCAACATCATGACCCGAATTGGCCTGTGTTGCTACTACATCTCCTATACTTAAAGTTAAATTTTCGGTATTTTCAAAATATACTTTTCGCCCGTTTTTGAAACGAACTTCAACAAAATTGAAAGGTTTCGCTCCATTGGGTAGCGACATATTTGAAAGCCAGTCAAAAACTGTCAATTTATTACAACCGTCGGTACCACAAGTGCCATTATTTTTGCAGCCTTTGGGTTGCCCGTCTTTGGTAGCACAACTACTACATGCCATATGTTATTCTATATATAAAACTTAATCTATTGATTATTGCTAGGTTTATGCACATAATCGACACATTAGTGTTTAATTCGTAAAAAGATTCTTAAGTAGTAAAGATACTATAAATTTAATAGCCTTGTAATTAAAGAAAATTAACGTCAATTTTTTACATCTGACGACTTCATTTTTTAAATTTTAATACTTCAGACCTTCCTTTTTTAAAAATCTTATTACTATTCCCTTTTCCTTTCCTTAAGGCTTTTTGTGCTTCAAAAGGTAAGGCTGCTATTTCCTTACACTCATTGGAGCAACAATTGTTCATAGCTTTTTTACAATCCTCGCACTGAATGAACAATAAATGACACGCTTGATTTGCACAATTTTCATGTACATCACAGGGTTTTCCACATTGGTGGCAGTTGGAAATGATGTCATTCGAAATACGTTCGCCCCTGCGGTGATCAAATACAAAGTTTTTTCCTAAAAATTTATTTTCTAAATTTTCAGAAGTTATTTGTCTGGCATATTCAATAATTCCGCCTTCTAACTGATACACTTGCTCAAAGCCTTTATGCTTGTAATAAGCGCTTGCTTTTTCGCATCGGATACCGCCCGTACAATACATGACTAATTTTTTATCTTTTTTATGATCTTTAAGGTCTTCTTCAATAATATCTAATGAATCCCGAAACGTATCTACATCTGGTGTAACTGCATTTTTAAAATGCCCTATTTCGCTTTCGTAATGATTTCGCATATCCACTAAAATCGTATCAGGATCTTCAATTAATTCATTAAAGGTTTTAGCATCCACATGGATTCCTTTATTAGTTACATCAAAGGTATTGTCGTCCAAACCATCGGCAACAATTTTATTACGCACTTTTACTTTTAATTTAAGAAAAGACAAATTATCCTGCTCCCGAGCAATGTTTAAACGCACATTTTTTAAAAAAGAAATACTATCTAAATGCGCTTTAAATTTATTAAAATTGGGTGCTGGAACTGAAAGTTGCGCATTTATACCTTCTGTGGCAACGTAAATACGCCCTAATACGTCTATAGCATTCCAATTTAAAAAAAGATGATCTCGTAACACTTGGGGGTTACCAATATTATGGTATTGGTAAAAAGAAATAGTAATACGCTCCGTACCAGCCTCCTCAATAAGAGTAGCTCTTTCCGCTGCGCTTAATTTATTGTACAGTTGCATGCTATACTAATTTATTAAGGTTAAAAGTGCAAATATACGTTTTATTCAAAAACAAAAACCAGCGCGTACTCTCAATGTACACGCTGGCTTAAAAAGTAAACTACTGTTTACTTAACTATACTAATTTTAAAAATAACTACTTATTATTGTATTGTAATTGTTTCTTTTAAAGTTACTCCTCCTGAACATATATTAGCAGAAGTTACTTGTGCTTCGATAGTGTGCTGACCTGGCTCAAGTGTAACTCGTATATTACTAAAATCTCCTAGCACTCTAGTTATAGTATTTAAAGGGTTTTTGAGTATATCTTCTTCTGAATAAACAGCTCCATCAATGGTCCAAACTATTGTAGTTAAATTCTTATCTCTGATATCAGATCCTCCTCTTGGCTCTATCACTAATTGTATATTTTTAGGTCCATTCCCTGTGCTTCTAAAACTTGTTCTTAAAAACAAATCATTACAAGTTAATTGCACTGGTGGGGCTGAAGGTGTAGGTGGCGTTTCTGTAACTGGTTGTGCTGGTGTTACTGGCGCTACAGGTGCAGCTGGCTCTTCCTCAACTGGTGTTACTGGCGCTACAGGAGCAGCTTCATTTTCAAATACTACTTCTCCTTTTAATACCACGCCTTCGGCACATGCACTTGGTGTAGTTACTTTTACTTCTACTGTATTTAATCCATCTTTAAACTGCGTAAAAGTAAATAAAGAAGTATTTGTTCCGGGCGATTGACCTAATTCTTCTCTTGTAAATACTTTTCCATTAATAGTCCATTCCACTACAGTTTCATTAACCGTGTTTCTAAAGAAATCTCTTGGCTTAATTTCTAATATCGCTCTATTACCTCTTTTTTCAAGTTTAGTTATCCCTAATTCTAAATCATCACAAGCCGTTTCTGACTCTGATGTAGGCTCTTCCGATTCCTCAGATCCTTCTTCTTCAGCGGGTACTTCTTCTATTTTTTGATCCGAGATAGTTACTCCTAAATCAGCATCAACAACTGCTGTTACGCTTAATTGTTTTCCTTCGCATGATTCTGAACTTGCAATTACTTTTATATCATAACTACCCGCTTCGTCGAATCGGTATACTGTAATATTATTTAATACATTTCCAGAACCAAAAGCTTGTCTATCTTCGTTTGAAAGCTCTTCTCCATTTAAAAACCATTTGATGGTTAAATTATCCGCATTTTTAACTTGTACTGGAACTGATACCAAACCAGATGCATTTGCACTTAATCCTGCAATTTGCGAAAATTCGATAGTATCACATCCCTCTGCTGCCTCTTCTATTTCTAAACTATCAATAGTTAAGCTAGTACAAATACTTTCGACTACACAACTGCTTCCATTTTTTGGAATAGCTACAAAGCAAACTTCAAATGTTCCGTTTTCAGTAAATGTGTATTGAAATAGTGATTTTGTAACATCCTCAATTTCCTGACCATTTACCGACCATGTATAATCTAAGTTTAAAAATTTTGCATTACTTGGCGTAAATGCATAGGCTACTGACTTGTTATCTTCGGAAGCCTTTAGCTCCGTAGTATTAATTTCCATAGCATTGATTGCTGCGCAATCCTCCGCCGAAAGCTCTTGCTCACATGATGTTGTTCCTAGCAGTAACATCACCAATGAAAATGCAATTAAAAAAATGTTTTTTCTCATGACTTTTAGTTTTTTTTAAATTTATTGTTTGATACATGAACAACACGCCATTCTTTATTTACCCTATTTAATTAATTATTTTAACATTTTATTGACATATTATATTCCTTCTCCACCAGGCCTATCAAAGTTTAATTTTTTTTAAATTATTACTAATCAATTATTTACATAAACCCCAATAACTCATTCATTTGTTTATAAAAATAGATGCTTTTATATAAACCATTAGCGAAAAATCTTCAAATGAAATTAATGTAATTGACTAACCCTCAGGGCAAAAGCATTTAACTTTTGAAAATTCTTAAAATTCTTTTAAATTTGCGCTATGCATAGGGCATTGTTCTCCACTAGGGGAATTAAAAAAAATGTCAGTTACTTCGGATTCAAAATTTAACAGGAATTTTCTTAATCTTTATTTTTCAAACTTGCAAGACCCTCGCCGTACTAACAAAGGAAATTTGAGACATAGTATGTCTGATATTCTATTACTTACCTTTAGCGCTGTATTGTGTGGTTGTCAAGAATGGGATCGTATATTGATGTTTGGTGAACACGAGATGGAATGGCTAAAGAAACATGGTTCTTTTTCTAATGGACTTCCTTCAAAAGATACAATGCGTAGGTTTTTTATGGCATTAGATCCATCAAGTTTTCAAAATTGCTTTAGGAATTGGATAGATTCCCTACGCAATCCAAGTACTTTAGAAGTTATCGCTTTGGATGGAAAAACAGTGCGAGGTGCAAAAAATGTATCATCCCCACAAAGTATAACTCCGCATATTGTTAGTGCTATGGCAACAGATCAAGGTTTATGCTTGGGTCAAGTCAAAGTCATTGATAAAAGTAACGAAATCAGTGCAATCACAGAACTATTAGAACTGTTATTCATTGAAAAAAGTATCGTTACCATTGACGCGATGGGTTGTCAAAAAGCAATCGTAGAACAAATAAGATCTAAAAATGCTAATTATATTATCGCAGCTAAAGCAAATCAAGGAACACTGCACTTAGCCATAAAAGACACACTGCAATTAGAAAGACCCACTGAGATAATCGAGCAAGATGATTGTGGTCATGGAAGAGTGGAAAAGCGAGTCTGTAAAATCTATACTAATTTAAGTCATCTTGAAAATGCTGAACAATGGAAAGATTTGAGGTCATTTATAGTGGTAGAAAAAGAGGTTTATCATAAATCATCACAAAAAACAACTAATGAAACTCGTTTCTATATCTCAAATTTATCCAAAGATGCTAAAACCATAAATAATGCTATCAGAAAGCATTGGTCTATAGAAATTCAATTGCACTGGGTACTTGATGTGATATTTAATGAAGATTCTGCCAGAAAAAGAATTAGAAACTCTGCAGAAAATTTCAATATTATCTTAAAAACAGCTTTAACTCTTGTCAATAAAGAAACCACTCTTAAAAAAAGTAAAAACAATAAAAGATTCAAAGCATTAGTAAATAAAGAATATCGAGAGAAAGTTTTAGGGTTTTAAATGCTTTTGCCTTGGACTAACCCTGCACCCAACGTCAAATTTCCCATCAAAATGGTTCTGTTGGGTACTTCAAAACAATAGACTCCTTTAATTAAGGCTGCGCTTATGTTTCCTTTTTATCCAAACAATAAATACTTAATTTTTATTTGAGAAATTCAAAATCAGAACCGGTACAATTGGAGTATTAGGGAATAGCCTAGCACTATTTTTAGTAGTAATAAAAACTATCGTAAAAAAACCAGCTTACACTCCTAGTGTATACACTGGTTATAAATAAGCATCATACTTATTTTATTAACTATACTAAGTAAAAATTAAATTGGGGTATTATTACTGTAGCTGACAAAGTAGTTCCTCCAAGATAAATATTTGGAGAATTTACACGTGCTACTGGCGCTACAATTTAAGGCACATCAACAACCTTAATTTCTTGATTTGAAACAGTAGCTACTGAATTTTAATCAACATTAGCAGTAAAAGAAAAGCTTTTAGCACAGTCTGTAGTTTGCGCTATTATTTCGATATTCTGATCTCCAGAGTTTGGATCAAATCCAAACACTGAAATTTCAGGATGAATATTAATTACACCAAATTCAGCCCTATCCTCATCAGAAAGTTCTTTTCCATTTAAAATCCAAGTTACATTAACTAATTTTTCTCCTGTAGCTTGTACACCAGATGATGCTTTTTCAGAAGCATTTCCGTTCATATTAATTACTGGAGTAAATACTATATCATCACAACTTTCAGCTACTGTTTCTTCCTCTAAACTGTCTATTGTTACTGATGTACAAATACTTTCAACTACGCAACTACTTGCGTTTTCTGGAATAGCTGTAAAACAAACATCGAATGATTTTGTAGCTCCTTCAATTTCCTGACCGTTTATCGACCAGGTATATGCTAAATTTAAAAATTTTGCATTGCTTGGCGTGAATGCATAAGTTAGAGTGTCGTTACCTTCGGAAGCCTTTAGCTCCGTAGTATTAATTTCCATGGCGTTAATTAGTACGCAGTCCTCTGTTGAAAGTGCCTCCTCACATGATGTTACTCCTAATAGTAACAGCACCAATGAAAATGCAAATAAAAAAATGTTCTTTCTCATGACTTTTAGTTTTTTAATTTATCGTTTAACACATTGTTAACATTCTAAACTGCTTCAAAACATTTCAGATAAGCCTTAATTTTCCTTGCTTAAATTTGTATTTTAGCCCTACTTTAAAATTAATAGGACATTATACGTATGAGCGCTGATAAAGAGAAAGATGACAAATTAAAAGCTTTAGAATTGACCCTAGCTAAGCTTGACAAAGCCTATGGTAAAGGTGCCGTTATGAAAATGGGAGATGCCGCCATTGTTGAAGTAGACACCATTTCTACTGGATCACTAGGACTGGATCTTGCCTTGGGTGTTGGCGGATTGCCTCGCGGTAGGGTTATTGAAATTTTTGGGCCAGAATCATCAGGTAAAACAACCCTTACTTTACATGCTATTGCCGAAGCTCAGAAAGCTGGTGGTATTGCTGCTTTTATTGATGCAGAACATGCTTTTGATCGTTTTTATGCACAAAAATTAGGTGTTGATATTGAAAACCTTGTCATATCACAACCCGATAATGGTGAACAAGCACTTGAAATTGCTGATAATTTAATTCGCTCAGGAGCTATTGATATTGTGGTTATTGACTCGGTAGCTGCGCTGACTCCAAAAAGTGAAATTGAGGGAGAAATGGGAGATTCAAAAATGGGATTACACGCCCGTTTAATGTCGCAAGCCCTAAGAAAACTTACTTCCACCATAAACAAAACCAACTGTACGGTTATTTTTATTAATCAATTACGTGAAAAAATTGGTGTGATGTTTGGTAATCCAGAAACAACTACTGGTGGTAATGCCCTTAAATTTTACGCCTCAGTACGTTTAGATATCCGTAGATCTACTCAAATAAAAAACAGTAACGGTGAAGTTCAAGGAAATAAAACAAGGGTTAAAGTGGTAAAAAACAAAGTAGCCCCTCCTTTCCGAACTGCTGAATTTGATATTATGTACGGTGAAGGCGTATCAAAAGTTGGCGAAATTATTGATATAGGTGTCGACTACGAAATTGTTAAGAAAAGTGGCTCTTGGTTCAGCTACATGGACTCCAAATTAGGGCAAGGTAGGGATGCTGTTAAAAAATTACTTTTAGATAACCCTGAATTGATGGAAGAACTGGAAGAAAAAATACTTGCGGCTATTAAACTAGCTAAAGAAGAATAGTATTATTTATACCATTCCAATGGTTCTTTTTACTGTTAATAATACCAATCTCAAATTTTTATTTAAATAATTTGAAATCAGTACCGGCATAAAGCATTTGATTGATTAATAATTATCAGTTAGTGTTATATACATAAAAA
>NZ_AFPB01000119.1 GCF_000218485.1 Aquimarina agarivorans | reverse complement strand
GTCCAGTTTGATTTGATGGGGAGTTACTTTTAGAACTTCTATATCTTTTAAATATTCGAGATAATAAGAAAGGTGTTTTGTTTTGGATTTGATGGTGCTTTCTTGTAATCCTATAGTGGTTAAATATTGCTGATAGGTGTTTAAATAATCCATCGGTAGGTTGATTTTAAAAGGTTACGCTTAAGTCTTTTTAAAATAATTATGGTCGCTAGAGTTTTTCTAAGGTTTATAAGGCTTTCCAGTGTTTTGGCGACCAGTACTAAATCGGTCGCAAGCGCTATACCTTTTTATTATTGACCTTGGCGACCGATTTTAAAAATGGTCACTACTGGTCGCTAATTATAATTTATTAATTTGAGATTGTAGTTCTTGCTTTATTTTAGATCGCAAAGCTTTATGATTATCCCAGTACACGATCTTGTATTTAAATCCTCGATTGATATAACCAAACTGCTGTAAATACTCTAGTTCTACCAATTGTTTTAGATAACTATTGATTTGTGATTTACCTAATCCCGTAAGCTGTTTCACATCAAAACGATTAAACAGTTCCTCTTCGCCTTTCTTTTTAATACCTTCTTTTAGCTTTTCAAAAAACTGTCGTAGACTTCCGTGGAGTTCATCTACTTTTAAAATGATGGTTTCAAAAAGGATATCACAAGCTAATTGTAAATCTTGTTTTGTTGTTAGCAGCCGTCCCTTCTGGTCTTTGGTTCGTTGGAATTGATGCCACCAGGTTACCTGAGCAACCAGGTGTTGATACATCCCATGCAGCC
>NZ_AFPB01000120.1 GCF_000218485.1 Aquimarina agarivorans | reverse complement strand
AGTAAACAATGATAATAAAACTTAATACTATAGACTGTATTTAATAATAGGTAGGTAGAGTCTCCTAATTTACGACGCATGGCAATGTATTGTAGTATCGCTGCATAATTGGCTTCTTGTACGTTAAACGGAGCGGTTTTGTTAAATAGGTTTACCGCATAATGATAGGATTTACATACTTTTTTATGGTATTTAGATTCCCATTGTTTTAAATAGTCTACCATAATTCTACTTCTTTTATCGGTGATACATAATGCTCTGTGGTCTTTAAACTGCTGTGTCCTAAAAACTGTTGTATCAAATCTAATTCCAATCCTCGATCTACCAAATGAGAAGCAATGCTATGCCGCAAATGATGTAAACTAAAATATGGCGGTAACCAACCCAATCGCTGTTGCATTTCTTTAAAATAGCGTAATAAAGTACAATAGGTTACTCCAAAAAAATGATGGTATTTTGATAGTCCATTTTGCAGAATATAAGATCGTAAATACTGCTGATGATTCGGTTGTAAAGGGATGGCTCTACGCTTGTTGTTCTTGCCTTGTTTTACAATCAACAAACCCTTATCGAACTTAATATCTACGGTTTGTAAGGCTAACATTTCTTTGGCTCGAAGTCCACAGCCATAACCAAAAATGAGGAGTAGTTTTTCTGATGGAGTTTCTATGGATTTATACAATATTTTAATCTTGTTTTCCGCTATTGGCACGCGTTTAGACTGCGGATCATCACTAGGTAATTTTAGGTTTCCAAAAGGATGGTAATCGATATATCGAAGCTCTAACAACCAACTGTAAAACTGTCTTAAAGTAATCATATAGTATTTTTTGGTGACTACTCTACAATGGGTTTTGTGCTGTAAAATATGCTGGTAATACTGTTT
>NZ_AFPB01000121.1 GCF_000218485.1 Aquimarina agarivorans | reverse complement strand
GGGGAGGCCGCTATGCTAATTATTACTTAACCCAATTAATATTTGTATTATCATACTTTTTAAATGAAATCTTACCAAATTGTTCTCTGGTAAGTATTTTCTTGGGTATTTTTTTATCAGGATTTCTTCTATCAGTATAGATCAGACCATGTTTGTGCAAATAAATATCATCAATAGATTTATCATATTTAAATGTAACATAGTTATCCACAAACAGCCAACCATCACAAATCGACTCTTCAATCGTAAAATAACTGTTTTTAAATGCTATATTGCTAAAACCTTCTGCTGGACAACTATTATAATCTACATTAGATATAATTTTGCTATTCTGCTTCCAAATATTAAAGCTTCCATTATCATTAATCAAAATAGATAGCATACTATTATTCGACTTTTCTTCTTTCAATAAGAGAAAAGCATCTTTTTCACCGTCGCTATTAATATCATGTAAATATTTTTCAAAAAGAGAAAAGCCTAATTCCTTATATTCCTCAATTTGATCCTCCAATGTCATTAACTCTTGTTCACAACTTTCCTTAACGATTTTATAGTTATTAGCACTATTTGTAGTGAGTACATCAAAATCATTAGGTAAATACCAAGTACCTATATCTCCTTCTAATTCTAACTTAATATTTGCTAATTTCTGATCAAAAAACTGAACTCCTTTAAAGTCAGCCAAATTATCTTTTTTTGTAAAAGACGTATAAGTATATGTTTGTGTCTCTATTCCATAGTTAACAACTATATTTTTTGACCCTTCTTTAAGGAGTACTGTGGTATTTAATGCATCACAAGGAGTATAAATAATATATGATCCTTGATCGCTTTTAGTTAGCTTATGCCATAATCCAAATACAGGAGACTCTTCGCCCTTGAAATCAGAAATAATTGGTTTAGCATTATTTTTACATGAAAAAATACTAAAAACTACTAACAGTAATTTAATTCCTACGTACCTGCGCAACTGTATATGTTTTTGTTCCATCTGGGTGCTTCCCTTGTATTAACCTTTCTACTTCTTTTATAAATAACCTATTTGTTTCTTTGGTGCCTTTAGTCAAATGTGCTGTACCAACCTCAAAATATCTATAATACTTACTACCATTATCACAACCTTTCCCTACGAGTACTAAAAAGTGTTCAGTTGTCTTATCTGTATTATATTTTGCATTTCTTCCATCATCAACCCCTACAATTACGGGCTTTTTGCTTGCTAGCTGCTCGTCAATATATTGGACTCCTAACTCAAAATTTACAACTTGAAGTGTCGCACTACTCTTTTGACTAGCAGTAATAATTGGATTTATATTAGCTCCAGAACTAGCAGGTAAACCATAATTCCTTAAAATTTCTTGTGTTGCACTAAAACATTGTTTTGGCTTTTGAGCAACCCAATTAGAAATTTCAGCTAAATCAATATGATTAGACTGACATAATTCACACTTCACTAATCCTTCTTCTTCAACTATTGCATCTGGATTATTTGAACATTTACTAACTTTAAAAATAAATTTAGTAATATTATTCAGGTGATTCCATCTCGCGTCTCTTGAAGGTGTATGTATATTTATAATATCAACAATTGCATCTAAAACTGATCTATCGACACCTTTTGCAGCTTGTTCTTGAATTCCATAAGCTTTCCAATAAGCCATGGAAGCAATCATGCCTTCTCTATCTTTATTGATATTATTTGCATCAATGGTAATTCCAAAATCCTTAAAAGATTTTTCTATTTCTTGATTTACTTTGTCGTACTTTGACTTACCAGTAATTTGTATAAAACCTCTACCTCTATATTTCCAACCATCACCTACATTTGGATCATTACTATTACCTAATCTTCCCGAGTAAGCAAGATTAGCTATCATTTCTTGATTAGCAGTATAATTATTTTGAGAACTACGACCGTATAAAAAAGCTTTCTCATTAGGAGGACTTTGCTTCCCTAAAGACTTATCTGCTCTAAAAACTCTAAAATGTACAGGTAGTGCTTCTGCTGCATAATTCAAGCTTTCTCCTTCCGAGACTTCTAAAGAAGTACCACTCTCCTCTAATATTTGTGCAAAAAAATGAGCCTTTTGAAAGCATGAATTTAAACCAAATTTATCTTTTGCTTCATTAAAAGCACTTCTAACAGTTTCTATTTTTTCATCTGTAGCCGAGCTGAAAATAGCTTTAAGTTCTTTTGCTGTTAATTCTGAAGAACAACATCCCGTTCCACCTTGC
>NZ_AFPB01000122.1 GCF_000218485.1 Aquimarina agarivorans | reverse complement strand
ACATAAATAATTACATTAAAATTATTCTTTTTTTAAGAAAATATATATTTTTTCTTTTTTTTAGTCTTTCACTCAATTGTTTTCGGGAAAAGTTTAAAGTTGCTTGATTTTTTGTAGTTGGCTGCAAATAAAATGATTGAGGTTAAAAATATTAACTTTTCAATGATAAGTTTTTACTTACTATATGATTTTATTTTTTGCTAAAATCTTATATAATTGTTTTTTATCTGCTATTGTATTTTTAAATCAAAATTCATGAACATTTAACGTTTGTTTTTTTATTGATATTTATTACTTAAAATACTGATTTTAATTTACTTATTTTTTTGTCTATTTATTTACAATAGATAATACTTATTGTTAACAGCTAAATATTATAATTTTTTTGTAAGAAAAAACTTAAGTCAGTAGGGTATTTTTATCTTAAAGCGTCTTATTTCCGAACCCCTTTAAAAAAAATAAGATGAATTATAAGATTTTACATTTAGACAATTGCGAAATGACTCAGGTAGGGCTTGAGCAAATAGCAACTAATTATTGTTGTGTGGATTTTATTGTTGGAATGGATAAAAATTTCAAACAGTGTACTCAATTATTAGAAACTTACAAACCAGATATAGCTATAATTAATCTAGATAGTGTAAATAATGATATGGTGGATAAAATTGTTGATTTTTCTAACGTACATTCAAAAGAAATAAAAATTGTATTAGTAGCCAGTTCGCTTGAAGAAGAGTCGTTTAATATGTATTACGCCAAAGGTGTCCGTGGCTTTTTGTTTTTGAACTCGCACCAACAATCTATCGTTGATTGTATTTTGAGCATGTATAAAAATGATCCTTACATAAGCAAAGAATTTCAGAAAGACTTCAAAAAAAGTTTAATTTTTGATAAAAACACCATAATTAAGGCATTCCAGTCGTTAACTTTTAAGGAAATTAAAGTTTCTGAGTTAATTATAATGGGTAAAACTACTAACGAAATTGCTGACACGCTTTGTAACAGTAAGCGAACTATTGATGCCCACCGAAGAAATATTATTGAAAAATTAAGCTTAATTGGAAGCAGAAATAATTTGTCACTTTTTTTAGCTGAAAACAAAGCAATCTTTTTTGAGCTTTTCCCTGAGGCAAGTATGCGCGAAAAAAAAGTTATCGCATAGTTTTTAGCTAAAAGTTGATTAAAATAGTATGGTAATACATGTCTTCTTTACAGCATCTTATTGATAATTGATTTAACAAAAATTATTTTAAGTTGTCTGATTAGATTTTGAATTGAAATTTTTGTAAATGTTGTACTGCCTCATTTGTAAAATGAGGTTTTTTTATGGATTTTGCATAAATTTTTATTTTTAATAAATGGCTGTAAAAACCAAAAATTGGTCAATTTTCATAATTGCTTTTTTAGTGTTTGTAATGTGGCAGTTGCCTGCATTAGGAATATTTAGGTACCCTTTTATACTGTTGGGCACTTGGTTTCATGAAATGGGACATGGGTTAACTGCAATTGCGCTGGGCGGAAATTTCAGTCATTTGGAAATATATGAAAATGGTGGAGGGGTTGCTTTTACTTCGCTACCACAAAATGGATATGTGCCTTATCGAGTGGCAAGAGCTTTGGTAGCGGCAGGGGGACTGCTTGGGCCTTCTGTTTTTGGTGCCGTTTTGATTGTTGCTTCTGCAAAAGCAAATTGGACTACTTGGGTATTGAGAGGCATAATCATATTATTAGTAGCATCTATACTAATTTGGGTGCGTTCCCTTATAGGAAGTGTCGTGCTGGTTTTAATAGCTGTGTTATTGATAATTTTAAGTGTTGCAAAAAATAAAAGCATATCAAAGTGGACTTTATTATTTTTAGGAATTCAATGTACTTTAAGTACGTATTTACAGCTGAATTACTTATTTACGGGTACTTTTGAGCGATTTGGTCAAACAATGACTTCAGATACTCAGGTAATTGCCAATAATTTATTTGGATTATATTGGATGTGGGCAGTGGTCATTATTCTTATTAGCACCTATTTGCTTTGGAAAAGCTACGCGTTTTATTTAAAGAAAAATTAAACGTAAAGTACAATCAAATCTTTAGGGTTAAAGTGTGAAATATGAAAAGGCGCTTATTATCACTATTTAAACTAAGTATTAGTAATGGGCAATATTTTTGCTAGCCTAAGCCTTGCATTGAAGCTATGGTAGCTACCCAAACAATTATTGAAGAAAAGAAAATACCAATTACATTACCCAAAAAGGCTTTTCTTTTTTCGATTTTAAATATATATGATGCTATGCTGCCTGCATATACTCCAGTGCCAGGTAGCGGAATCATAACAAATAGAATAAGTCCCCAAAAACCATATTTTTTTATTTGAGCTCCAGAACCAGTTTTGGCTCTTCGGGCCACAAAAAGTGCCGATTTCTTATAGGGATTCCATTTTAAAAGATGCCTATTTATGTGTTCCAAAAAAAACATCATTATGGGAAACACTAATACATTGGCAATAAAACATACGGTAAAAACCACGTAAATATTAACGTTATTTAAAATTCCGTAGGGAATACCAACTTTAGCTTCTCCAAAAGGAGATATACTCCATAAAATGGCTATAATAATAGCTTTAATCATAATTAACTTATTCGAAACTGGGGGGGTATTTCTTGTGAAATAGTTCAACGTTTAAACGGTAAAATAATTGCTACAATAGTATCATTTTAATCTATTAGTTTTTTGTTAGTATTTAGAATACTTAGCTGCATAAAATTCAGAGCAACAAAACAAGAAATATTAGTTGTTTTTTTTATAATCTGCCAGTATTCTGTTTTTCCATTTCAAATAATGATCAAAAATAGTACCATTTATACAGCGTTAGAAAACAAACTATAATTAATGTGGGTAGCTTTTATTCATAAAGATAGAAAAGCTAATGTATATTAAAAATGATTGTATTTACGCATCGTCAAAGTCTATTTTAAGTGAATCACTTACAGCATAGGCTTGGCAGGCAAGTACAAGGCCTTCTTTAACTTCATCATCAGTTAATAAGTTGTTTACTGGCATATTGGCATCACCTTCAACTACTCGGCAAATGCAAGAGCAACATACACCACCTTTGCATGAATACGGCACATCCAAATCTGCATTAAGTACACTGTCTAATATAGTTTTGGATTTGTCAGCCTCAACTGTAGTTTCTTCATCATCAACAATTACAGCAATAGTAGCTTTTCCAGTGTTTGAGGGTTTTTCGGTATCTGTAGAGGTTGTAAAAAGTTCAAAATGAATAGCTTCATCAGGTATTTCATTTTCAGAGAGTACCTCTTTAACGGTATTAATCATGGCTTCTGGACCACAAAGAAAAAAGTCATTAAATGAAATATCTTTAAATTTATTTTTTAATGCAAAATTGACAGTACTTTTGTCAATACGACCAAATAAAGCCTCTTCGGCATTTTCTCTACTGTATATAAATTCCAAAAACAAACGATTTGGATATTGGGATTGTAACTGTAGTAATTCCTTAAAAAACATAGTTTCTACGGAAGATTTATTTCCGTAAATTAAAACAAATTTGCTGTCTTTTTCTTCGTTAAGTACTGTTTTAATCATGGACATTATCGGAGTGATACCACTACCGGCGGCAAATGCCATGTAATTTAAGTTTTTAGCGGGCTGAGGGTTCAATTTAAACTTTCCTTCGGGCATCATTACCTGCAGGACATCGCCAGTTTTTAAATTCTCGTTAGCGTAAATAGAAAAAGTACCATCGGCTATTTTTTTAACGCTTACTTTTATATCGTTATCGTAAGGGCTGCTGCTTAAAGAATAAGCACGGCGTACATCTTCGCCGTTTATGGTGGCTTTTAATGTTATAAATTGACCAGGAACAAAATGAAAATCACTTTTTAATTCGTCAGGAATTTTAAAAACTAGTGAAACAGCTGAGGGAGTTTCTTGGATAACTTCTTTTATCGTGAGCGATACAAATTGTGGCATATAGTATTTTTAGTCTCTGGGGTTAAAAGGAAATTTAATGGTGCAAAAATAATAAAAGCAATAATGTTTGCTATTAAACGAACAACAAAATGGAGGTGTTATTTTTAAATTCAATGCACATTTTAGTGTCTTTTTTTAAAAAACTAACGTAATTTTATGTTTTGTACGTATTTTGCGCTTTTAATTACATACTAAATAAATCCTATTTTAGTTATTTAAGTATTAAATTCTTTAGATTGAAAAAACAGCAGCCTTCCCACTTATTACTAATTGGTTTAGTTATATTATTTGCAATTAGTTGTTCCCGAAAAAAGGATAAGTTCATCAATAGAAATTGGCACGCGCTTACTACAAAGTACAACACACTTTATAATGGGAGTGTTTCATTTGTTGAAGGTAAAGAGGCGTTAGTTGAGGCGTATCAGGATAACTATTGGAAACAATTGCCTATTGAGCGCTTGGAAATTAGAGAAGAAGTTGCCCTGCAGAGTGAGGTTTCCAACCCTTCTTTTGACCGTGCCGAAGAAAAAGCAGCCAAGGCAATTCAAAAGCACTCCATGAATATTAAGGATAGGGAGCGGAATACACAAATTGATGAAGCTTTTATGCTTTTAGGTAAAGCGCGTTATTTTAATCAGCGTTTTATTCAAGCTTTGGAAGCGTTCAATTACATTTTATACAAGTACCCTACCAGCAATAGCATCAATAATGCACGGGTTTGGAAAGCAAAAACCCATATCCGCTTGGATAATAATGAGGGTGCCATTCGCAATTTGAAACGATTATTATATCGTGAAAAAATTGAAATGACCGATCAGGAATTGGCTGATGCCTCAGCGATGTTAGCACAGGCTTACGTAAATCTGAAACATAAAGACAGTGCTATTGCTCCAATGAAAGTGGCCGCTAAAAACACTAAGATCAACGAGGAGAAAGGGCGTTATCATTACATTTTAGGTCAACTTTACAACAGGGTAAGGGAGCGCGATAGTGCCAACTTTGAATTTGATAAAATTATTAAGTTGAACCGAAGGATGCCTAGGGAGTATTTAATTAACGCTTATTTAGCTAAAGCTAGAAATTTGGAAATTGAATCTGATGATCAGGTGGCGTTTTTGGATATTTTGACCAAATTGGAAAAAAACTGGGAGAATCGTCCTTTTTTAGATAAAATATATTACGAAAAAGCAATCTATTTTTTTGGTGCAGATTCATTAGCTATCGCTGAAGATTATTATAAGAAATCATTGGCAACAGGTACTGACGATTCATATTTACGATCATTAAGCTACGAAACTTTAGGGCGAATGAAGTTTAATAATGAGCAATTTAATATTGCAGGTCAATATATGGACAGTACATTGGTATTGCTTAATGAAAACAGTAAGCGTTACCGTGTAATAAAAAAGAAACGTGATAATTTGGAAGATGTTATTTTATACGAAGGGATTGTTCGTAATAATGACAGTATTTTAAAAATTGCGGCTATGCCAAGGGAGGAGCAGTTAAATTATTATAAAAAATATACGGATAGCTTACGCGAATTAAAAAAGGGGCAATTAAAACGTCAAAAATCTCTAAAAGCGCGATCGTTACAAAACAACCCAACAGTAGCAGCGCGCTCCCGGGTAGCAAATTCTACGGAAGAACAACAATTTTATTTTTATAATCCCATTACGCTTGCCAATGGAAAAATACAGTTCGAAGATGTTTTTGGGAAGCGAGAATTGGTGGATAACTGGAAAATTTCCAGTCTAAATCAATTTGCTCAAGCGGCTGAAGCTATTGAGGAAATTGATGATGATTATGATATTGAAAAAGATCCTGTTTTTGACCCAGTGCAATATGCTGATAAAATTCCAACCGATAAAAAAGTATTGGATAGCCTAGGGCTAGCTATAAATAAAGCATATTTCAATTTAGGTACAGTATATAAAGAACAATTGAAAGCTTACGACAAATCAGTGGATAATTTTGAAGCTTTGCTTGCAAACAATCCCGAGGAACGTTACATTATGCCATCAAAATACAATTTATATAAAATTTATCAGGCAAATGGAAATACATTCCGAGAGGAGCAAATGCGTCAGGATATTTTAAAAAACCACCCCAATTCCAGATATGCAAAAATTGTAAAAGATCCATTTAAAAAGGCAAAAACAGATGGTTCAACACCAGAAGAAATTTATACTAAAATTTACAAGCAATACGAAAAGCAGGAATATTACAAAGTATTGGATAAGTTAGAAAAGCGAATAACAGAGTACGATGGTGATCCGGTAGTGGCAAAATTTCAATTGTTAAAAGCACTTACGTTGGGAAAAATTTATGGCGCGTCTAAAATGCGAGAATTACTAAATTATCTAGCTATTACGTATCCTCAGGCCAAAGAAGGGCAAAAAGCCCAAGTATTAATGGAAAATACAGTGCCATATTTAGAAAATTTAGCATTTACTCAGGATACTTCTGGAACTAAAAAATATAAGTTAGTATACGATTATCAGAAAATTCAAAATGAAAAAGCTCAAAATTTTAAGACTGAGTTGGATACTCTAATTAAAAAGCGTAATTTTAATTACTTAAAAACTTCTGTTGATTTTTATTCAAAAGACACGCTTTTTGTAGTAGTGCATGGTTTAAGAGGGAAACAACAAGTACGTGCAATGAATAGTATTTTACGAGATACCGAAGACGGAGAAATTATAGTGGAACGCGATGGTTTGTTTGTAACTACAGATAACTATCGGGTAATACAATCGCAAAAAAAGTATAGCGATTACATTAAAATTAAAGATTCTATTTACTAATTAGTTAGAAAAATACCCCAGTCATGTTTTCAGATAATAAAAAATCAAAAGAAACTATAGATTACTCAAAAAATCAAAATAAAATTTCCGAAGGAACAAAAATCATTGGTGATATTGTGTCCAAAGGGGGATTTAGGATTGAGGGTACTATTGAGGGTAATGTAAAAACTGAAGGTCGTGTGGTTGTAGGTCGTACGGGAAGTATCAACGGTACGTTAGAGTGTACAAATGCAGATTTTGAAGGCAAGTTTTCAGGAAAATTGAACATTGCGGAAACACTTTCGTTGAAATCGACCGCACATATTGAGGGAGAGGTAATTATTGGCAAACTTTCAGTAGAGCCAGGTGCTACTTTTAATGCTTCTTGCGCCATGAAAGGACACGTAAAGTCACTTAATAAAAAACCAAATGGCGAAAGGTCCGCTTAAAAATTTTGCCATGTTTACCGGAATCGGTATTCAAATGGGGGCACTTATTTACGGAGGTTCTCAATTGGGGATTTGGTTGGACACCAAAAACAACTATACCGAACCATTTTACGAAACCTGGATTACTTTAGTGGCTGTGTTTTTAGCTATTGCAGGTGTTATTATTCAAGTTATTAAATTTTCAAAGTAATTTTTTGTGTTAAAAGGAGTCGTCCAATTTATAGTGCTAACCTTAGCTTTATTTGCAATACATCATTTTGTGCTGCTTCCTTATTTAAAAATATCGGATAACGTTCCTGTGTTGCTTCAGCATGTATTGCTTGGTGGGTTCTCAATTGTAATTTATTTAGTTACACAATTTGTAGCAACACATTTTTTTTCTGTAGTAGGTTTTGGAGTGCTTGGTTTTTTGCTTTTAAAAATGATTTTTTTAGCCATTTTTATTAATGCCTACAGTGTAGAAATTAAGGCGGAACCTAAAATTAAATACGTACTATTAGCTTTGTATTTTATCTATCTGATGTTTTTACTAGCTAAAATAATTCCTATAATTAATATTATTCCAAAAAAAGAGGAAGCCAAAGCAAAGGAATAGTTTATTATTTTTTAGAGTAATGTACTTTTTATAAGTAGTGTATTATATAAAAGTAATACATGATTTGCAGCACATGCTACTAATCGTTTAAGCTTTTTCTTACAAATTAAATGTTACAGATACAGTGCAAATAGTATTTTAACATTTGTTGTGTTCTAATCGTATTTTTCAGCTAATATTCTTATAAATCAGCCTCAAATTTAACTTATTCGAAAAAAAACGCATTCTTAGTGTGAATTATCAATTAAAAACGTAATTTTGCAGCCAAATTTAGAGCTTATATTGTATTAGTATTAAGTATATGATTGCACAACAACTTAGAAAGTGTTTGGTTACACTTGTTTTTTCTTTAGTAAGTATAGCAATGTTTTCGAGTAATGAAAACACTACATTACCAGCTCAACATGCTAATGAGCACGGACAACACAATACAACTGAATCGCATAGTTCAGGAGGTGGTTTAATTGATACAAAGCCCGAAATTGATGCTTATAAAAAACATCACTTGGCGGACTCGCATGATTTTTCTTTATTTTCATATACAGATAGCCATGGTAAGCGTAAACATGTAGGTTTTTCACTGCCAGTAATTGTTTGGTCGAGTAAAGGCTTAGTAACTTTCATGTCTTCTGAATTTCATCATAATGATGATGGAAGTGTGATTGTTACAAAAAATGGAGCAAAATTTGCTAAAATTCACAGTAAAATATATGAATTGGATGCCGGTGCAACTGCAGTAAAACTTGATAATGACCACCATGCTACTAATGCGCACAAAGTGTGGGATTTTTCAATTACTAAAAGTGTACTTGGAATGTTAATCGCAGGCTTGTTAATGTTATTGTTATTTGGTGGCTTGGCAAAAGGTTATAAAAAAGGACCAATTCCAACTGGTTTTTCAAGAGTATTAGAGCCTTTAGTAATTTATGTGCGCGATGAAATTGCACGTCCTAATATAGGTGAAAAGAAATATAGAAAATACATGGGGTTTCTTTTAACGGTATTCTTTTTTATCTGGATACTTAACTTATTAGGATTAACACCATTTGGATTTAATGTAACTGGTAATATTGCGGTAACAGTTTGTTTAGCAATATTCACTTTTCTGATTACAACTTTTACAGCAAACAAAGATTATTGGAAGCATATTTTTTGGATGCCTGGGGTGCCAGTGCCAATGAAAATTGTTTTAATGCCTATTGAAATATTAGGGATGTTTACAAAACCATTTTCATTATTAATCCGTTTGTTTGCTAATATAACTGCGGGTCATGCTGTAGTTATGGGATTAATTGCGGTAGCTTATACAGCTAGGGAAACACTTGGTTTAGCTGGTGGTTTTGGGGTGTCAACTTTGTTAACACTATTTATCTCATTAATTGAATTGTTGGTAGCATTTTTACAGGCATTTATTTTTACTATGTTATCATCGTTGTTTATAGGAATGGCAGTGGAAGAGCATGATCATGACCACGCACATGATGCAGAAGTGCATGGAGCTGAAGATAACTCAATTGTTTAAAAGAAGAATTTGTTTAATTATTTATAAATTATTTTAGTATGACTATTCCAAATTTAGTAGGAGCAGGATTAATCGTAATCGGAGGTGGATTAGGATTAGGTAAAATCGGTGGTTCAGCAATGGAGGCTATCGCTCGCCAACCTGAAGCAGCTGGTAAAATCCAAACTGCAATGATTATTATTGGAGCGCTATTAGAAGGTCTTGCATTTGGTGCATTAATCTTAGGAGCGTAACCTTAAACACAAGGTAGATTTCCTGCAACGGTTGGTTGCAGGAAACTATTTTAAGTAAAACACCTTTTAAATCAATTTTAAAGGTGCTGGTTTAAGCTAATTTTTGATCTCGAAATATTTTGATTACACCAATAAATAGTCTTAATATCGAGGAAGGTAATGAAACAAAAACAGATTTAAGTTTTATTTTTTTAGAATATGAATTTATTAAATGACTTTTCACCAGGCTTGTTTGTAATGCAAGCAGTAATTTTATTAATATTAATAGTATTAATGAGGAAATTTGCCTGGAAACCCATCCTGGACAGTTTAAATGACCGCGAAGATGGCATACAAAACGCCTTAGATGCGGCAGAAAATGCTAAAAAAGAATTGCAAAATTTGCAAGCAGATAACGAGCGTATTTTAAATGAAGCTCGTGCTGAACGTGATGGTATGCTTAAAGAAGCACGTGAGTTGAAAACTTCTATGATTGCTACGGCAAAAGAAGAGGCACAAGCTGAAGCTGATAAAGTAATTAAACAAGCCCAAGAAGCTATTAAGGCGGAAAAAAAGGCCGCTGTTGCTGATTTGAAAAATCAAGTTGCTGGTATTTCAGTTGAAATTGCTGAGAAAGTAGTAAAAAACGAATTAGCAGATAAAAATAAACAATTAGAATTGGTGTCTTCTTTACTTAAAGATGTTACCTTAAACTAATTATCATATGAGTAGAGCAGCCGTAAGATATGCTAAAGCAATTCTGGATTTAGCAAAACAACAAGAAATTTCTGATACTGTTTTTGCTGAAATGCAAACAATAAAAGAAACCGTTGCTGAAAGTAAAGACTTGCGTGATTTGTTGGTAAGTCCGTTGGTAAAAGCTGAAGTAAAAAAATCTGTATTAAAAGCAGTGTTTGCTAATTCAAGTACTGTTACAACTGGATTATTTGATGTATTAGTCGATAATAAAAGAGTGCAGCAGTTGCCTGATGTAGCTTTAAGTTTTATTGCTTTATACGAACAAGACAAAGGATCGCAGGTAGCCATAGTTACAACAGCTGTGCCGCTAACTGAAGTTTTAGAAAAAGAAATTTTAGCTAAAGTAAAAGAGTTAACGGGAAAGGATGCAGCATTGGAAAGCGTTGTTGATGAAAATATCATCGGTGGCTTTATATTACGTATAGGTGATTTAGAATATAACGCAAGTGTAGCTGGTCAGTTGGCTGGTTTAAAGATGTCATTTAATGACACCTCTTACGTGAGTAAATTATAATAGGATAAAATTCATTTCCGCATTAGCGGAAATCTCAATAAATAGGATTAATTTTTTTCCTTGAAAAAGGGGGATCAATAATAAAGATTTCCACCTTCGTGGAAATGAAAGTTTAAAACAAATTAGTAATGGCTGAAGTAAATCCTGCTGAAGTATCAGCAATTTTAAAGCAACAATTATCAAGCTTCGAAGCTACGGCTTCACTTAATGAAGTAGGTACCGTATTACAAGTGGGTGATGGAATTGCGCGTGTATACGGTTTGTCTAACGCACAATACGGAGAATTAGTTGCTTTTGATAGTGGACTAGAAGGAATTGTGTTGAACCTTGAAGTAGATAATGTTGGGGTGGTATTATTAGGGCCTTCTACAGGAGTGAAAGAAGGTGATACAGTAAAGCGAACTGAACGTATTGCATCAATCAACGTTGGTGAAGGTATTGTTGGTCGTGTAGTAGATACTTTAGGTAACCCAATTGATGGGAAAGGGCCTATTGAAGGAGAAACTTTTGAAATGCCTTTGGAGCGTAAAGCACCAGGAGTAGTTTTCCGTCAGCCAGTAACTGAACCATTACAAACAGGAATTAAATCAATTGATGCCATGGTACCAGTAGGTCGTGGACAACGTGAATTGGTTATTGGTGACCGTCAAACTGGTAAAACAACAGTTTGTATTGATACCATTCTAAATCAAAAAGAATTTTACGACGCAGGTGAGCCTGTATATTGTATATATGTAGCTATCGGACAAAAAGCGTCCACGGTTGCAAACATAGCCAAAGTATTAGAAGATAAAGGAGCGTTAGCCTACACTACCATTGTTGCAGCTAATGCATCTGACCCTGCACCAATGCAGGTATATGCTCCGTTTGCTGGTGCGGCAATTGGGGAGTATTTCCGTGATACGGGTCGTCCAGCTTTAATTGTATTTGATGATTTATCAAAGCAAGCTGTAGCTTACCGTGAGGTGTCTTTATTATTACGTCGTCCACCAGGACGTGAGGCGTATCCTGGGGATGTTTTTTACTTACACTCTCGTTTGTTAGAGCGTTCTGCTAAAGTGATTAATGACGATGCTATTGCGGCGGACATGAATGACTTGCCAGATTCATTAAAAGGAAAAGTAAAAGGAGGTGGATCATTAACGGCTTTGCCAATTATTGAAACACAAGCGGGTGACGTTTCGGCATATATTCCAACCAACGTAATTTCAATTACTGATGGTCAAATATTCCTTACTTCGGACTTATTCAATTCAGGGGTTCGACCAGCAATTAACGTAGGTATTTCAGTATCACGTGTGGGTGGATCAGCTCAAATCAAGTCAATGAAAAAAGTAGCGGGTACGTTAAAGCTTGATCAGGCACAGTTCCGTGAATTAGAGGCATTTGCTAAGTTTGGATCCGACCTTGATGCAGCTACCTTAAATGTAATTGAAAAAGGAAAGCGTAACGTTGAAATCTTAAAGCAAGCTCAAAATGACCCTTACACTGTAGAGGATCAAATTGCTATAGTTTATGCAGGATCTAAAAACTTATTAAAAGATGTTCCTGTGAATAAAGTTAAAGAGTTTGAACAGGATTATATTGATTACTTGAATGCTAAGCACCGAGATTCATTAGATACTTTGAAAAAAGGGAAATTGACTGATGATGTAATTGATGTGTTAGTTGAATCAGCTAAGGAGATTTCAAAAAAATTCGCATAAATAGTATTGAGTACATAGTATTATGAATTTAGATTTTTAATACTATGTATTTTTTAAAATCGATAAGTGTTGTGAAGTCTGTATACTGATATCTCAATACTCAGTACTTAAAATAAAAATGGCAAATTTAAAAGAACTTAGAAATAGAATAAAGTCAGTATCGTCAACAATGCAAATTACTAGTGCCATGAAAATGGTATCAGCGGCAAAGTTGAGTAAAGCACAGGATGCTATACAGGCCATGCGTCCTTATTCGGAAAAGTTAACTGAATTACTACAAAGTTTGAGTGCTTCACTTGAAGGAGAGCAAGGAAGTCCATATAGCGAACAGCGCGATGTTGAAAATGTATTGCTAGTTGCTGTATCTTCAAACAGAGGATTAGCAGGGGCATTTAATTCAAACATTATTAAAGCTACTAAAGGTTTAATTAGTGATACGTATGCAAGTAAAAAAGTGGATGTATTAACTATTGGAAAAAAAGCCAATGATATTCTTTCCAAGGAGTTTTCTGTTATTGAAAATAACAACGCTATTTTTGATGATTTGACGTTTGAAAACGTAACAAAAATCTCTGAAAACCTGATGGAACTTTTTGTTGCTGGAACTTATGATAAAATAGTTTTGGTATACAATCAGTTTGTAAACGCGGCAACACAAAATGTAGCCCGCGAACAATTTTTACCTATTAAAGAAATTGAAGGAGAAGATAATACAACAGCTGATTATGTTTTTGAACCTTCAAAAGAAGAAATTGTTGAGCAACTGATCCCAAAATCATTAAAAGTTCAATTTTTTAAAGCACTAAGAGATTCTGTAGCTTCGGAACACGGAGCACGTATGACGGCTATGCATAAAGCAACTGATAATGCGACAGAATTAAGGGATTCCCTAAAATTATCATATAACAAAGCACGTCAAGCAGCTATTACTAACGAAATCCTTGAGATTGTTGGTGGAGCAGAAGCTTTGAATAATTAAAAGTAAGTTTTAGGTAGCTATACTTGCAAAAAATTGAAACCTGATTCATTTATGGATCAGGTTTTTTTAGTGGCACTAATTTTGAGATTTTCAACTAGGCTGTACTACTTATAATACTGGTTTTGATTTTGAATTATTCCAATAAAAATTAGGATTTTTTTAATTTGAAAACAGAAGAAAATAGAAAAAGAACCTTAGCTAAAGTGTAAAACACCTTTTAAACAAAAACCATTATAAATGGAAAATTTAACATCATGACTATATATAACGTGAGTTCGATGTAAAATTTAGGTGTCATTTCGAGTGGTTTTTCGGAATGAAATGAAGAAAAATAGTATCGAAAAAATAGTTCTAATAAAGAAAATTGACTCAATACAATTTCATTGCACTTCTCTCCAAGAAACCTATCATAATAAGACCATTTAATAAACACATTTTCTTATATCAAACTTACATTAAATGTATAGCTAGAATTTGCATTCAAAAAGTACCCTTTCTAACTCAAATACTCATCCTTACTTTTTTCAATAACAAAATTACTTTGAATATTCAGTACACCATCAACTGAGGTTAGTTTTTCAACCACTACATTGTGGTAATGATCCATATCTGTTACAGCAATTTTTAGTAAAAAGTCAAAGCTGCCCGATACGTGATTGCATTCCAGTACTTCGTCAATATCCTGAATGACATTCTTAAAAATATCAATTACTTCCTTAGAGTGTTTGGAAATGCTAATTTGACAAAAAGCAATAATGCCAGTACCCAGTTTTTTTTGGTCAATTACGGCGACATATCCTTTGATTATTTTTTGATTTTCTAACTTTTTTATACGCTGAAAAGTGGGCGAAACCGACAAGCCAACCTTACTGGCGATCTCTTTTGTGTTTTGTTTGGCATTTTTTTTAAGCGCAGCTATAATTTTTAAGTCAATGGAATCCATAATTATATTCTTTGAAAAGCTTTGAAATTATAATAAAACAATAATTTAATTTGTATAGCTACTATTTGTAAGTTTTATTTACTGATTTAATACTGAAAACAAAATTACATTCTATTTAAGGTTAAATTTAAGAAACTAAAAACTTATCCTAATGGAAAACCTAACTTTAACTTCGCAGGACCAAAAACTAGCTCATTTAAAAGAGCAATTAATTAATTACAGAGAAAAAGTTTTAGGATACCCTATTTCATCTGATTTTAATTTCTCTGAATTGTATCCGTTTTTGGAGTTTTCAATTAATAATATTGGCGATCCGTTTGAAGATTGTAACTACAAAGTGCAAACAACCAATTTGGAAAGGGAAGTGATAAGTTTTTTTGCTGAACTTTTTAATGCAGATCCAAATGATTATTGGGGGTACATTACCAATGGAGGATCGGAAAATAATTTATGCGGGTTACACATTGCACGAAAGCTTTACCCCAATGCCATTGTTTATTATGCAGATGCAGCGCATTATAGTGTGCCAAAAAGTATTGATATTTTAAATATGAAATCCTGTGTAATAGCCACTACTTTTAGCGGAGAAATGGATTATGCTGATTTGGAGGATAAGCTGTTCGCTAATAAAGATAATCCAGCAGTTTTTAGCTTGAATTTTGGTACAACTATGACCGAAGCCAAAGACAACGTAGCGCAGGCAAAAAAAATAATTGAAAAATGCGGAGTAAAAGAAACCTACATCCATATTGATGGAGCGCTGTCAGGAAGTTTTGGAGCGTTTATTGAACCAAGAATCCCTTTTGACTTTTCCGATGGGATTGACAGTATTTGTTTAAGTGCACATAAGTTTTTAGGTTCGCCCATGCCAGCAGGGGTATTTATAACCAAAAAATCGATAAGAGATAAAATTTTAAGACCCATGGAAGTTATCGATTCTTACGACTCCACCGTAACAGGATCCAGAAATGGGCATACCCCCTTATTTTTATGGTATAATATGAAAAAAATGGGAGTGGAAGGGCTAAAACAACGCTATTTCGATTGTTTGGAGGTAACAAATTATTGCGTAGCACAATTAAACAAAATAGGAGTGGAATGCTGGGTAAATACCGGAGGTATCACAGTGTTTTTTAGAGAAACTTCAGTAGCGCTAAAAAAGAAATGGCAATTAGCTACAGTAGAAGGGATTACGCATATTTTGTGCATGCCAAATGTAACTAAGCAGCATATTGATGCGTTTATTGCTGATTTGGTTTTGGATAAACAATTGGAATTTGTGAATTAACGTTATTTTTAACAATAAAATTAAAAACAATAATTTTAAAGCGTAGTTTACGTAATTCATAAATCAAAGTATACAAATTGTATACTAAAAAAGTAGAAAATTAATTAAAGCAGTATCATTTATAGGTGCTGCTTTTTTTTGGTAAAAAATAGGCGTGCTGTAATATTGATTTTTTTAAAGAAAAAGACTACATGTAAGGGTTAACAATTTAATAACATTGATTTGTAGTACATTATAATTCAATAAAACTTACCTTTTGGTAAGTAGCGATTTACTTTTTTCGAAAATGTATTTTATAGAATTTATATCCCTTTTAGCGATTTGTTGCTATTTGTATTTTTCTGACATACGATAAGTTAAGAGCAAGTTGAGTTGTATTTATCTAGCTTTGTATCAACTTAAATAAAAACAAAGCACATGAATTTTAAAAATTTACAATTACTTGGTATTACAGCTTTAACAATTAGCTCAATAACTTCTATTAATGCACAAAGCGGAGGGTTTTTTAGTGGTGATGTATCATTATGGAGAGAAAAGAGAATCAATTTTTTAGAAACAGTTGGCGGAAGCCCCAGAGCTTATATCAGATCGTCTTTTGGAAAAAACAGAGAAGATTTTAATTCGCTAGTTTTTGCTACAGGTAAGGACAAAGAACGAATGATTATTAAAGAAAATGGTAATGTAGGTATTGGTACATTAGCTCCAATAGAAAAATTTCAAATCTCGAATACATTTACATTTCACAATGGCACTCAAAAAATTATAGGTTTTAATTATGCACCATCTGGAAGCGTTGATTTGAATACTTCGCAATATGCGGCCGAAATGCGTTTTCAAGCCCTTACAGGTAAATTAAGTTTAGGTACTTCTGCTACAAGAACAGCATTGCCGACTACTGCATTAACCATTAATAACAAGGCTAATGTTGGTATAGGTACAACCAACCCAAAAGAAGCCTTGGAAATTAATGGAAATATAGCACTAGTGAGAACAAAAAAAATCAAATTTTTAGAATCAGTAGGAGGAAGAGATAGGGCCTATATAAGGTCAACATTTGGCCAAAATAGAGAAGATTTTAATTCATTAGTTTTTGCCACAGGAATGGGAGAACAAATGATTATTAAAGATAATGGTAACGTTGGTATTGGTACTAGTAATCCTAAAAACAAATTATCGGTTAAGGGTCACATATGGGCAGAAGAAGTAATTGTGAGTTTAGAAGATGGTGCCGATTGGGTTTTTGAAGCCGATTATAATTTAAAACCATTAGCAGAAGTAGAAGCTTTTATAAAAAGAAACAAGCACTTACCCGAAATGCCGTCAGCAGATGATTTTAGAGCTAATGATATGAAAGTATCGGAAATGACAAATCGATTATTGCAGAAAATAGAAGAACTTACTTTGTATACTATTGAGCAGGAAAAACAATTGCAAACACAAAACGAAAAGCTAAAAAATCTAGAATCTCTAGAGCAAAAAAATGCTAGTTTGGAACAGCGATTATCTAAATTGGAGCAACTATTAAACTAAAAAAGATCGAAACAAAATAGCCATTAGATAAAAAGTAAAACAAAAAATGACATATCACGATATAAAAATAAATCAAAGGCAGCTACTTAGTATAGTGCTTATAATCTGTAGTTTAATTTACAGTCAAAAAATTAGGGCTCAAAGATTGTTCAATACAATGGAAGAATATGACGAATTTATTAGGGACAGTATTATCAATAATTCGGATTATATTTTTGAAGGTATCGTAGAAAGAAGAGGAATCTACCAACCAGAAATTATAGGCTATTATGGAGATGATAAAACTAAAATATGCTCTGCGGTTAAAATAAAAATCACCAAAATATTACGAGGGCATGATGATTTAAAACTAGGTACAGCTGAGTTAATAAGGTTAGGAGGTAGCATCTTTGATGATTCTAATCAATATATTGATGGCTGGGCGAATGATGTTGGTATTGGACTTTCCGACACGCACACACAATTATTTTTTTGTAAAAAAAATGAATTTCCTGTAAAGGAAGATATTTTTGAGGAAGAAATGGATAACAAACAACGACTTTCACTTTTTTATGACAAGCCAAATTGGGATATTATTTATAAATATAGTACAAAAAGAGGAGCTATTTGGATGACCAAAACATTTGAAAGTATTAATCAGTTGTATCGTTATCTAAAAAAATACGATAATATTGATATACGCAAACCTGAAGAGAAAAGCTTTGCTGAACGTAGAGCGCTTAAAAAACAACAAAAAGATTCTATTGCTTTACAGAAAGAAAAAGGAAGGTTAAAAACAACAACATATATTAAAGCATAAGTTGTAATAAAATAAGTCAATTAAAACATGAAACAAATCAATATAAAAATAAAACAAAATGTAGGCATTGGTCTACTATGGCTACTTACTAGCCTTTTGTTTTGTCATAGTATAAGTGGGCAAGGCAAACGAATTTTTTATAGTTTAGATGAATATGACGAATTTATTAGGGACAGTATTATCAATAATTCGGATTATATTTTTGAAGGTTACGTACTAAGAGATACTAAAGAAGAACCTAGTATAATAGGGTACTATGGTGATGATAAAATAAAAATTTGTACAGCAGTAAAAATAAAAATTTCAAAAATTTTTAGAGGACATAATGATTTAGAATTAGGTACAGCTGAATTGATTCAAAAAGGAGGAGAAATTTTTGATTATTCAAGTGGTACTAGAAATCTTATTGATAATTGGGATGACCCTATGTTTGCTACAGGTATGAAAGATTCACAGATGAGATTGTTTTTTTGTAAAAAAAATGAATTTCCAGTAAAGAAAAATATATTTAAAGAGAAAATTGATAATAAATTAAGACTATCACTTTTTTATGATGTAAAAGAGTGGGATTTTCTTTACAACAATTTAGATGAAAAAAAGACTTTATGGAAGGGAGAGTTATTTAAAAACACTAATCAAATTTATCGATACTTAAAAAAATATGATAATATAGAGATTAGAAAGGCTCAAGAAAAAAAGTTTGTAGATACTAAAGCTTATAAAAAACAACAAAAATTAACCAAGGAAGTTGAACAAAAAATAAATAAATTGAAGTATGATGCTGAAGTAAAGAGACAAAAAGAGTTGGAGCAATTTATACTAGATAGTATTATAGCTCCTCAAAAAAGTAAAAAAAAGTAGGCGCTAAAAATTTAAATGCAACTCAAAACATTACTTATTTTTTAAAAAATCCGCAAAATACCGCTGATACCAGACCAGGAAAAGAAGGCGAACGCTTTTTTGAATTTGATGTATTTGCCAGAGCAAGTGTTCCTAATACGTATTTAGCCAATGCCGTTATTAGAATTAAATACCAAACCAATAACTTTTTTAAAAATAGTGCAGAAAATAATCATATTATTGCCACTCGTGGGGCAGCATTTAATAATACCAATTACCAACAAGTGGTTATTGCTGATCATACTGATGAGATTCTAAATTTAGGGCTTGGAACGGGTACCATTTCCCCTGTTTTTAGAACGGAAGTGACTACCGCTACCGGCGGGCAACAGCTAATGCATGTAAAATTAAAAATTAAAAGAAATAGACCTACTACAACATTTAGTTTAACAGTAGGTGAAGATTCTAGTGCTTCTATTTATCCAATGCTAAACCTATATGGCAATAGCCCATCCACAAATTTTTTAAATACCACAGCATATACCAATACTAATTTCGAAAATAGTCCAGTAACTTTCCCGTTAGCCCCCAAACCTACCATTACTGGATTTACCACAACCACTACAGCAGGTAAGGGTGCTATTGTGAGTGTTTTTGGAACTAATTTTGGTGTTCGGGCCGAAGGGGATAAACAGCAAGTACAATTTTTAAATGCAAATAATACGGTGGTTGATAGTCAAGGAAAGTTAACAGAACTTTATTTAACAGGGATGGATAAGTATATATCATGGGAAAATAACCGCATTCAATTCAAGTTACAAACTTATTCTAGGATTAATGGAATTAATAGAAATGCACCTCCTGGGTCTGGAAAATTTAGAGTAGTTACAGATTGGGGAGAAAAAGTAGAAAGTGATAGGGCAATTGATATTCAATATGCTTTACAAACCATGAGGTTTGGAGCTGTTAATGGTACAAATAATTATAGAATTAGTTTACCTCGGTTAAATTGTGTAAATGGTATTAAATTCAAATTGGGTAGCGTATTAGCGACCAATAGGAATGCAGTGCAGCTTATTGAAAGGGCATTAGCGGTTTGGTCCAATCATTTAAATATTGATTTAAGTTTAGAAAAAACTTCCAATAATAGACCTGCTACTATTGTTGCAAATTCCGCTAATACCGAAGATGGATTTAACAGCATTGCTTACGATATTAATAAGGTTGACAATATCAGATTTATGGCTACGGGTACGCATAATAACGAGACTAATTACAATTACAGTTGTGGTAGCAATAATCATTACGGACAAAAGGAGGCAGATATCAGGATCAATCAAACCTTAAATTGGAAGTTTAATATAACAGGTAATATTAGTAGTGGATTTGATTTTTACGGAGCCATATTGCACGAAATTGGTCATGCCATTGGGCTTCGACATGTACTAGAAGAAAAAGATTTAATGCATCCTACCCAGTTATTATCTCCCACTGTAGCACAAAGAAAAACGCTAACCACGGGTAGGGGTATGGCAGCTCGGGGCGCTAGAGATATAATAACACAAAGTAAAGCTACGCAATGGTCTTGCGGGGCAGAGGTCGAAACGCTTAGTTCCGATACAACAAACTGTACCAACATTAAACCCAACATTCCAAGCAACCTGGTAGCAACAACGGTTTCTAAATCGTCTATTAGACTTACGTGGACTAAAATTTCAAATGCTACAAATTATAGGGTGGAATTTTCAACACATCCAACTACAGGTTTTACACTTTTGGCTAACCCAACAAGTACTTCCTATACGCATACGGGTTTGGTAGCAGGTAGGGCATACTATTATAAAATAAAGGCTATTAACGCCAGTGGCGATTCTAGTTTTACAAGTACAGTTACGGCTACAACACTATTTAATGGCGGTGGCGCGGCGCCAAAAGCTCCTACAAATCCTTCGAGCTCAACAAACTCGTTGGACGAAATTATAATTATATGGAATGACAATTCCACTAACGAGACTGGATTCCGTATCGAGCGTTCGTTATTTCCTAACTCGGGCTTTACCCCTGTAGGTAATGTAAGCAGTAATACCACAAGTTTTACGGATACAAACTTTGTACCCAATACCAATTATTACTACAGGGTAAATTCGCTAAACAGAATAGGTGCTTCGGGTTATACAAATGCCATAAGTGTTATTAATTGTTCTCCTAACATACCATCTACAGCACAAATTTGTGGACCCTTTGGCAACGGATTTGATAATACTCAAAATCCTATTGTAGGAGCAACGGTAGTATCTTGTGCAAATGAATCTAATGCAAAAGTAAATTCGGGGGCAAATATTTTAGTACAAGCCAGTAAAAAAATTGTATTGCGTAAGGGTTTTAAGGTGAACAAAGGTGGGATTTTTAAAGCCAAAATTATTTCGGCAGATTGTGACGGTCTCCAAAATATAACTATAATTGATACCGATAGAGGCAAAAAAGAAATTGAACAGGACGATACACCAGAAATTGATTTTTTACAAGTATATCCAAACCCTTGCGATGGTTTGGCTAATATTCAGTTCAATTATACTGCACCTACAAATGTCACTATTTTAATTTCGAATAGCGCAGGCGCATTAATCAAAACTTTAAAATATACCAATGTAACAAACGATTTACATAGTTTGGAAATGTATACTTATGATTCGGGAGTGTATTTTGTAACTATTCAGACAAATAAAAAAATAATAAGTAAACGAATTGTGGTAAAATAAGATTTTAGGTAAAAATAACCGATATATTTATAAAGTGAGATTTGGACTAACCTAATAAATATGGTACAATTTTACTAAGCCACATTTCTATATCTATTTTAATTCCATTTTTAAAGGAGTCAAATAATTTAAAGAAGAATGTAGTCTTTTAAGGTTATACCAATTTACATTTTGATTAAAAACTAACTATTTTCAACCTAAAAGTTTTCAAAAGCTATCTAAACAGATAGCTTTTGTTGTTTACTGTATCTTCTATTAATATTTTATTGAATTTAATTCAAGTTACAATTGGTGAAATGGTATAGTTTTTCACTGTTTTCAGGGGTTTTTTAAACGTTTATTTTGTAGAATTTTGAACTACTATAAATCATTAACAATTTAAAATCAATACAATGAAAACAAAAATTTTAGTATGTAGTCTTTTTTTATTTAGCTTTTTTGGGTATTCACAAATAGCTTCGGAAATAACAGAATTTGGTAATACAGGAGTTAAGTCATTTTTATTTTTTAGATCAGAACCTAGAGATAGTGGTTCTTATCAAAATGGCATGTTTTTTTTTGATGATAAGGGTGGTGCTAAATTTTATATTGGACAGCGAGGAGGGCCTAATACAGAATCGGCATTAAGTATATGGCAAACATTAGCAGGAAAGGCAGGAATTCACTTAAAAAAAGATACCATTGAGTTTCAAGGAAAAATAGGTATAGGTACCGATGATCCTCAAAATGAACTTTCAGTTAACGGAACTATTTGGGCACAGGAAGTAATTGTAAGTTTAAAAGACGGAGCAGATTGGGTTTTTGAAGAGGACTATAACTTAAAACCATTAGCAGAAGTAGAAGCTTTTATAAAAAGAAACAAGCATTTACCCGAAATGCCCTCGGCTGATGATTTTAGAGCCAATGATATGAAGGTTTCTGAAATGACAAATCGATTGTTACAAAAAATAGAAGAACTTACCTTGTATACTATTGAGCAGGAAAAGAAACTTGAAGAGCTTGAAGTGTTGAAAGTACGCTTAGCTAAGTTAGAAGCCTTATTAGTTAAATAATTTATTGACTATAATCTTAATGTAAGATTATTAAAAAAGGAATAAATGAAAAAATTAATAAAAAGTAGTTTAATAATCCTTCTGTTTAGTTTTTTGGGAGGTGCTTTACATGGGCAAACGGGTCCCACTCCTTTTATTATAGGTGGAAATGAAATAGAAATTGAAGATAGGCCATTTCAAATTAGTATTCAGCGTAATGGACGTCATGACTGTGGAGGAAGTATTATAAATAAATCATGGGTAATTACTGCTGCACATTGTGTAAAAGGGTTTGATATAAATGACCTTCGAATAGCTGTGGGCATTACAGAGCAGAATCAAGTAGGTTTTTCAGGACAATTGTTAGAAATTGAAAATGTGTTTATTCATCCAGATTATATTGCGAGAACATTTGATAATGATATCGCTTTAATTGAACTATCAACTGAAATTGAATATAACGACTCTGTTCAGCCAATAAGACTTATTAATGATGAAAATCAGAATTTAAATGATGTTGGTCAAAATGCATTTGCTTCAGGATGGGGGTGGACTATTTCAGGTGTTGGTTTAGGAGTTGATCATTTAATGGGAGTAGGAGTTCCTATTATATCTAATATTGATGCTAAAGGTCAACTTGATATATCACAGCCTGGTTCTGCTGAATTAACAGATAACATGATAGCTACGGGTTCTTTAGGAGCTCAAAGATTAGGGCCTTGCCATGGTGATAGTGGTGGCCCTTTAACTGTAAAGAATGACGAAGGAGTAATTCATTTAGTTGGATTGGCAAGTTGGGGAGTGGCTGGTTGTATTGGCGGTTCAAATTCTCCAACGATGTATACCAATGTATTGAATTATGAAGATTGGATTTATGGATTAACGTGTATAGACGATGTAATTATTAACGATAAAATTCATTCTGATGTTTTAGTAGAATCTTCAGAAAGATTAGAATTATCTAGTTCTATTGAAGAAAATTTAATTGTTGGTCTAAGCGCAGGTGAAAAAATAGTACTTTCAAAGGGTTTTTCATACAAGAGTGCTTCAGATGGAACTTTAAGAGCAACTATCGGAGGAAATTGTGATGGTGCTGTTTTTTCTAATGCTTCAACAAATACAGGAAATAAAAGTTTATTATCCTCAAATATTGAAGAAAATATTTTTAAACTTTACCCTAATCCGGCTTTAGATTATGTAAATATTGAATTTACACACGCTTATGAACCAGATTCTTTATTTGAGGTTTTTGACATTAATGGTTCAGTTGTGCTTTCTAAAAATAAATTAGAATCAGGTGCGGTTGTAGATATTTCTAGCCTAGAAAAAGGTGCTTACATATTTACATTTAAAACAGGTGATTTGATTAAAAATGGTAAAATAATCAAACGTTAATTTTAAAAAATAAATTAAACAAGAGACTGCCTTTATCGACAGTCTCTTTTTTGGTTGTAATTATTCTTTTTGTACATGCTAAAAATTTCAAAGTAGTATTTCTATTTTAAGGGATAAAGGTATTCGAATTGATAAAAAATAAGTTTAAAATAAACAATAAGCATTAGAATATCAATTTTTTACAACAATGCATTTTCACTGTTTACAGGGGTTTTTGAGGCGTTTATTTTATTGAACTTCGAACTGGTAAAAATCATTAACAATTTAAAATCAATATAATGAAAACAAAAATTTTAGTATTCAGTCTTTTTTTATTTAGCTTTTTTGGGTATTCACAATTTGATGAATTCAATCATATTATTCTTAAAGGATTTACGCTATTTCAACCTGAAGCGAGTGCTACCGGAAGTTTTAGTACAGGTATGCTTTTTTATGATGGTGAAACAAGACCTAAGTTTTATATCGGGAATGGAGCAGCTAATTCAAATATTACGGCCTTAAATATACAACAATTAGGAGGCGAAAGTAGAATGACTTTAAGAGAAGATACAATAGAGTTTCAAGGAAAAATAGGTATAGGTACCGATGATCCTCAAAATGAACTTTCGGTTAATGGAACCATTTGGGCGCAGGAAGTAATTGTTAGTTTAAAAGACGGAGCTGATTGGGTTTTTGAAGAGGACTATAATTTAAAACCATTAGCAGAAGTGGAAGCTTTTATAAAAAGAAACAAGCATTTACCCGAAATGCCCTCGGCGGATGATTTTAGAGCCAATGATATGAAGGTTTCTGAAATGACAAATCGATTATTACAGAAAATTGAGGAACTTACTTTGTATACTATTGAGCAGGAAAAGAAACTTGAAGAGATGGATGCTTTAAAGAAACAAAATAGAGCTTTAGAAATTCGTATGGCTAAACTGGAAAAAATAATTAATAAACAGGTTTAATTATGAAATCAGATATTAATTCTAATTTATCAGATAAATGAAAAGATATTATACAAGTATGCTATTTCTTTTAATAGCAGTAATAGCTAATTTACATTCACAAGAACTTAGCAAAGACCCTCAAAAATTGAAAGAACAATTAGCTAATAGGGCTTCAGAAAGGCAGAAAAAGATTAATGAATATGTAAGAAGAAATCCTTCTGTAAACGCTAATGTTACAACTTCATCGGATGGGGCAATAATGCAGTTATTTGACATTGAAAATGGAATTCCTATATACAGAAGCACTTATAATGAAAATTCAGCAAAAACTATTAGCACTAATTTAGTTAGATTAGATGGAGGGTTAGGTTTTGATTTGGACGGAAGCAACGCACCTGTTATAGGAATATGGGATGGGGGAGATGTAAGAGGAACACATGTAGAATTAAGAGGGAGAGTAACAGATAGAGATGGAGTAAGTCCACTCAATTCTGGCTCTCATGCAACTCACGTTGCAGGTACTATGATTGCATCTGGTATTGATGCTGATGTTATGGGAATGGCTCCAAATGCCCGTATTGATGCCTATGATTGGAATAGTGATACTACTGAAATGGCAAATGCTAATCTTTTACTTTCAAATCACTCCTATGGATTAATTAGGGGATGGAATTCTGGATTTTGGTTTGGAGATAGGAATATAAGTACAGTAGAAGATTATCAATTCGGTCGATATAACCGTAATGCACAGGAATGGGATGCAATCGCAAAAGCAAATAATAAATATTTAATGATTGTTGCGGCTGGAAATGACAGGGATGATATTGGACCAATAGGATCAGTACAAGGCCCAGATGGCGATTGGGATTGTATAGCAGATCACGGTATTTCTAAAAATGTTTTTACCGTTGGTGCTGTTGCTGATATTGTTGATGGTTATTCAGGTCCAAGTTCTGTTAGATTGGCCAGATTTTCTAGTTGGGGACCAGTTGATGATGGCAGAATAAAACCAGATATAGTAGCAAATGGAGTATGGTTGAAGTCGACAGATAATGTTTCAGATACTGCATTAAAATCTGATAGCGGAACATCTATGGCTGCACCAAGTGTAACAGGGTCCTTAGCTTTATTGTATGAATTAGAGCGTGAAATGCCAGCAGAAATAGACGGTTGGTCATCAACTTTTAAAGGTTTAGTTATTCACTCAGCCGATGAGGCAGGTGCCTCCGATGGTCCAGATTATTCTTTTGGGTGGGGATTAATGAATACTGCAAGAGCTGCAGAAATTATTAGGTATAATAATTCAGGTTGTGATTACCGGGCTCCAAATGTAACAACTTGGGGGTTACTAAAAAACATATACGAAATACAAGTTAATAAAAATCAAGTAACAGAGTTTAAAGTTCATAAGTTAGAAGGTGAGCCATTAAAGGTGACTATAGCATGGGTTGATCCTGCAGGAACGGTTGGAGCACGGGCACTTAATGACCGAACACCCTCTTTAGTAAATAATATCGATCTTAGGATTATATCGCCAAATGGAAGTGTGTTTTTTCCATGGAGGTTGGATCCCACAAACCCTGCAGCGGCTGCAACTAAAGGAGATAATAATGTTGATAATATAGAACAAATAGTGATTGAAGATATTCCATCAGGCACTTATACAGTGCAATTAAATATGGATTCCGGATCAACGGATGAATTTGAATCTGTTTCACTTATTGTTACAGGAAATGATAGGTTAATTCAAAACCTTACTGTAACATCAGCTTCATCTTTTGATAAATTGATTTCTAATGGAGAATCTGAATATTACAAGGTGCGTAATTCTTTTAAAATTGATAGTGATTATGTGATTAAAGGAGGAGGAGAGGCAAACTTTCATGGATCAAAAATTGTTATTAAACCAGGATTTCGTTCAGAAAAAGGAAGTAGTTTAGTTATGAGTACTGAATTAAATTGTGATGCATTGCCTGAGCGTATTGTAAATAGTACAGCAAATAATTCAGGAGCCAAGTTTATAGAAGAAAATAGTGATAATGTTGACAACCTAACAAAATCCGAAGATATACTGGATGATTTAATTAGTGTTTACCCTAATCCTACAAAAGATTTTGTTAATATAAGTTTTGACACTAATTTATTGGATAATGTAAATAAAATTACAATTACTTCTATGCAAGGACGAATAATTATGGAAAAAAGTAGTCAAATTCAAAAAATAGAGACAATGAATTTATCAAGTCTAGAAAAAGGAGTTTACGTAGTTAATGTAATTTTAAATAATGGTACGAGTAAGACTAGGTTAGTAATTAAAAACTAAATTTCATAAATAAGTAAGTATTCAAAAGCTATCAATTTGATAGCTTTTGTTGGTTACTATATCTTCTAGTAATATTTCATTGGCAATGATAAATCGATTTTTACAGAAAATGGAAAACTTGTCTTATACATTACTAAACAACTAAAACAATTACAAGCGCAAAATGAAAAGCTAAAAAACTAAAATATCTAGCGCAAAAAAATGCTAGTTTGGAACAGCGATTATCTAAATTGGATCAACTATTAAACTAAAAAAGATCAAAACAAAATAGCCATTAGATAAAAAGTAAAACATGAAACAAATCAATATAAAAACACACCAATATATAGGTATTGGTCTACTATGGCTACTTATTAGCTTAGTAAGTAGTCAACATACAATAGCTCAAAGACACTTTGGAACCTTAGAAGCATATAATGAATTTATCAGGGACAGTATTATCAATAATTCAGACTATATTTTTGAAGGTATTGTATTAGAAGACTCTAAAGAAGAACCTAGTATTAAAGGCTATTATGGAGATGAAGAAATAAAGATATGTTCAGCTGTTAAAATCAATATTACAAAAATATTAAGGGGGCATCAAGACTTAAAATTAGGGACAGCGGAATTGATTAGAGAAAGCGGTACCATTTATGACTATTCCAATGATAATAAGAAAAGTATTGATAGTTGGGGCACTAGCTTACGAATGGGAATATCGAAAGATAAGACACAATTGTTTTTTTGTAAAAAAAATGAACTCCCAGTAAAGGAAGGTGTTTTTAAAGAAAAATTTCATAATAAATTGAGACTATCACTTTATTATGATGCAAGGAACGGCGGCTTAATCTATGAAAATTCAGCAAAAAATAATACTTATTGGATGAGAAAAATTTTCAAAAGTATAAATCAATTATATCGTTATCTAAAAAAATATGATAATATTGATATACGCAAACCTGAAGATAAAAGTTTTATTGAACGCAGAGCCTTTAAAAAACAACAAAAAGACTCTATTGCTTTACAAAAGGAAAAAGGAAAGTTAAGAAATGAGGCCGCATTAAAAAAACAAAAAGAGTGGGAGCAATTTATAGTTGATAGCATTTTAATACCAAAAGAAAAGGACCTCCATAAAAAAAACAGAGGTTTTACAAACATAGTAAACGTATTAAAAAGGAAATTTTAGAATTGGATAGTGAATAAGTTGGCAGCAAAATTTATTTTTTGCTACTAAAAATTTTTCTTAATGCCTTTTTTCTTTTTTGGTAAAGTGTAGGAGGGTAACCTACAATAGCAAAAGAGCTTAAATCAGATACATTTTCTACTAGTTTAGCATTGCTTGTAAAAATAGCAATATCCTTTACTTGTTTTCTATTAATTTTCACTTCTTGAGATATAAAGCCTACATAATTAATAACTAATGTAATTTCTTCTCTAAATTTTTTTATTGGTAAAAAAGTTGCTTAGATAGTTTTAATGAATAAAAGCCATTATAATCAGTAGTAGCTCCTACCAAAATTTCTTTTATAAAAACATGAGCACCTGGTAAAGGCGTATTACTATTTGCATCAATTATTTGACCTCTGATAAAAAAATGATCACTTACTTTAGTTGATTTTTTTGTTGTATCATATTTTTTTAGACTACCTGTTGTTTTTTTAGTATCAATTTGGGCAATATTGTTTGTAATTTTATTCTGTTGAGCATTAGTGTTACTTATAGCTAATACACCAAACAAACTAGCGCAAAAAGAATACCATTTAGGTACTTTTTTTCTTTTTTAATGTTTTTGTGAGCATTAAGTTGATCATTAGAATAAAAACCACAAACCTTTTCTTTACTCTGGCTGTGCGCAATGGCAATTTCTAAATCGGATTTATTCCTAAAATCAATAATGGTATGGCTGCATTTTTGGCATAATCGTCCTTTTCCATGTGCAGGCATTTCGTCCCAATTTTGATGACACCTTTTTAATTTTTTTAAGCTAATTTGGTTTGTTGAGTTCATTTGATAATGAATTTTTATATTCGTTATAACTAATATATCAATTTGTTATCATTAAACAGTGTAAGTAGTAGTAAGATTAATATAGGTCAGCAACTAGGATTTTATAATTGAACATTCCATGCTTTACTATAAAATATAAGTTGAAAATTAGTATAGTTTTTTTGAGATAGAGGATTAGACTCCTAACAACAAAAATTATTCCCCCCAATTATTTCACTACATTTACTCCATACAAATAAGTAGCATTGAGTATTTTTAAAACCCTTTTTAAGGACACCTTTATTTATGGATTAGCCATGGTATTGCCCAAATTGGTTAATCTTCTTTTGAATGGCTTGTATACCGATGTATTACAAACCAGTCAATATTCCGAAATAACTAGTTTTTATGTGTACGCAGGTTTTATAAATGTGTTTTTGACTTATGGGATGGAAACCGCTTTTTTTCGATTTTATAACAAGTCCGAAAATAAAAAAGTCGTATACACCACAGCATTAATTAGCTTACTAGTATCCTTATTAATTTTTGTTGGTTTTGTATTCGTTTTTAAAACGGAAATTGCTTTGTGGTTTAAAGTTAGCGTTCCTGTGCTTTTAATGTTAATAGGTTTAGTAGCTTTTGATATTTTAGTGGTAATACCATTTGCCTATTACCGCTTAAAAGGCAAAGCAATAGCTTATGGAGGTATCCGTGTTTTTACCTTAGTTGTAATTAATGGATTGCTTAATTTATTCTTCTTAAAATGGGTTGCTGCCTATCAAATAACACTTCCCGAATTTTTAGTTTTTGAAGCCAAGGAAAGCTACGTGTTTTTAGCTAATTTTATAGCTAATGCGCTAATGGTCGTACTGGTTTTTCCTAATTATTTTAGGTTTCCGTGGAAATTTGATTTCGCTATTTTTAAACAAATGCAACAGTATGGCTTCCCTATTTTGGTAGCGGGGATAGCATTTTTAGTTATTGAAAATATTGACAAGTTAATTGTTAGGGACATGTTAGGTAAAAGTACCATGGGAGCCTACAGTGCTTGTTATAAATTTGGGGTGTTTCTCATGCTTTTTATACAGGCATTCCGAATGGGGATCGAGCCTTTCTTTTTTAGTCAAGCCGATAAAACTGATGCCAAAGCCAGTTACGCCGTGGTGCTTAAATTTTTTGTCATATTTGCCTCTTTAGGTATTTTGGTAGTACTTACTTTTCAGGAGTTGTTTACCAAAATTATTATTAAGGATGCCAGTTACTTGAAAGCCATAAAAATTGTACCAGTAATTTTAGTGGCTAACTGGTGCTTGGGGGTGTATCAAAGTTTATCGGTTTGGTACAAAGTTACCGACAAAACAAAGTACGGTATGTATTTCACTATTTTTGGAGCGGTAGTTACCCTGTTAATTAATTACCTGTTTATTCCACGTATTGGGTTTATGGCTGCAGCCTATGCCACCTTGGTTGCTTACGGAGGAATGATGTTAATTTCCTATTTCATGGGACAGCGCTATTATAAAATTCCTTACAATGTGCCTAGGTTACTGATGTATTTAAGTGTAGCCTTGGCATTAAGTGCGTTAAGTATGAATATATTACCCAAGCTATTTTGGTTTAAAGTTATGGTAATACTTTTATATTTAACCATAATCATTATTTTTGAAAAAAATAGTATTAAACGTTTGCTAAAACGTTGATATAAAAAGTATAATAATTTTATCACTTTTAATTTTTAAAATTATAAATCTATTTTTTAAAAAAAATTAAACTTTTGCATGAAAATTGATATAGTAAATACCTCTGGACATGAAGTGCCAAGTTATGAAACCTTGCTTTCGGCTGGAATGGATTTGAGGGCAGTAACGGATACTTCTATAAAACTAGCGCCACTTGAACGTGTAATTGTAAAAACAGGGTTGTTTATGGCATTACCTGCAGGTTACGAGGCGCAAGTACGACCACGAAGTGGTTTGGCGGCAAAAAAAGGGATAACCGTATTAAATGCACCAGGTACAATTGATGCGGATTATCGTGGTGAAATTGGGGTGATTTTGGTCAACCTATCCAACGAGGATTTTACAATTGAGCACGGAGATCGCATTGCGCAAATTGTTATTTCCAAATACGAGCGTGTCGACTGGAATGTAGTTGAGGAACTGTCAAAAACTTCTCGCGGAAGCGGAGGATTTGGAAGCACTGGAGTAAAATAAATAGAAAGCAAACAAATATTTAGAGTAAACACTTAGAAAAAATTAAAATGAGAATAATAGTTCCCATGGCGGGTCGCGGATCAAGACTAAGGCCACATACATTAACCGTACCAAAACCTTTAATACCTATTGCAGGAAAGCCAATAGTACAACGTTTGGTGGAGGATATTGCCAAAGTAGTTAATGAACCTGTGGACGAAGTAGCATTTGTTACCGACCGTTCTTTTGGTGTAGAAGATCAACTCACTGCCATTGCCGAAAGTTTGGGCGCTAAAGCCAGTGTATATTATCAGGATGAGCCTTTAGGTACAGGGCATGCTATTATGTGTGCTAAGGATTCCCTTTCAGGACCTTGTATAGTAGCCTATGCTGATACCCTTTTTAAAGCTGATTTTGAATTGGATCCTACTGCCGATGCTGTTATTTGGGTAAAACAAGTAGCACAACCCGAACAATACGGAGTAGTAAAATTAAATACTGCCAATGAAATTGTAGAATTGGTTGAAAAACCGAAAGAAAAAGTATCCGATTTAGCGGTTATTGGTATCTATTACTTTAAAAGCGGCGAAGCTTTAAAGGAATCACTACAAAAAGTATTGGATGCAAATTTAATGCACGGTGGCGAATACCAAATTAACGACGGGATTAAAGGCCTTATGGCACAAGGCAAAATATTTAAAACCGGTAAGGTAACTGAGTGGATGGATTGCGGTAATAAAACAGTAACGGTGGATACCAATTCTAAAATGCTTAACTTTATTCATCAGGATGGTGAGGAAAATTTGGTAAGCAAAAATGTAAGTTTGGAAAATTCCGAAATCATTGCACCTTGTTTCATAGGAAATAATGTAAAATTAGTGAATGCCAAGGTAGGACCCAACGTGTCTATTGGTAACGATTGCGAGTTGGTAGATGTTACCATTAGCAATAGCTTGGTGCAAAACGAAACAAAACTTGAAAACGCCGTTATTAAGGATTCAATGATAGGAAATAAGGTGCGTTACAATGGGAAATTCACTAAAATTAGTATTGGTGATTATTCACAATTTGAATAAATGAAAATGATGAAGTCGATATATTGTGTGCTCTGTAATTTTTTATGTAGTTACTTTATGCTTGCGCAAGAAGTACCGCAACAATCCATATCAACTTTAAATGATATATCAAATGTATCAAAAACTTTTGAAGATGCTTTTTATAATGCGCTTAGCTTTCGTTTAATTGAAAAACACCAAAAAGCCATTGATGCTATTGATGAGTGTTTAAAATTGGATAATACGAAACCTATACTGTATTATGAAAAAGCAAAAAACTATTTTGAGTTAAAAGCATACGATTTGGCACAGGATAATTTGGAAATTGCTTTGGAGCGCATGCCCAAAAATGAAGCTATTTTAACCAATTTGCAAAAAATTTATTTTGTGCAGCAAAAGTATGATAAAACGATAGCTACACTTCGTAAACTGGTTGAGATTGATCCAAAATACAAAAAATCCTTAGCGCAAGCATACGTATACACGGAGCAATATGGGAAATCTTTAGAGGTATTATCATCATATGAAAGTGCATTTGGTTACGACACGTCCATTGAAAAATTACGTAACAGGATTTATTCCGTTTCAAAGGATAAAACCGATGTTATCATTCATTTAGAAAAAGCCTTGGACCGAAATCCACAGAATGAAAATGCTTATGTTAAGTTAATTGAGGTGTATAAAGGACTCAATAAACACCAAGAGGCTTCAAAAGTGTTACTGCGATTTAAAGCCGCCATGCCGGATTCTCCACTAATGGATTATTTAACTTTTAGGGATTATTTATATACAAATGATACGGTTAAAGCAACCGAAATCATGAAAAAGTTGACTAGTAATAATAATATTTCGGATACCCTAAAGGGGAAAGTGTTGGATGATTACCGCACTTACGGAAAGCAAAACCCTAATTTTACAGCTGATTTAAACAGCATGGAATCTTCCACGTTAAGTGAAGAAGAAAACATGAAGTTTTTTATGGAACTTTCGGCATTTCAACTCGCACAAGGATCAACGGAAAGTTTGTTAAAAGTGTATGAGGAAAATTTAAATGTAGATTCTAATAACTTTAGTCTTATCAAGGACACGCTTCCACTTTTACTTTACTATGGTAAAAATAAAAAGGCAAAGGAATTGGTGTCTTCGGCTATTGAAAAATACCCTTCACAACCCTTTTTATATTTAATTAATGGTCATTTATTGGCTAAAGAAGGGGAGCATAAAAAAGCCATTACTTCCTATTCGGATGGATTAGATTATATAGTGGACAATCCCGAATACGAACGTGCGTTATATTTAAAAATGGCGGTTTCTTATGAGGCACTGGGCGCTCCAGATAAAGCCAAAAAATACCAATCTAAAGGTGAAAAAATATCCATTGAGTAGCAAGCATGCTTTTTATCGATTAATAGTTAGTGTAGTATTTCTGGGTTTGTTTTCGTGCAAAACAAGCAAAATTACTAGTACCACTACGGTTAAAAAAACAACTTCGACAAAGCAATTAATTGCCTTGCATAATAGTTCGGCGTTTGATTTTAATACCCTTCAAGCCCGATTGCGGGTAAATTTTGATGATGGTAAAAAATCAGTGGCTCCTTCCATATCATTACGCATGGAAAAGGATAAGCAAATTTGGATGAGTATAAAAGTCTTTGGTTTTAGTATGGGCAAGGCATACATTACTCCGGATCGCGTATCTTTTTATGTAAAACTAAATAAAACTTATTTTGACGGTGACTTTAAAGCCTTGTCAGCGTTTTTAGGGACCGAAGTCGATTTTGAAAAAGTACAACATATCTTGACTGGTCAAAGTATTTTAGATTTAAAAGCAAAAAAATACAAGTCCAAATGGGAGGCACCAGACAAATTTGTACTTACTCCGAAAAAAGATGACCCTAGCTATAATTTTATGGTACAGCTTTTTCAAAATAATATGCGGGTAGCCAACTATCAGCTTTCGCAGAAAGAAAAAAAAGTGTTTGTCAATTATTTAAATTATCAAGTAATAGACAAGCAGTATTTTCCTGAGAACATTGAATTTTTAGCTACAAAATCAACAAAAAAGTAGAGCTAAACGTTGGATTTAAAGGAGTTCAAAAAAATTTAGATTTGGTTTTTCCTTACAAAGTTCCTGAAGGATATAAAAAAATTGCTTGGCCTTAGTGTATGAATAGTTTAAAACACCTTATAGTTATAAGTATTTTTTTTGTTGCCTATGTAACTAGTGCGCAACAAAACCAAGAGCAATTGGAGCAGGAGCGCAAATCATTGCAAGCCAAAATAGCTTCTATAACCAAATTAAATGCCAAAAGTAAAGAAAAAGAAAAATCGTTACTAGATCAGGTCAATGCTTTATCAAGGCAAGTAAGGGTGTTAAATCGTTTGGTAAAACTAACTAACAGGCAAGCCAATTACATTAATAGAAAAATAAAAGAAAACACGGTTGAAATAGAAAATTTAACTACGGAGCTCAGCGATTTAAAGGAGGATTACGCTAAAATGATTCAAAAATCATACAAAAGTAAATCCAGTCAAAATAGAGTCATGTTTTTGTTGTCATCAGAAAGTTTTTTACAGGCGTATAAGCGTATTAGTTATATGCAACAATACACCAAATTTCGAAAAAAGCAAGGAGCCTTAATTGAAACAAAAACCGAGCAACTAAAAAAACTAAACGTTCAACTACTTGAGCAACGAAAACAAAAAGAAAAACTAGTAGCCGAAAATAGAAAAACAAAAAAAAGCCTAGAAAACGATCGTTTAGAACAGCAAAAATTAATTGCCCAAATAAATAGTGATCAGGCTACTTATGCAAAACAAATACGCGCACAACAAAAAAAGGCAAAAGCTATTGATCGAAAAATAGAAAAATTAATTAAAGAGGCCATAGCCAGAGCGAATAAAAAAGCAGGCGTTAAAAAAGGGACTAAAACATTTACACTAACAGCTGAGTCAAAAAAGCTAGCCACCAACTTTACATCAAACCGCGGAAAGTTGCCTTGGCCTGTGTTAAAAGGCGATGTAATTAAACCTTTTGGTAGGCAGCGTCATCCCGTGCTTAAAAATATTGAAATTAACAATAGTGGTGTAGATATTGAAACTGAAGAAAATCAAGTAGCTCGGGCTATTTTTGATGGCGAAGTATCCACGGTGCAAGCCATAAAAGGAGCAGGGAAACTAGTGCAGATAAGGCACGGAAATTTTATTACCACCTATTATAATATTGATCAAATTTCGGTTAAAGAAGGTGATAAGGTGCGCACCAAACAGGCCATAGGCAAAGTGCATACCAATTCAAATACAGGGCGCTCTATTATTAAATTTTCCATTTATCAAGGTTCTAAATTTTTAAATCCGCAAAAGTGGATTTATAAAATGAAATAGGACCTTGTAAGCACTAAAAGCTACACTTACGTATATTTTTTGTAATATAAAGTAATAGTAGCAACTCATGATATTCAACTTACCGATATGCTTTCTAATGAATACGAATTGTATCACTTTAGTGAAACAGTAAATAAAAAAAGTGTAGGTTTTGATTATAAACTTAAAGAAGGGAAATTAAAGCAAAGAAATGCTATTCGTATACTCGAAATTAATAATTACCCCAAAGAAATAATTAAAGAGGCTAAAGAAATAGCTGAGCAATTAGATTGAATTATGACTTTAAGTATTAATTATCAAAGTATTACAATAAGATATAATAAAAACAAAGAACAGAGGTAGGGTATATTTGATTTCATTCGTTATATAATAAATGAATTTTACACCTAATGAAGAAAGCAATTAAACACAAAACACAAAATATTTTTGCTAGCACAGTATTTGCATTAATAGGTTCAAGCTTTTATGCTCAAACCAGTTCAAATACATCAAATACTAAAGAAATTTTAGTAACCGAAGCTGAAACAGATGAACAAAGAATTAATAATACCTCCGAAACGGCTCAATTTATACCTAATTTAAATACAACTACAAATTTAGTTAGTCGGGCACGTATTACTGGAGCATTTAATAATTTTGAGGCAGAAGAAATCCCTGTAATTGATTTGGGGACTTTGTCAGAAGCTGATGATCAAGATAATGGTACCATTTCAACAGCAACTGTAATTGATTTTGAAAACACCTCACAAACAGTTAAAGGGAATGGGTTTATAGGTGATGGTGCCAATTCATTTGGAAGATCTGGTTTTGGAGACCATGATTATTACGAAATATTTTTAAAAAAAGGTCAAACAATCAATGTACAAATCGAATCAACAGACCCAGATCAATTGATTAATCCCGTACTTTTTGTTATACCGCCTACAGAGACTTTTTTTTTAGGAAGACCAGTTACTTCATTTGATACATTAGAGCCTAAATCACAAGAAGATAGTTCAAATTCAGTTTCATTGGATTTTACCGCTAGCGATGATGGTATTCACTATGTCACTTTAGGTTCTTATTTAATAGGAGCATTACCAGTATCGTTTCAACCATTAACGGAATCTTTAAATTCATTTTTAACAAAAACGGATAATCCAGAACTTCGTTTTCCTTCTATGAGTGAAGGTCCTTACTCATTTACAATTACATTTGATAATAATGAAATACAATTAGGGGACAATGATTTTTATGCAGTAAATTTAAAAAAAGGAGATGTAATTTCAATGGGTGTTGAAGGCCCTATTGAAACAGTAAAACTTTTTGATCCTAATAATAAATTTTTAATAGGATTTAACTCTTTTGGAACTTTTCCTTTTGCAGAAGATGCCCCATTAGTACAAAAAAGAACAGATGATAACGAAGGATTATACAGATACTTGTCATATGTTGTCCCAACATCTGGAAGACATACATTTGCTTTTTCCACTACCCAAAAGGGGGATTATATAGCCGAAGTAAACGTTTCAAGACCAGGTCAAGAAATTAACAAAGGACAAAAACAAATTGTTTATCTTGATTTTACAGGAGGTGAATTTACACACGCCGATTATATTGAAGGTTTTAAGGATTTTACTGAAGAAGAGTTAAAAGCAAGAACCTTATCTCCACTTAGTGAGTATATGGAAAATTGGGGTTTTGAAAATACTAAATTAGAGAGAATTCAATTAGCATTTAAAATTACAGAAGTTATAAAAGAAAATTTTAGAGATGTTATTGATTCTAATATAAACCCTAATGCGGATATATTATTTGTAAGCGATTATTCAAGCACTTTTTTAGGTAAAAAAATACCAAAAATGTTAGATCGTTTTAATATCCCTTACAGTACAATGGTGATAGGAGGATCATATGATGAAACTGGTTATGGGAGATCAGGGTCAGGAATTGGAAGAGCAACAATTGTTGATATTGGGAATTATAGCTTGGACGATTTTGCTTATGTATTATTAGGTAGACTTAGTGCTGATGAATCAGATAATAATTCCATAAATTCAATACCTCTTGCAAAAGGAGCAGATAAAAAAGATCTAGTAGCTACAGTTGTAGGTAACATAGCATCGCACGAGATAGGACATTATTTAGGCAATGATCATACTTTGGATGATAATGAAGCAAGGTCAATAATGGACGCTACAGATAGTATATCTCGATCTGGAGTATTGCCAGGAGATGCTTTTGGAGATGGAAATACTTTAGATATAGATTTTGTAGCCGATGTGCATTCGTCAGCAGATCCATTAGGTTTTATTGAAGGGTCAATAGGGGATCCGGTAAATAATATTGCATGGGGCTTAAATACGGTTTCAAAATATGGGTATAAAAAACTAAATAATAATTCGGAGCTAAGTGTTGATGAACAATTAATTGATTTGGAGGATGTTGCTCTAAAAGAATTAGATTATGCTATTAATACTCCAAGTGTATATAACTTTCCAAACCCAATGCCTGTTAATGGAGCTACAACCATATATGTTACCGCTAAGAAAACAGCTGAAATAAATGTTAATTTATGGAGTGTAACAGGTGGGGATTTAGGGACCCTGTATCAAGGTCAGATTATTAATAATGAAACAAAAGAAATTCAATTGGAGGCAAAAAGTTTTAAGTTAACTACAGGTGTTTATATTTATACAGTTGAAATTAATGGGCATACGTACACCAATAAATTACTTGTTGAATAGTGACATTGAATTTTAGTTTAACATAGGAATTAATACCAAAAAAACCTCGTCTTTCGAGGTTTTTTTGATTCATTTTATAAATTATTTTTTTAAAAGTAACTTGATTTAAAAAGTATTTTAGGAAAAAAATGGTTTTCGTAGCTTTAGGGTTGCAATTTGTAGTGAAGTTAGAAAAATGAAACATATAGTACTATTTTTGAGTCTTTTGACATGTTTTTTTATTGGTCGTTCTCAACCCAATATGAATCAATTGATGCAGCAAGAAAAAGTACGTTCCTACATGGGGAAAAAGTTGCCAAGTGTAAACCAATTTACCTTGGATGGAGGTATTTATAATGCAGCAAAACCCAATGGCAAACCCACCCTGATTAATTTTTGGTTTATACACTGCAAGCCATGTGTGGATGAAATGCCTTATTTAAATGAGTTAAAGAAAAAGTATGAAGACCGTGTTAATTTTGTTTCCATGACGTTTGAAAATGAACAAAACCTAAAAATTTTTTTAAAAACTCAAGAATTCAATTTTACCCATATTTCAACGGATACAAATTATATAAACGAAGTTGGTGTTCGCTTTTTTCCTACCAATGTGTTGCTGGATAAAAACGGTATTGTCAAAGTAGTTACAAATGGTATTCCTAACTACAAAGACAAACATGGAAATACGCTGTTAAATATAGGTGTTGAAAAATTTGAAGCGTATATAAATCAAGTATTGAAGTAACGTAATTGCAAGGCATTACTATTTGCAGTAATTAATATTTTAATAAATTGTGGTCATTATACTGGATCAACCCGAAAAGTTGTGGAGTGTTGCAAAATTTTAGATTTTTGTAAAAAACAATAAATTGGACTCCAAAGAACTACTTGCTTACTTTTTACCCGAAGGGATTTTAGAATATTTTGATATTATAGAAGCCAAAGAATCTAATGATAGATTGACACTAGTTTTAGAAGAAAAGCCATTACCGATGGCCGAACAATCTCAAAAGCGATTACATTCTAAAGGTTTTTATCCTGTAACTCAAATCCAAGATTTTCCTATTCGCAGAAAAGCATGTTATTTAGAAGTGAAGCGTAGAAGGTGGATTAATATTGAGACACAAGAACTTTATTCAAGAGATTGGGATTTAGTAGCTAAGGGAACTCGAATGACATCAGAGTTCGCTCTTTTTTTAAAGAGGCTTATTGGATAGCACTCCTGTTAGTTGTAGAGGTTTATCTACTTATTATCACTTGGACGGTAAACAACTAGAGGAGCAATATCGTAGACATTTAAGTGATTTTTTTACTTGGGACCAATTAGCTCATGCAGAAGATTGGATTCTTTTTAAAGATAACATAGGTAGCTACTTAAGCATAGATGAAGTGGCTTTAACTCAAGGAGAACTTTATACTGTAATTACTAATAAATCAGCTAAAGGAAAGAAAGGTGCTATTGTAGCTATGGTAGCAGGAACTAACAGCGATCGGATCATCAAAGTATTGAAGAAAATCGCTACTCGTGATCGTTATGGAGTAAAAGAAATAACTTTAGATATGGCACCAACTATGGAACGTATAGCTAAAGAAGCATTCCCTAAAGCAACCAGGGTAGCTGATCGTTTTCATGTGCAAAAATTAGCTTTCGATGCTTTACAACAAATTAGAGTGTAATATCGTTGGGAAGCTATCGAGCAAGAGAATAATGAAATTGAATTAGCTAAAGAGACTAAGCAAAAATACAAACCTCATTTTCTAGAAAATGGAGATACACCTAAACAACTACTTGCCCGAAGCAGATATTTACTATTTAAACCTAAAAACAAATGGACAGTAAAACAATCTGTTAGGGCTGAAATATTATTCAAGTACTACCCTGATTTAGAAGAAGCTTATAAATTGACTAGAGAGCTAGGTATAATTTACCAAAAAACTAAAGATAAATCTGTAGCCTACACTAAACAAGCACAGTGGTATAACAGAATTGAAAACTCTAAATTCTCAAAAACTTTTGGTACCGTAGCTAGATCAATACAAAACCATTATCGCAACATTCTAAATTTCTTTGATAACCGCAGTACAAATGCTTCAGCTGAATCCTTCAATGCAAAAATAAAAACATTTAGAAGTCAATTCAGAGGGGTGAAATCTGTATCATTTTTCTTATTTAGACTGTCAAATATATATGCTTAAAAATTATCATCCCACAACTTTTCGGGTTGATCCCATATTAGTATCTGTATACACGCGCATGCTTGGCGTTTTATCCGCATGAAAAGGACAATGCACATGGTTGTTTTTGATTTCTAACCCATAATGCTGCAGTACCATTTGGATCGATAGTTTGTTTTTGATTTCGTGGATGTCC
>NZ_AFPB01000123.1 GCF_000218485.1 Aquimarina agarivorans | reverse complement strand
AAATATATAATTCCTAATTTTGTACTAAATGCAACGTTTAATAGGAGGTTTTAATTCGATTTTTAGCTAATAAATGTTAAATTGAATTTTCACTCAAATTCAATTTAACATTTGTGCGAATAATCCTTCAATTCAAGAAAAGAACAATTTAAATTGATCTCAAAATTGTTTATTACTGGTTTATTATTTTTTTGGTTCCTGTATAATAATTTGGCTACAAATCCGTTACACGGTGAATTTAGTTCTGAAATGAATTTAATATAATTATTAAAAATCTGTTAGTCAGAAATTTATGTTTTAGTTAGCTTTTAATTGGGCTGACTTTTTTTCACAAATCGATAAAAAAGCAAGATGAAACATAAAATTCTACTGTCGGAAAAATTTCGATGTATTGCTCACTAACTACGTTGTTGGAAGTGATAATTATGTTAAAATTAAAGATTGAATGTTTTTAATTTTTTGGAGCAAAATTTAATTCTATTTATGTCATTTATATGATACGTAAAGTCGAAGGCTATGATAGGAATTAAAACTAATTAAAAGAATTACTATGAAAGAACGATTACTTAATCAAAAACTAAATTATATAACTTTAGTTTGTTTGTTGTTTGCTACTAGTAACCTATTTTCACAGGCTGAAGAGCGTGGTGAAATTATTAAGTTTGAAACCAGAGCAAACGAGACTATTCAGGGAGATATGTCTATTACAGGTAATAGTGTTTTGGGTATTCGAGGAGCCTTTACAAATGCCAGCGGTATTATTACTGATTTTTTACCAAATGACGATTATAATGGAGGCTTAAGTAATGGAGTTTCTCGTGGAGGTGGAATAAATTATAGTAGAGCATATATTGATATTGATAGTGATCGTTCAGGGACTCGATTTTCAACTATTTTTAACCCAGGGCTGGCCAATTCTGAAACTGAATATGGGGGTACAGTAAATGAAAATGGTACACCAACTTCGTTTAGTAGCGATGGAACATTTAGTTCAAGCGCAGCTCGTTTGGATACAAATGAAGAATGTGCCAAAATAGTTAAAGCCTATTTGTACTGGTCAGGCTTTAATGTTGGAGCTACTTTTGATTCTGGTAGTGGCTCATTTACGCCAAGAACAAATTTTTGTGGTAGCGATTGTGAAGATTATACTGAAATCAAAATCCTTCCTCCAAACGGTACTGAATATTACGACATTAGTGCAAATCCAACGACAACATCAAATCCTAATGGGATTCAGTTGGAAACTGAAGTTATTGTCGATGGAAAAATAGGGTCTTTTTACAATAATACAATTAAAAGGGATAACGGCAGGGATATTGGTCGAATTCACGGAGATGTATATGTATGTAGGGCTGATGTAACTTCTTTATTTAAAAGTTTAGAAGTTCAAGATATTGAAACTGATGGGTTTTGGACTGTAGCAAATGTTGTAGGAACAACGGGCTATTGGGAGTTTAGTGGATTAGCAGGAGGGTGGACTTTAGCTGTAATTTATGAAGATACGACGCCTACAGTAACGTCTAAAAATATTTACTTTTTTGATGGTTTTGCTGTTATAAATGATAGGGATCCTCCCGTTAATTTTGATTTGCCTAGCTTTAATACTATTCCGAACGGAGAAATCAAGGCTTGGATTGGAACAGCCTCTTTAGAAGGGGATAGGGGATTATCGGGTGATCAATTCTCAATAGAGACAGAGTCAACTAAAAGGAATTTTCCAGGGAACTCAAGAATACCATTATCAGAAAATTCAACCCCTGACAATCGAACAAACTTTTTTAATAGTACGATTACAAATTTAGCTGGGGATACCAATTTTAGATTCCCTAATTCCCAAAATACGTTGAGTTATGATACGGATCATTTTCAATTAATAAATACTCAAAATCGAATTTTAAATAATGGTAGTGCAGTAGGAGGTGGTTTAACAGATACAACAGCCACTATGTATTTAAGTACAAATCAAGACAGTTATAGTAACTTTTTTAATGCGTTTGCTGTTGAAATTGTATCGCCAAATGTAATTGTCGAAAAGAAATTTTTCGATGGTGCAGGCAATGAATTTCCCGAAACAGCTGTAGTGAATTTAGGAGATACTATTATTTATAGTTTGACTATTCAAAACATTGGTAATGATACGGCAACAAATGTAGTGTTGGAAGATTTAATTCCAATCAATACCAATTTGGATGCTACATCATTTACTTATGACGGATTTACACCTACAAACTTTTCAATCACACCAGGGCAACCAGTTATTGACGATTTAACAGGGCTGGAATTTTCAACAGATTTAGTAACAATTGAGCTGCCTGATTTAACTGGTTTAGATTGTGGAACACCAAGTTCGCCAGGTCCTTGCTTAAATGAAGTTAAAATTGAATTCAAGGTACAAGTTGTTGCTCAATGTAGTGAATTGAGAAATGCCTGTAATAATGTAGTTCAAAATATTGCTACAACTAGCTATAATGGTAGGTTGAACACCAATGATTTTACCTCTAGAAGTGTACCTAGCTTTGATAACACTTGTGGTGCTGAGGATGCTGAGCCTACTATATTTTTGTCCGATCAGGAGCAATGTCAGGATATTACGGATTCAGTGTTGTTATGTGCTAGTGAACAAGTTTTAGAAGCAGGTTTAGGTTTTTTAAGTTACGAATGGTTTAGGCTGCCCGAAGGATCTACAAGTAACAATCCCAATGATGGTGTGCTCATTTTATCAAAAACTAATTTGGACGTTGATCCAAATAAAATTACCATTACTGAAACAGGAAGGTATATAGTTGTTGAAAAAACTGATAGTCCTTGTTTAAATATTACCCAAACATTTGATGTCAAATTATTTGATCCTACGCTAACCACATTCAGTCCATTTAATAATCCTGAACTCAACGGTACTCAATTAGAGCCTTGTAGTGTGGATGGCGAAGTGGTAACTCAATTTTTATTATGTAATGGAGCTATTGACATATCGGCCAATTATGTAGATCCTGATACAGGAGATAATATTTTTTATCCTAATGGAACTAACCTAACCTGGTCAAAATTTACTGAAGGCTCCTGTCCAAGACCAGATGATGATAACAACTGTCCTTATATTGGTGAAGGATGCGCTTACACTGAAGTTAAAAGTGCAGTCGTAGACACCATGGATGATGATACTTCTCTATTCAATTTAGCCGAAACAGGAAATTACCGTTTGGAAATAGTATTGCCTGGAGGGTGTAGTAATATTTTTTATTTCACAGCATCAGAAGTAGATCCTGGTTTAAGTATTTCGGTTCCACCAAATGCCATTTGCGCCGGAGATGCTTTAGTGCAAGTTAACGGTTTACCAACGTCTGATACGTCAACTAATTTGCGTTACAATTTGGAGTATTTGATAGACACAGGAAGTGGTTTTGTATCTGAACTTTCACAAACTCCAACAAGCGATAATTATGGTAGTTTTAATATTCCTAAACCAAACCCAATTGTTAGGTCGGTTAATGTTAGAGTGGTTGCTAAGCCTTTAATTATTGGACTTTCCGATACTTCTAGTTGCGAATTTATTTTTGAAGATACAGTGCAATTTACGGATCCAATTATTGAAAGATTTGAATTTACAAGATTGCCATCATGTAGTGTGGATAAATTAGTTAGTAGCGAAGACGATACTAAAGCTGACATCATTGTTGAAGTGGCTCCAGGTACGCCGCAGTATTACTACCAGTTAATTGATACCAAGGGGACTACTAGTTTGGCGGATGATGAGATAGCACAGGAGTCTTTACCCACAACTACTTTTTCATTTCCTTTCTTTAACGTGGATCCAAATGGAACCTATAAAATACGTGTTTTTTCTGGCAATAGCGCCAGTATAGCTTTAACAGAGCCCATAACAAATGCTGAATGTGCGCAGGAAGCAGGACCAATTGAAACGCCACCGTTTCCAACTTTTGCAGGAACATTTTCTATTGAAAAAGAAATTACCTGTACCGCTGGTGAGTATAGGCTTGAGTTATCAACACCCGCTACGTCATTGGATTTATCGCCTGCAGTATTTCAAATTCTTGAGCTAGGTATTTCAGGCAGAGGTGCTAATGCTACTTTTAGAGTTGATGACATTAGCAACCAACCGCCACCAATTGATGATACAACAGGGGGGCTTCCTACCGGACCTGATGTGTCTGATGTAACCTTTGTTGATGTAGCATCATTGCCTACGGATTTAACTTTGGAAATTGACCTAAACGGTTGTATTGTTACGCAAACAATACCAAATCCACTTCTGCTTTATGATGGTTTGGATTTTACTGTTACTGATGCGTCTGTAAATCCAATATGTAATGCATCAAGTGACCACCGTTTCAGGATAAATGCCACTAAAGCTGATGGTACGGATTTGGCTCCAGGTAGAGTACTTGAATACGAAGTAACTGCAGGACCAGTAATAAGACCAAGACAGGCGGATCCTATTTTTATAAATATGCCAGCTGGAACTTACACGGTAGCAGTAATTGATGTAACCAATCCTGATGATGAGTGTTTGGTAGAAAAAGAATATATTGTAATAGACCCAGATCCTTTAATTGCTCCAGATTTAGAGGTAGTTGACGATTTAGCCTGTGACACGAATGGAAGTATAACTATTAAAGATGCTGCTACATTAGCTATTGGAGGTACAGGAACGTATATTGAATTTCAATTATTTAATGGTGGATCGGTTCCAATACGTACCATAACATCCGTGGCTGACTTGCCATTTGAAAATTTAGTTAAAGGGAATTATACACTTGTTGTGGTGGATTCTAATGAATGTGAATCTCCAGTATCTAATGAAATTGTATTTGATTTGTCTGGTGATATTAATTTTATACCTGAAGATCAAATCAGAATTGTACCAACAAATAGTGAGGTAGATTGTTTTAACGATAGGACAACAATTAGCTTTAGAGTAGAAAACTATACGGGTTTTTACAGATATGAAATAAGAGATGGTTCTGGTGCTGTTATTGAAGCTAATGTTGCCTTGTTAAATACGGATACTACTACCAATGTTACTACATCTAATACTTTGGCAATAGGGACCTATACAATTGAGGTTGTGGCCACCGATGGTTTTGGAGTAGATACAGCTACAGATATTTGCGCAGATACTGAAGTAGTACAAATTATAGGACCAGATAGTCCCGTTGAACTCACGATTGATGAGGTAACTGAATTAACCTGTAGTAACCCTGTAACAATTTTAGCTTCCGCAGAAGGTGGGACTGAGCCTTACACATTTGAATTGGTTGAAACTGCCAGCCCGTTAACAGTAATTGCAACGAATACTACTGGTTTCTTTGGAAGCGATTTGAATATTAGAGAAGGAAGTTATACGGTTCGTGTAAGAGATAATTTTCCAACATGTCCAATTGATGAAGAAGTTTTACCAGTAATTAATCCAGTTGCTTTACCAAGCGTATCTATTGCAGCAACACCAATTGTATGTAAGGAAGATGTTTCTACTATTGAAGCAACTCCTACAGCAGGTGATGCTCCCGAAGCAACTATAAATTATACGCTGTTAAAGGTAGATAATACTGCAGGTGATAACCCAGTATCTATAGCTGGAGTACCGCCGCAAATCAGCAATATTTTTACTAACGTACAGCCTGGCGAAAATGGTGTTCCAAACTTTTATTTAGTGAGTATTATAGATAGTTATGGTTGTACAGTAAATTCAGAAGTAGTTGCTTTGGAAAAACCAGCACCGATTTTAATTTCAAGGGATTTGTTAATACCAATAGCTTGTGATAATACAAGGTCTGATAAGGGAGTTGAAACTGCACAATATCAAATAGGGATTTCAAGTGGTTCATCAATTGCTACAGTTGAACTATTAACTGGCGATCCAAATGTATCAACAACTTCGGTGGATGAAACTAATAATAGTACTGGTTTAGCATTCGGAATTTTTGAATTACCAACAGGAGTGAATTATTTTAGAGTAGTGGATACTAATGGATGTGAAGAGTTTACCACAGTTATTGTAGGGCCTCCACCAGCAAATATTGAATACGAAATCAGTTCTCCCGAGGACAGATTGTGTGCGGATAGTGCAGGATTTGTTGACATTGCGGCTCCTGTTACAGGAGGTGTGGGTGACTATACTTATAATATTTATTTAGCAAGTGATACCGGTTTTACTAATCCTTTGGATACGGCTACAACACCATTAGCTATTAGAGAAACGGAAACCAGATTTACAGGTTTGGATGAAGGCAACTATGTGTATAGAGTAACAAGTGGTCCTACTCAAATTTTAGGGTGTACCCCAGTTACTAAAGCATTTTCTATTGAAAAACACCCAGTATTAACGTTTGAAACTTCAGCCACTGAAATATCTTGTTCTGGTGAGGAGGATGGGTCTATAACTGTCAAGTTAGATGAAGGTTTAGGCATTGGACCATATACAGTTCTTATTGTTGAAGAAGAAGGTATTGCCGAGGGTTCAGTAGATTTTGCCGATGGTGATATTCAAGGAATGATTGATTTAGGTAAAGGGAATTCCGTTAGTATTACTAGTGACACTATGCCTGCAACAGTTGAAAATTTAGCGGCTGGTGATTATGTAATTATAGTTAGTGATTTAGGTACAGGATGTACAACCATTGAGCAAATTCAAACCTTAGACACTAAAGAAGCAATTATGGTAACGGAAGTGATGCAATCATCACCAGATTGTTTGGGTGACGAAAACGGGATGATTACTTATGAAATAAGTGGAGGTAGACCTCCTTATTATTACGTAGTGATAGAGGATAGAGATCTGGATAATATCCCTGAGCCAGAAGCCACAGCTATTTTTGGTGTTCCAGAAAATGAAGTAGCAAACACAGGCGATGTTGATCAGCTAACGATAATGAATTTGAAAGCAAATGTGCCTTACGAGGTGTTTATTGTAGATTCTGGAAACGGTTTGGCTGTTCCTGATTTATCTATTTGTGAGCCGGTTTTACGTAGTTTTAATTTAGAATTACCAGACATTAATAATTTTACTGCTGTTGCAGTTCCTGATTGTAAAGATATAGTGGATCCTACTGATCTTGGCACATATACTATTACAGCAACTAATAGAAATGAATCAATTAATGTCGAAGATGTTACTTATGTTTTAGTAAATAAAACGGATAATACTGAAGTAGTTCGCGGAATCAAAGGAGAAAATACTATTATGGATGTGCCAGCGGGGGATTATAATGTATTGTTGGAGTATGAAGCTCCTGGTGGAACTACAGATTGCCCTTCTAAACCATTTGAATTGGAGGAATTGGTGCCCTTTACAAAAGTAACATTTGTAACACAACCTGATGATTCTGGGAGTTTAATTCCTTTTATTCAAACACGTAATTTGAACACTTATAAATTAGAAGCTACTGGAGGTATCGTTGCTCCGGATGATGCAAATCCATATATTTATACGGTTCTTTATGCTACTACCGAAGGGGGAATACCAGATAGAGAAGTAGTTGTAAATGCTGATGGTACTTTTGATGTTGAAGAAAACGGCTTTTATACCTTCAGGGTAACCGATAAAACGTTCCGTGGTGAGGATGCGGATAATTTATGTTTTGATCAGGTAGATGGAATTTTTATTAAAGTAATAAATTTAGAGATTCCTAATGTTTTTAATCCTGACAGTACTAATTTTGCAGAAACTACATGGTATCCTGATAGGTTAACGGTGTTTACTACAAATTCAGCAGACCCTGATCCTTTTATTGAATATGAAAACATGGAAGTTTTGGTTTTTGACCGTTATGGGAGAATGCTGAAAGAGTTCAGAGGAGTGAAGTTAAGAGAAAACGGTGAAGGATGGGATGGTACTTATGCGGGTTCGCTTATGCCTTCAGGAGATTATTGGTATTTAATAAAGTTAAATGATGAAGGTGGTCGAGAGTTTACTGGACATTTTACTCTTTATCGTAAATAAAATTATTTTATAGTGAGTAAACGTTTCAAATTAATTTACTTTTTATTGGTGACCAGCTTTAGTGTTTGTGCACAGGAATTCAATTTACCTGTGATCAATCAATATATAACGGATAATCCCTTTTTAATATCAGCATCTTATGCAGGTATTGGGGATTGTTGGCAAATTCGCGGAACAGGATTTGAACAATGGGTAGGCATTGATGATGCGCCAAGCACGCAAACAATATCCGTTGATGGACGTATACAAAACCGTTCAGGGGTAGGGGCAGTATTGTTTAATGATAGCAATGGAGCCACCTCTCAGCAGGGGTTTCAAGGCTCTTTTGCACACCATTTGACTATAAGCGAATATTCGCGACAATATTTATCATTTGGTATAAGCTATAAGTATACACAGTTCACTATTGATTCATCGGAATTTAACCGTCCGCTGTTAGCTGCTGAGGGTGATATAAACACGGTAGATCATAATTTTGATGTTAGTGTGCTGTACCGATTAAAAACCTTTTTTATTACGCTAAACGCTATTAATTTACTGAATAAACCTTTAGAGGATTTTAGTGTCAATGAGCCAGGTAATTTGACAAATTACTATGCATATTCAGGATTTACTTTTGAAAACGTGTTCAAAAAACTACAATTTGAACCTTCGGTATTGTATCGTCAGTTTTCAAGCGACCTACGTTCAACCTTAGATACCAATTTTAAGGTAAGAAAGTTTTTTCAGGATAGTTATTTATGGGGAGGTATTTCAGTACGAAGTTTGATAGATCAGGATTTTAAACCGTTATCAGTTTCTCCTATGATCGGTATTAAAAAAGCAAAATTTTATTTCGCATACGGCTATCAGGCAAATGTAAACGAAGTATCAGGTACCGATAATAGCGGATCACACCTTATTAGTCTAGGAATTGACTTTGGATGTAAAAAAAGTAGCTGTGGTTGTACTTACTAGTTTGGATTGCCGTTATTACCTAACAAAAGAACAAGTGAATTTTAATTTGCGGCTGAGGAAACCACTTTTATCCCTTCGATCTTTTTAGTTTCGCAAGCGCGTTTTGACCAGTCATTTCGCCCACCTTCGTACATGTATAAATTATAAGAATAATCGTTTCCTGTTTCCAGACGATCAATTTTTTTAAATATTTGAAGGTTAACCGATACCGTTTTCTGGTCTGGTTTTGTTACGTCATACACGCTATTTCCTACTAATGAATCTCCTTTTTTTAGTTCTAAATAAATTGTACTCTTCTTTAGCGCTTTATACTCAATTTTATAATTGAAAAACTCTCTTGCAGGCTTTAATTGTGTTGGTGGTGCCTCAGCAAACTTTACAAAAGCTTGCGAATAACTTGGCATTATCCCTAAAAATAGAACTCCCAATACTAGTAGTAATTTTTTCATATCAAAAAATTTATACAATCTAACTATTAAGAATATTTTATTTAGATTATATGGTGTAAATAATTGTATTTTTTTGCTTTGTAATAGCTAATATCTACAAAAAGCGCTAAATAGATCAGTTTAACTTAAAATAATGTACATATATTATTGTAATCAATTTTTATGCCGCTATTTAGTACTGTTTCTTACGCACCTAAATCCCAAATGCTCTAAGCCTGTGTCAGGTGACGCATTCATTCGGGCTGCAACGCGATAACCTGAGCAATAACTTTCGTTACATAAAAACGAACCACCTCGGATTACTTTTTTTTGATTTAACGTATTATCATTAGCTAATATAGGCTGTTCAAAATTAATTTTTTTTGAATAGGCATCTGAAAAATAAGAGTTTAATGTCCACTCCCATACATTGCCCCCTATGTCATAAATACCCAATGCATTATTTTTGAAGCTTTTAACTGGAGCTAAACCTTCAAAATTATCTATTTTTAAATTGCCCAAAGGAAAATTTCCTTGGTGAAAATTTGCATATTCAACGGCTTTATTAAAATCATTGCCCCAACTGTATTTTATTTGTTTTCCTTGATTTCTTGCAGCATATTCAAACTCCTCTTCAGTGGGCAAGCGTTTATTAGCCCAATGACAGTATGCTATGGCATCATACCAGGAGACTTGCACTACTGGGTATGAGTCTTTTCCAATAATAGTACTTTTAGGACCTTGAGGATGCCTCCAGTTGGCGCCTTTTACCATTGACCACCACATTTTAGGATTGCCATTAAAAACTAAAGCAGCAGGGTCGGTATCAACGGTTTCTGGAGCTACACCGGTAATTGCCGCTATAAAATGTGGGTCTATAGGTCTTTCAGCAGTTGTAATATATCCTGTTGCTGTAACAAAAGCGCTAAATTCAGCATTGGTAACTTCGGTAGCATCCATATAAAAATCATCAACTGTTTCTTTATGGACGGGCAATTCATCGGGATTTGCCTGTACGCTAGTCCCGCCCATTAAAAAACTACCCCCTTTAACAAATAGCATAGTTGTGTCCTTTTCATGAGGGGATTTTTTTGGCAATTTTTCAATTTCTTTTAGATAGTTCTGATGGAACGAAAACGAAGCCTGAATTTCATTTTTGTGAGTGGCATCGTTTTGATTTCCTACTTTGTTGCACGAAAAAAGCCCCACTACAAAAATTGTAAGTGAAGCTTTAAATAAATTTAAATTCATTCATTTTTTGAATTTAAGCTTTCCATTAGTGGTAGTTTCTAAAATATATTTACCCACTTTTAGCGTTGAAATATCAATAGTTTCTCCGTTTTTGTAGGACTTTAATTTTTTTATGGTGTTCCCTTCTAAATCTGTAATTTTCGGATTTTTACATTTGATTTCGCTTGAAATATGCAACAAATTACCGCCATGGCTTGAATATACCAGTGTATTGGGAGCCTCATAATTTTTGTTTTCCACATCCGTAGAAAATATTTCGGAATTTATAACCACAGAGCTTACTTTTCCTCCTGTGTCTGCAAATGTAATTTCAACCTCACTAGTATCTTTCAAATAGGACATTGGTATTGGAATAGACAACATGCCAAAAAATGTTTTTCGATTCGATTGATTATAGCCTGCCCAGTTTTTAGGGGTTAATACAATGTTGTCGTTTATTTTAACAATAGGTTGTAGGTCGGATTTTACGTCCTTACCAAAAGACACTCGTAAATTTGCTTTCCCTTTTCCTGTTTTTACATTGGTAAACTCGAATTCAATAGGTTTATCAGCTACAATTGGCTTTAGCATTTGTTTGGAGTAATTGTTATACTCCACAATTGAAGTGGCAAATTCAGTATCTACAGGAACATCGCAAATAAGCATCAGTGTTTCATTGGCATCAATATCCCACTGATCAATATGTATGTCCGTAAAGGCTTCAGTCAATTCTGGTAAGCCAGATTCGTTTAAAAATAACCTTCGTAACGTATATTTAGAAATTCTTTCAGCATCAAATTCTGAAAAATTAAAGTTTAGTAATTGCGATTCGTCCGAAAGGTTATTAAAAATCAGCATCCATTTGCCTTTATCATAAAAAGCATTTACTTGTATATCAGGATTGTCAGATGCTATGTATGTTCGGACCCCTTTGACATCCTTCCAAAATTCATAAAATTTAATCAAGTTGCTGTATTCGTATGACTTTCCATCGGCAGATTTGTGAGTAACTGCTAATGGGTGCGGATTTCCATTGGGATTAATTACTGAGTTTTTATAAAACTTTTCTGCTTTCCCTAAAATATACGGAATCGCCTTTTCAATCCGATCGGGCTTATCCATTAGAGTCATTACCATTTTGTTCAGGGATTCTAAAATAAATCCATCACGATCCGAACTGTAAGCGGTACCCTCCCAATAAGGAACTTTAATTCCGTATTCCGAAATTAACAAGGGTTTTACTTTATTCCATTTATTAAAGCTATATGTTTCTATAAGATCCAGCGTAGCTTCTGCATCACTGCCTGAACAATAGTTTATGGTGGATGTGTCCCTATCTACCTCATCATAAAGCTTAAGTGATAAAAAATCTAATTGCTCTCCGGCAATATCCATAAACAACTTATGGTTATTTTCCCAATAATCAAAATTATTGAGTTCAAATCGAGGCCTTAGTGAGCTAAATCCGCCAATTTTGAGCTTTGGAAATTTCTTTTTTAATCCTTTTGCAATGTCAGCAAAATACCTGCTGATTTCCTTTTTAGCCTCATCCGTATCGTCGGAAAATAATGTTGTACTGGCAAAAGTCTGATCCATTAAATCCAAGTAATTTGATGAATTTTCGGGAAAAGCTTCCTTCATGTACGCGCTAATTTTATCAACGGCAGCATCAGCGTCAGCTCCCATTTTAAAAACTTTCGAAGGCTTTTGTGTAATCACATATTTACGTGTACCATAATTTTTAAAGGTAGCTGTATTTTTATAATATGAACTTTTTGATTTTGCTTTTGAACTTATTTTTCCAGAAGATAAATCTTCCAAATCGCCGTAGGGCTGTGGTCCGTCAAAACCACGAGATGGATAGGTATTTAATTCAGAAAATAAATAATCACTTTCTGATTTAAACTCATTAGAAGTAGCAGCGGATTGTATTCCAAAATATTTTGTTCGGTCTAATTTACTTTCCTTTCCAACGTATTTTTTTATACCTAAATCAATGGTAATGTTTGTCTCCTGAGCAAGAGTAACACTTGAAAAACCTAAGATTAACGTACTGTTTAATATATAATTTAACTTCATATTATGATTAGTTTTTATCGGCGTTTAAAATGTTTAAAAAAAATAAGGATTTAAAACCACGCTTTCCAGGGTATTCTTGAAAGTACCAACAATAATGCTAATGAGTAAAAAATAGCTAATGACTTAAATTTAGGCGTTGAAGTTAATTTTTTTTTGTGTTTTGAGTAGCCTACAGTTAGCAAGGCAATGGCTAAAATCATTACCGTTGGATGCTCCACATTGTATAAGCGCATTTCAGCATTTCCCATAATATCTTTAGCTGGAATATCAGTAAACCATAAAATTTTACCCGACACAAATAAAAGTATTAGTCCTATAACAAACTGTAAATGAGTTACAATAAGTGTAAATAATGAAATCCTGAAATCTTTAGCTTGGTATTCTCTTTTAGAAACCAAACCTGCAATAGCATTAAACGCTGCTAATGCTAATATTGCCAATACTAAATAAGCCCATGTTGAATGAACAATTTTTACGATACTTTCCATATGATTATAATTCTAATTTACTAAAATAATATTATTCAAACAAATAGCCTTTACTTACTTGTAAAGGCTATTTGTTTTATCTAATTTTTAACGTTACTTCAGGTATTCTTTTAAAAGATTAGCAGTTGAGCTGTCGTGTTTATGCGGATGTTCTTCGGTAATTTCATTCAAAATTTTTGATGCCAGCTGTTTTCCTAACTCCACCCCCCATTGATCATAGCTATAAATATTCCAAACAACCCCTTGTACAAAAATTCGGTGTTCGTACATGGCTACCAAAGAGCCTAACGTTTTAGGAGTCAATTTTTCAATTAATAATGTTGTTGTAGGTCTATTGCCCTCAAACTCTTTAAACGGAGCCAGTTTGGCTAGTTCAGCCTCAGATAAGTTTTTAGAAGCCAATTCGGCAACAACAGTTTCCTTAGTTTTTCCGTTCATTAACGCTTCCGTTTGAGCAAAAAAGTTAGCCATCAGTTTATCATGATGTTCCTTATCACCAAATAACGATTTTTTAAATCCAATAAATTCCGTTGGAATAATTTTTGTTCCCTGATGAATTAATTGAAAAAATGCGTGTTGGGAGTTTGTACCTGGTTCTCCCCAAATAATGGTACCTGTTTGGTAATCTATTTTATTCCCGTTACGATCCACACCTTTTCCGTTGCTTTCCATGATACCTTGCTGCAAATAAGCAGGTAAACGGTGTAAATATTGATTGAATGGTATAATAGCTTCGGTTTCAGCTCCATGAAAATTATTGTACCAAACGCTTAATAAGCCTAAAAGGACAGGGATATTTTTTTCAAAATCGGTATACTTAAAATGGATATCCATTTCATGCGCTCCGGCTAATAATTCTTCAAACTGATCAAAACCGATAGATAGCGCTACGGATAATCCAACAGCACTCCACAAGGAAAATCGACCGCCAACCCAATCCCAAAGCGGAAAAATATTTTCCGCTGCAATTCCGAATTCAGTAACCTTTTCTACATTTGAGGATACGGCTACAAAATGTTTACTTACGCCTTCATTTCCGTTAGCTTTTTCAATAAACCACTCACGAGCAGTCATTGCATTGGAAAGTGTTTCCTGAGTTCCAAATGATTTTGAAACCACTACAAATAGCGTGGTTTCAGGATCTAAATTTTTTAAATTTTGGTGTACATGATCTCCATCAACATTTGAAATGAAATGAATATTCAAGTGATTTTTGTAGTATTCTAAGGCTTCAGTAATCATTACCGGCCCAAGGTCCGAACCTCCAATACCAATATTTACAATATCTGTAATTGCCTTACCAGTAAATCCTTTGTGTTGTCCTGAAATTATTTTTTCAGTGAATGCTTTTACTTTAGCATTTACCTCAGTTACTTCATCTACAATATTTTCACCATCAACCTCAATTTTAGATCCTTTTGGTGAGCGCAAAGCCATATGCTGTACTGCTCTTTCTTCGGTAGCATTTATAGTTTTGCCTCCAAAATAGCTTTTCATAGCGCCAGCTAAATCCACTTCCTCAGCCAAATCCAAAAGCAATTCAATTGTTTTTGAGTTTATGTTGTTTTTTGAATAGTCAACATAAAATTGTTCCCATTGAATTTTTAACGTATCTCCTCGAGTAGCATCTTTTTCAAAAAGTTCTTTTAAATGCGTATCCTTTATATCATTGTAATGTACTTGTAATGCTTTCCAAGCTGCTGTTTGCGTTGGATTTTGAGATGGTAGTGTTTTCATAAGTTTGCGTATTATTCACTGATTTATAAGGAATACTATCTATAGCTTTTTTAATTGGTTTTATATATTTAAAATAAGCTTCTTTGTGCTTTTCTTCAATATTTTTTGAACTTGGTAATTTTTGTCGGTACGGATCAACTTGTTTTCCGTTTACCCAAAAACGATAACATACATGTGGACCAGTTGCTAAACCTGTACTTCCTACGCGACCTATAACATCTCCTTGTTTAACATATTGGCCTTTTTTAACCAGTATTTTTGACATGTGTAAATATTGAGTACTGTACTTATTATTATGCTTTACTTTTACGTACTTTCCGTTTCCGGAAGTGTATCCAGCTTTTACAACCGTGCCATTGGCAGTAGACCAAATTGGAGTGCCATGTGGGGCTGCATAATCTGTCCCTTTATGAGATTTCCACCTTTTTTGAACTGGGTGAAATCTACGACGTGAATATCGAGAAGAAATGCGACTAAATTGTAAAGGTGCCTTTAAGAAAAAGCTTTGTAGTGATTTTGCCTGATCATCATAATAGGAAACTTCTTGCTTTTTGCTTTCCTTCACTTCATACTGAAAGGCATAAAAAGGTGTTTTGTTGTGTTCAAAAATAGCGGCTTCAACGTCATTAATTCCCACGTAAGTGCCATCTTCCAAAAACTGTTCTGTAAAAATTACTTTAAAACGATCGCCTTTTTGAATTTTAAAAAAATCAATACTCCATTGGTAAATACTGGAAAGTATGTGAGTTAAGTAAGGAGATACATTTTCATGCTCAATAGTTTGCGATAATGAACTGTCGATAACTCCTGTTATTGACCTTTTTTTGGTAATGACGTTTTTCTTTTTGTTTGATGCGTAAATGGAATCAGTTACATGAACTACTGCGTAATTCACTTTATTTTTTTGATATATAAATGCCTTTACCTCAGCAATACTATCTTTAGATTTTAAAATTGTATACGGTTTACCAACGGCAATTTTAGCAACATTAAAACTATCTTTTACTTTGTTAGAAATTTCAAAAACCTGAGACCTAGTTACTCCATGGGCGTCCATAATTGCCCCGAAACTATCCCCAGACTTTATGGTGTCTTTAACCACTTGGTAGTCATTTAACACAAAATCAAATTCTTTAATTATTTTTGGCACTGGTGCCTTTTTTTTCAACAACAACCTGAGGGGAAGGAGGCGTATTTTTTTTACATGCAAAAATTGCTGTAGTTAAAACTAGAAGAAATTCCTTTTTAAACATTACTAATTACTTGTATTTACTAAGTCTTCAACCCATTTTTTTCCCCAGTTTGCTAATTCATCCTGTGTCCATAGCGAAGGAAAGAAACTTACGTTTTGAAAAGTTGGTGGTAAAAACTGTTTCCAGTTTGTTCCTCCTGTTGCTTTTACTGCATTATCTCCTTTTTTATTTAAATACCTGTATGCAGCTTTTAAATGTACCAGGCACCAATTGATATTTACGTTAGCATCAAAAGTACGCATTGCTGCAATAAGTGTTGCATTATTTTGCTCCGTTTCAGGAAGGTTTTTAAAGCTGTGATACACCGTACTGTGCTGTACCTGATTGGCTATACGCATTAAGCGAGGTGTGTATCGGTATTCAAACTGTTTTAAAGTAAGTGTTTTTTCACCTGTTTCAGTTTCAGTTGCTCCAAACTTCCAATACAAATGTTCATAAGTTTCTTCTAAAGGCTCTTTTTCGGAATAGTTGCTGCGCTCTTTGTTGTTTACTAAATTACAAAGGGGGGTAGCATATACTTCAATCATTCGGAATTGAACTGACTGAAAACCACTTGCAGGTAGTAGCGACATGCGGTATTTTAAAAATTGCTCCTTATCCATTCCTTTGATCATAATATCAAATGAGTCGGTAAGCACATCAAAATAGCGATTGATTCGATTTAATTTTTCAATAAAAAAAGCAGCAGTTTGTAGTTTGTCATCAACAATTTGCTTCATTTCATGAATGATCAATTTAAAATAAAGCTCGGTAATTTGATGATAGGTTATAAAAATTTCTTCATCAGGAAAGTGAGTTCGCGGAATTTGTAAACTCAATAGTGTATCCAAATGAATATAGTCCCAATAGGTTAAATACCGATCATGCAATAATCCATCAAGATAAGAACCTAAATCCTGTCCGGAGTTTCGAAACTTTTCTTCTAATTGTTCTAAACGCTTTACAATATCAGGATCTAACGATTTATTCATACATCATTAATTTGTTACAAACGGATGTTTTAATCCGCTGTAATTAGAAAGACTTGCTGTTAATGAACCTACTGCCAAATCAGCAGAAATCCTTACAGGAATCTTATTCTCATCATTGCTTATCCATACGGTCAAGCTTTCTTCTTCTTTAAAAACACGATCAGCCATTACCAGTGGTCTAAATTTTAGACATGATTTTTTACCATATTTTGTTCTGATCGTTTCATTTCCTAAAAAGCGCAATTTAAACTTAAAATTTTCTTCATCAAAAAACATTGTTAATGTCTCTTCGTCACCTTCCTTTAATTTTGAGGGTTCAATAACGTTTCTTAAATAGTAAAACGAAGATAACATGTCGTGTACATTAGGTACTACATCATACGTTTTATTTGTTTTATGTTTTTTATTATTTACGTGGGCTTTGTTATTATTTTGATCAAAATCAATGACAATATTTTTAGTATATCCTCCTTCGTTAATATTTCTTACAAAACGATAGGGCAAATAAGTTTCAGCATCTATAATGGTTTCATACTGATCCCTGATTTTGAAAAAAAAACTTAAAAATTTAGAGGATCTTCCTTTTCCTACTACATGATATACCTCTTTCCCATTTAAGGTTTCTTTTTTTGTTTCCAACGTAGCAGTACTTGTATTAAAACTTAAATATTTAATTTTAAATTCAATAAACTCATTTTCAGAAAACACAGGTTCATTTGGTACTACTTGGGAAAACCCAGCAATAAAACCAAACAAAACTGTTATATATACGATGACTTTTTTCATGCTCATTTTAATTTTTCGTTTTATGTAAAAACATAGTTACTACCATATATATTCAATTTCTATTCCAAAATTAGTTAAAAGCATTTTGAGGAGCAAATACACATCCCGTTTCAAAACCAATAACCTACACTAAATAAAACTTTTCCTGTTGTTTTTTGATCGTCAGAAAAGGCATATTTAACCTGTATGGGGCCAATTGGAGAGTTGTATCCATATCCCAGTGCATATCCAGAGAATCCTTTTAACTCATATATTTCCCGGATATTGAAAATTTCGTTTCCTACATTCGCAAAATTTGCTGCTATATTTATATGGTGTTTAGTCCAAAAATTATAGTCCAATTGCAACAATCCTTTAACGTAGCTTTCGCCTGAAAGTTGTAAAAAATCATAGCCATAAAATGGAACTTGATTATTTATAGGTTTAGCTCCAAACCCACCTAAAAAAAAGTCTAATGAATTTACTCCAGTTGCCTTTCCTAATCGTATGCCTGAGGCCGCTTGTGCCAATCCTGAAAAGTGTTTGGAAATTGGTACCGCATAATTTAGTGTGGCTTTAGTTACAGCGAATTCTTCAAACTGATCCGATGGAATTGATGAAAATGGGTATCCCGTAAATGAACCTGTAAATAATACCCCCCTAGTTGGGAAATATTTATCATCAAAGCTATCAAATTTTAGGGCTGCGTATGCACTATAATAATTTACATTATCCAGCACTGTACCAGGCACCTGATTGCTATCAACTCCTATGGTTTCGGTTGAATTTTTCAAAAATTTATGTTCCAAACCTATTCTAAATCCAAATTTTTGACCTAAAATGGTTTCTAAATACAACTGAGTAGTAATGTCAACAGTTTCGATATCTACAAAATTGATTGGCACATTAGTTAAATCCTGAAGCTCAGAGGCGCTCAACCTATTATTTAAAAAATTAAAATCGAGCGACTGTTCATATTGGTAAAAGCGATGATTTAATCCTACGCTCCAATAGTAACCTTTATCAATATAATAATCGATGTTATACCGCGGCTTGTCGCCTAAAATACCATCTAGTGATAATACATCACTTTTAAATAATAAGTTTTTTCGGGTAAAATTTACCAACGCCGCTGATTTGTATAAATCATCATAGTGCAGTGCAAAACGCACAAAACTTTTTAGGGGACTTTCTTCAACCTTTACTTCAATTTCGCTATCAATTAAGCTTTTCTGCTTTAATTTATAGCGAATACGCTCAAAATTTCCTGTGCTGTACAAATTGTCCAAACCGCTATTAAGATCTTCTAGCGTAACCAAAGACGGTGTTTTTAACCGAAGTTTTCCTTTTATATAAGCGCGTGTAAATCGTTGATGTCCTTTAATATTTAAATACACAGCAAAAATGTCTTTATCGGGGTTTACGGGTTTTCTTTTTTGAAATGGCGCTTGTTGTGCCGCTATTTTTTGAAGCGTATCAAACTGTACCATAGCACTTTTTTCCCCTTCAGCAATAATTTCATCACCCCGATCAAAACTTACTACCGAATAATCTTTGATATTGGGTTTAATATAAACATCGGTAAGCAATTGTTTGCGTTTCATGGCCTTGATAGTTCTAAAATTGCTAATTTGTAACATGATATTAGTTACCGAGTTAAGCTCTTTTTTATTCATTAAGGTATCCTGCACATCAACACCTATTACTAGTTCAATACCTCTTTTTTTATTTCTTCCACAGGGTAATTGTCCGTAACTCCACCATCCGTAATTAATCGTCCATTTAATTTCACAGGACTATACACCGTTGGTAGGGCACCACTGGCTGCTACCACGTCGGGCAAATAGCCTTGATCAAAAATGATTCCCTGTCCGGTTTCAATATCTGTACCAGTACAAAAAAAGGGGACTGGAAGCTTACTAAAATCAGTGATATGCTTTACGTGGCTGGTTAGTTTTGAATAAAAATTATAAAAATTTTGTCCGTTGGAAATTCCTTTGGGTAAACTTACGCGTCCTTCAACAATTGGTAAAGTGAGCGCATATTTTTCATCATCCTCTTTTTCATAAAAAGTTTTACTATCCCGCGGTAGTATATCCTGAATAAGGTTATTAAAATTTACAGTATGAAATAATGAATCCAACTGTTTGGCAGTATATCCCGAGGCATACAAACCTCCTACAATGGCCCCCATACTTGATCCTGAAACATAATCCAACCTAACGCCTGCCTTGTCAATTGCTTTTAACACACCAATATGAGCCAAACCCTTTGCTCCACCACCGCTTAAAACCAGTCCAACTTTTAAATCAGTGGTATCTTTTTGCTGCGGTTGCGCTGCTACACAGAGCAAACAAAAAAAGGAGATTAGAAAAATGAAAAAATACTTCAAAACAGGTGTTTCAATTGGTTTTACTGTTTGTAGAAATCAATAATTTTTTGAGCTTTTGAATTTCCTACTACTTCTACTAGTTCTTGTTTAGTGGCTTGTTTTATCCGGCTTACTGATCTAAAATGCTTTAAAAGACTAATGGCTGTTTTTTCGCCAATACCTGGTATGCTATCTAATTCAGTTTCTAGGGCTGCTTTACTGCGCTTTTGCCTATGAAATGTAATCCCAAAACGGTGCGCCTCATTCCGCATGTGTTGAATTACTTTCAAACTTTCTGATTTTTTGTCCAAATATAAGGGATAAGAATCGTCTGGGTAGTAAATTTCCTCCAAACGTTTTGCTATTCCCACAATAGTTACTTGACCCCGAATGCCTAGTTGCTCCAGCGCTTTTAATCCCGATGACAATTGTCCTTTTCCACCATCCAGAATAATTAATTGCGGTAAAGGCTCTTCCTCCTCCAGTAAACGCTTGTACCTGCGATAAACCACTTCTTCCATTGAAGCAAAATCATCAGGGCCTTCCACCGTTTTTATATTAAATTTACGATAATCTTTTTTACTTGGTTTTGCATTTTTGAATACAACACACGCTGCCACAGGGTTGGTTCCCTGAATGTTTGAATTATCAAAGCATTCCATGTGTACCGGTAATTGCGGTAGGCGTAAATCTTTTTGAATTTGGGCTAACATACGCTTAGTATGTCTTTCAGGATCAACAATTTTAATTTGTTTGAAACGCTCTTGCCTGCTGTATTTTGCATTTCGTAATGATAAGTCTACCAGCTTTTTTTTATCTCCTAGCTGCGGAATAGTCACTTTTAGTCCTTCGGCAACAGCCACAGGAAACGGCAGATACACTTCTCGCGAAAGCGATTTAAATCGATTTCTAAATTCAACTACCGCTAATTCTAAAATTTCAGCATCTGTTTCCTCTAATTTTTTCTTTATTTCGGTAGTATGTGATCGCACTATTGCCCCGTGATGTACTTGCATAAAGTTTACATACGCAAAGCTTTCATCACTTTCAATACTAAATACATCCACATTGGTAATCCGTGGATTTACCACCGTAGATTTCTCCTGATAGTTTTGCAAGGCTTCAATTTTATTTTTATAAAACTGGGCTTGTTCAAATTCCATAGCCTCAGCATGAACCGTCATTTTTTTAGTAAATGATTTTAAGGCGTCTTTAAAATTTCCTTTTAAAATACTTCTTATTGCAGTAATGTGCTGCATATATTCCGATTCCAATTCATATCCTTCGCACGGAGCTTTGCAATTTTTTAAATGGTACTCTAAACACAGTTTGTACTTTCCGGCATCAATATTTTGTTTGGACAAATCATAATTACAAGTCCTTATTGGATATAGTTCTCTGATTAACGTTTTTACAGCTCCTAATACCTTACCACTGGTATAAGGACCAAAATACTCTGAGCCATCCTTTATCATTCGGCGGGTGCTGAACACCCTTGGAAAACGTTCATTTTTAATACAAATCCACGGGTATGATTTATCGTCCTTAAGTAAAATATTGTACCGTGGTTGGTGTTTTTTTATTAGGGTATTTTCCAATAATAAAGCATCCGATTCAGTGGTAACCACAATATGTTTTATGATTGCAATTTTTCGAACCAAAATACGCAAGCGTGCACTGTCATGATTTTTGGTAAAATAAGAGGCTACTCGCTTTTTTAAGTTTTTTGCTTTCCCTATATACAAAATACCCCCATCCTTATCAAAATATTGATAAACACCAGGAGTACTTGGCAAAATTTTCACTTGTAATTCTATGGCTGAAATATCCATATTCCAAAGATAAAACTATCTATTAATTACTACCTAAAAAAAACCTCCCTTACTACCACTAAATAGTAAGGGAGGACTACCAAAGAATTTTGATGGTATGTACCAAAACTCTAAAAACTAAACACACTATACTTTATAAATTGATGTTCAAATTTTTGTTCATTATTTTAAAAGCCCCAAGCACTAAAAATAACAACTTATCATTTGTTCCATCCAAATTAAAATACACATATATAACGTTTCAACTTTAAAATACCCTACCCTAAAAATTCAATTATTATTTAAAAAGTATTTTTTGTGTTTATAACATTCATATTTTAGATACTTTTATGCAAGTCAAACCTCTATTAGCATGTGGTTTTACTAATAACTAATAATTACTTACTTAAAAAATAGTTTCTTGTACTTTGGAAAATAATAAACTTACAATTGGGCGAACAGATGTAGCTGATTTTCCAGATTTAGCACTTTTAGATATTCCGATTAAAATTGATAGTGGTGCCTACACCTCAAGTATTCATTGTAAAAACGTAGTTGAAAGTAACGGCATATTATATTGTGAATTTTTAGGAGACGCGCATCATCAATTTAATGAAAAAAAAATTACATTTAACGCCTATAAAACAACTATTGTTAAAAGTAGTAATGGTATTGCATCAAAAAGATATGCCATAAAAACCAAAATTAAATTATTTAATAAACTATATCCCATTACCCTAACTTTAAATGACCGAGACAATATGCGCTTTCCAGTATTAATTGGTCGCAAATTTTTAAGTGGCAAATTTATTATTGACCCAAAGCTGCTAAATGTTTCGTTTGGCTTAAAAAATTGATCTATGAATATTATTATTTTATCCCGTAACCCTAATTTATATAGTACCAATGCTTTAGCGCAAGCAGCTATTAAAAGGAAACATACTGTTCGTATTATTGATCCTATTAATTGTGATATTGTTATTGAAAAAAAGAATCCTGCAATTTACTATAAAGGGAAAAAATTAGAATCGGTTGATGCCGTTATACCTAGAATTGGTGCTTCTATTACGTACTATGGAACTGCAGTTGTCAGGCAATTTGAAATGATGGGCGTACTTACCACCGTAGGTTCGCAAGCTTTGGTATTATCGCGTGATAAATTACAAAGTTTACAAATACTAACTAAGGCAAAGTTAGGTTTACCTAAAACTATTTTTACCAATTACTCCAAAAATGTGGAAGAAGTTATTAATCATGTAGGCGGAGCTCCATTAATTATAAAGTTATTGGAGGGTACACAAGGTTTAGGGGTTGTTTTGGCAGAAACAAAAAATGCTGCTAAATCAGTAATTGAAGCGTTTAACGGATTGCAGGCGCGTGTTATTGTTCAGGAGTTTATTGAAGAAGCCAAAGGGGCGGATATCAGGGTTTTTGTGGTTGATGGCCACGTGGTAGGCGCCATGAAACGCCAAGGAAAAGAGGGTGAATTCAGATCAAACTTACACCAAGGAGGCAAAGCAACAGTGATTGAACTTTCAGATGAAGAAGAGATTGCTGCCATTAAAGCTGCCAAAGCACTCGGATTAGCGGTGGCTGGAGTGGACATGCTTCAAAGCGAACGTGGGCCTTTGATTTTAGAAGTAAATTCGTCACCTGGACTAGAAGGTATTGAAACTGCCACCAAAAAAGATATTGCAAAAACCATTATACGATACATTGAAAAAAACATTTAATGTATGGCTACCGACACATTACACATATTAGGGCAGGAAATTCCTTTGGGGCAGCGCAAAACCATTAACCTGAATATTGCGAAACTGTATACTTCCACTAAAGTAGAAATACCCATTATTGTGGAACGCTCCAAAATTCCAGGACCTGTAGTTTTAATTACAGCTGGGATCCATGGGGATGAAATTAATGGAGTTGAAATTGTAAGGCAGCTTATTCAAAAAAAATTAATCGCCCAGCAAAGGGGACTATTATTTGCATTCCAGTGCTTAACGTTTTTGGATTTTTATCCATGAGTAGAAATTTTCCTGATGGTCGCGATTTAAATCGGGTATTTCCGGGTTCAAAAAATGGTTCACTTGCTAGTCAGTTTGCCTATCAGTTTTCCACTGAAATTTTACCGCATGCTGATATTTGTATCGATTTTCATACTGGTGGTGCCAGCAGGTACAATGCTCCACAAATACGGATATCAAAAGACAACGAGGTAAGTTTGGCGTTGGCACACGTATTTAACGCACCTTTTTTATTGTATTCAAAAAATATTGATAAATCCTACCGAGCTACCTGTGCCAAAAAAGGAAAAACAGTTTTATTGTTTGAAGGAGGAAAATCACTTTCAAATGACAAATTAATTGCCAAGGAAGGTGTAGACGGTACTATGCGTGTCTTAAAACACTTGGAAATGCTTGGCAGCGATTTTGAAATTGAAACCCAAAAATCTACTTCAGTAATTATCGAACATAGTCATTGGATACGCGCAAAATACAGTGGATTATTGCATCTAAAAATTGCTTGCGGTGCTTTTGTTAAAAAAGGGGAGCAACTGGCTACAATTACAGATCCTTACGGTACAAAACGCCATATAGTTAAAGCGGCTGATAACGGATATATTATTAATACTAATGAAGCGCCAATCGTTTATCAAGGCGATGCTATATTCCATATCAGTAGCGACAAAAATCAAGTAAATGACTAAAAAAGAACTACGGAAAAAATACAAGGCACTTAGGGCACAACTTACTCCTGCTGCAATTGAACATAAAAGTATTGCTATTGCTAATCAACTTTTACAATTAGATATATGGAACTATGACTATTATCATATTTTTTTGCCTATTACTAAGCAAAACGAAGTGGATACCGAATTTATTTTACACATTTTGCAAGGCAAAGACAAGCACGTTGTAATTTCTAAAAGTAATTTTACGGATGGAAGTTTGTCCCATTATTTGCTTACTGACCAAACACAATTATCTGTAAATGAATGGGGCATACCTGAACCTTTAGGAAATGGCATTCCAATTCCTGATGATAAAATTGAAGTTGTTTTTGTGCCTTTGTTAGCATTTGATAAAAAAGGAAATCGGGTTGGATACGGAAAAGGATTTTACGATAAATTTTTAGCACTTGCAAAACCGAAATTGACCATTGGAGTAAGCTTTTTTAGTCCAGAAGAACAAATTTTTGATGTTGATGATCGAGATTTTTCGCTCAATTATTGCTCTTTGCCCGATAAAACCTACAATTTTATCTAATAATACAGAAAAATATAGCAATTCACATTTGGGAATTTTATTTTTGATATAGCACAAAGTTAGTCTATATGTCCCCAACATTGAACCTTACCTGTATTATCGATGACGATGCTGTTTACATAAAGCTTGTAAAAAAATTACTACAGCTTAAAAAACTATGCAAAAATATTATAGTTTTTGAAAATGGAAAAGAGGCTTTAGAATATTTCAGTCAGAAAAATTTACAAAACAAACAATTGCCCGAATTAATTTTACTGGATTTAAATATGCCAGTCATGAATGGGTGGGAGTTTTTAGAACAATACAATCACATTAAATCAAATTTAGAGCATAAGCCTAGCTTATATGTAGTAAGCTCCTCTATTGATCCAATGGATTCGCAAAAAGCAAAAAATATTGATAGTGTTGAAGATTATTTATCGAAACCTATATCATTAAAAACTTTTGAAACAATTTGCAATGTTATTGCTTCCTAACTAGTTGCTACTTCCTTTGGAAATACTTTTTTATTAAACACAATTAGTAGAATAACAGCAATGCATATCGCTGAATCTGCTACATTAAAAACGGGTTCAAAAAAGGTAAAATACGTTCCACCCCAAATTGGAATCCAATCAGGTAGTATACCTTCATACAAAGGGAAATAAAGCATATCCACTACTTTTCCGTAAAAAACAGAAGAATAACCGCCTCCTTCAGGTAAAAAAGTTGCTACTTGACCGTTGCTATGGCTAAAAAATATGCCTTGAAAAATAGAATCCAGTATATTTCCAGTAGCGCCAGCAAAAATTAATGAAATAGCTACAATTAACAAGTTAGGCTGTTTTTTACGGATACTATCCCATAACCAATATCCTATACCTGTTATGGCTACTAATCTAAATAAACTTAAGACTAATTTACCGTATGATCCTGGAATTTTGACTCCCCATGCCATCCCTTCGTTTTCCACGAAGTGAATTTTAAACCAGCTAAATACTTCATATGAATCACCTAGTGCAAAGTGCGTTTTTACATAAACTTTTGATGCCTGGTCAATAATAAGGACTAATAAAATTAGTAAAGACGCCTTTTTTAAATTCATTTTTTATCTAAAAATTTTTAACTTTAAAAGGAAACGCTTCCTGAATGGGGGGCGTTACACTAAATAATTAGCTTCTCTTTTATTTTTTCTGCATTTTTTTAGCCTCGATACTTAAAGTAGCGTGTGGAACCAATTTTAAACGCTCAGGATTAATTAATTTACCAGTAACACGGCAAATTCCGTAGGTTTTATTTTCAATGCGGTTTAATGCATTTTTTAGGTCACGTAAAAACTTTTCCTGGCGTATGGCTAGTTGGGAGTTCGCTTCTTTTGACATGGTTTCGCTACCTTCTTCAAAAGCTTTAAACGTAGGAGACGTATCATCCGTTCCATTGTTCTTGTCATTTTTATATGAACTTTTTAGCATTTCCAAATCGCGATTTGCATGGGCTATTTTATCTAAAATAATTACTTTAAATTCAGCTAAATGTTCGTCAGAATATCTTTCTTTAGTTTCTTGTGCCATCTTACTTTATATTTTTTGAATAAAAATTTTCACATTAATATTATCAAATTCAATAGCCGTTCCGTTGGGTAATTCTTCTTTAAATACAATCCCTTTTGCTAAAGTTTCAGTTTTAATGTAGTCTTCATTCTGTTTTACCGCTGCTTCAATTACTTGATTAGTCGTAAAACTAATTTCGATATTATCAACTACTTCAAAATTTTGATCCTTTCTCAAATTCTGAATACGATTTATAAGCTCCCTAGCTATTCCTTCTTTTCTTAATTCAGGGCTTATGGTAACGTCTAAAGCTACGGTTAATCCATTAGCATTAGCCACTAGCCAGCCCTCAATATCTTGCGATGAAATTTCTACATCACTCAATTGCAATGTAATACTTTTCCCGTTAATTTCTAAAGGGATTTCTCCTTTTTGCTCCAGTGTGCTAATTTCAGGCTGATCAAACTTCTGTATTTCATTTGAAATCAGCTTCATATCCTTACCAAAGCGAGGGCCCAATGCTTTGAAATTAGGTTTTATCTTTTTAACCAATATGCCCGAAGCATCATCTAAAAGCTCAATTTCTTTGACATTTACCTCACTTTTTATCAAATCAGCAACTGCTTCAATCTCCTTCCTTTCATTGTCATTTAATACAGGAATCATGATTCGTTGCAACGGTTGACGTACTTTTATTTTTTCTTTTTGGCGCAAAGAAAGTACCAATGATGATACTATTTGCGCTTTACTCATTTTTTGTTCCAGCTCAGTATTAATTACACTAGCATCGGCTACTGGAAACTCTGATAAATGAACACTTTCAAAATCTTCCTGACCCGTGCATGCAATTAAATCCTGGTACAACCTGTCCATAAAAAATGGCGCCACGGCAGCTCCTAATTTGGAGACTGTAAGTAAACATGTGTATAATGTTTGGTATGCCGAAATTTTATCCTGCGCGTATTCCCCTTTCCAAAACCTACGGCGGCATAAACGTACGTACCAATTACTTAAATTTTCCTGAACAAAATCCGAAATCGCTCTTGTAGCTTTTGTCGGTTCATATTCATTATAAAATGTGTCAACTTTAGTAATCAACGTATTTAGTTCGCTTAAAATCCATTGATCAATTTCAGGCCTTTTCTTTATAGGAATTTCATTTTCATGGAAATTAAATTGATCAATATTTGCGTATAACGCAAAGAAAGAGTATGTATTATACAAAGTTCCAAAAAACTTACGCCTAACTTCTGCAATTCCTTCAAGATCAAACTTTAAATTATCCCATGGATTTGCATTGCTAATCATGTACCAACGGGTAGCATCGGGACCGTACAATTTTAAAGTTTTAAAAGGATCTACGCCATTCCCTAAACGCTTAGACATTTTTTGTCCATTTTTATCCAATACCAGTCCGTTTGAAACTACATTTTTGTAAGCTACATCATCAAAAATTAGTGTAGATATAGCGTGTAGTGTATAAAACCATCCACGTGTTTGATCTACACCTTCGGCAATAAAATCCGCTTTGCGTGCGCCTGATTCTACTTTTTCTTTATTTTCAAATGGATAATGCCATTGAGCTACAGGCATAGCTCCGGAATCAAACCATACATCAATTAAATCGCTTTCGCGTTGCATTGGTTTCCCTGATGGGGAAACTAAGGTAATCGTATCCACTATATTTTTATGAAGGTCAATTTTGTCGTAGTTATCATCGGACATATTACCCACCACAAAATCTTCAAAAACTGCTTTTTGCATTACGCCTGCTGCCACTGCTTTTTGCATTTCTGCTTTAAGCGTTGCTATGGACTCAACAATTAATTCTTCGGTACCATCTTCCGTACGCCAAATTGGAAGTGGAATACCCCAGTAGCGCGAACGTGATAAATTCCAGTCATTCGCATTTGCCAGCCAATTTCCAAAACGTCCCTCGCCAGTGGCTTTGGGCTTCCAATTGATGCTCAAATTTAACTCGTGCATGCGTTCTTTTACATCCGTTACTTTAATAAACCAACTATCCAGCGGGTAATATAAAATAGGTTTGTCCGTACGCCAGCAATTTGGGTAACTGTGCACATACTTTTCTACCTTAAAAGCTTTGTTTTCTTCCTTAAGTTTTATGGCAATTTCAACATCTACGGAGCGTTCTGGCGCTTCGCCATCAGTATAATATTCGTTTTTTACGTACTTGCCTGCAAACTCGCCTACATGAGCTGTAAATTTCCCTTGTAAATCAACTAAAGGAACTAGGTTGTCATTTTTGTCCTTTACTAACATTGGCGGAACCTCTGGACTGGCTTGTTTAGCTACCAGAGCATCGTCCGCCCCAAATGTGGGTGCGGTGTGTACAATCCCAGTACCATCTTCGGTGGTCACAAAATCTCCTAAAATTACTCTAAATGCATTTTCAGGATTATCATTAGGTTGTGTGTAATCCAACAACTGTTCGTATCTAATATTTAAAAGGTCTTTTCCAACAAATGAAGTGACAATTCTGTACGGTATTTTTTTATCACCTTGCTTATATGCTTGTAAGTCTTCAGCTGTTTCTACGGCAGTGAATTTGCCCGAAAATTGGTTGCCTACCAAATTTTTAGCTAAAACTACCTTTGTAGCTTCAAAAGTATATTGATTATAGGTTTCAACCAGTACATACTCAATTTTTGGGCCCACTGTTAATGCAGTGTTACTTGGTAATGTCCAAGGAGTAGTTGTCCAGGCTAAAAAATGTATGGTGCCAAAACCTTGTAAAAATGGGGGTAATGAACTATCAATGGCTTTAAACTGAGCTACTACAGTGGTGTCAGTAACATCTTGATAAGTCCCTGGCTGGTTTAATTCATGCGAACTTAAACCAGTACCAGCTTTTGGAGAATAAGGTTGTATGGTATATCCTTTGTAAATCAGACCTTTTTTATACAATTGTGCTAAAAGCCACCAAACCGTTTCCATATATTTTGGTTTGTAGGTAATATAAGGATCTTCCATATCCACCCAATATCCAATTTTTTCGGTGAGGTCGTTCCAGATATCCGTATAACGCATTACGGTAGTCCTACAAGCTTTGTTGTACTCCTCTACGGTTATTTTTTTACCAATATCCTCTTTGGTAATCCCAAGCTCTTTTTCAACACCTAACTCAACTGGTAATCCATGAGTATCCCAACCCGCTTTACGTTTTACCTGAAATCCTTTTTGTGTCTTGTACCGGCAAAAAATATCTTTAATTGTACGTGCCATTACATGGTGTATGCCTGGTAATCCATTAGCTGAAGGTGGTCCTTCAAAAAAAACGTATGGCGTTTTCCCCTCGCGCTCCTTAATACTTTTTTCAAAAATGCCTGCTGCTTTCCAAAAAGCTAAAGTTTCTTCAGCTAGTTTAGGTAAATCAAGTCCTTTGTATTCAGTGAACTTTGTGCTCATGGTAATGGCTTTTTTGTCAGCTACTTTATTTTTAATAAGAATGAAGCTGAACTATTTTTATGATTATGAGGCAAGCCTCGTGTATTTAAAAACAATTTAGTTTTTAAGTTGCGAAAATAGGGATTTTTTTAAAAATTTAAGCGACTGAAAACTACGTGAAGTGTCATATTTTATGTAACTTTTTTAAAAAATTTATTCCCTATGAAAAACATAACCACAAAATTGCATTGCGCTTTTGTACAAGCCGATCTAATTTGGCAAGATACTACAGCAAATTTGAATAATTTTGAACAAAAAATACAGCATATTGAACATGCTGATTTGATTATTTTACCAGAATTATTTAGCACTGGCTTTTGCTTTGACACCCATTTGGCGGAATCAATGACAGGTAAAACGGTACAATGGATGTTGCATCTTGCTTTAAAAAAAATAAGGCACTCATGGGCAGTGTCATGATTTCCGAAAATGGTGCTATTTACAACCGTATGCTGTTGGTAACCCCTTCCGGAGAAATTCAATATTACGACAAACGTCATTTATTTGCTTACGCAAATGAAGATAAACACTTTAAAAAAGGAACAACAAACACTATTTTTAAATTAGCCGGTTGGAAAATTAAGCCTATTATTTGTTATGACCTTCGGTTTCCGGTCGCAGCCAGAAATATTGAAGATTATGACCTTCTTATATGTGTGGCTAATTGGCCAAATACCCGTATCGAAGCTTGGGATACGCTGCTAAAGGCGCGTTCTATTGAAAACTTATGTTACACCATTGGAGTGAATAGAACGGGGGCTGATGCCAATAACCTAAAGTATATTGGTCATTCCAATTGTTACGACCCACTGGGCAAAAGATTGTTACCTGTGTACGAAAATCAAGATGTCATATCTGTAGTTATAGATAAAAATAAGGTGCAAAATATTAGAGAAAAGCTTCCGTTTTTAGCTGATAGAGATCATTTTAAAATTTACTAGCTTATGCGGATGCTGATTTTAACTTAAAGTTCAAGGGGCATCATTTGCATCATTGAAGATTGCTTTGAACCATTTGCTTTATAAAGCAGTCTTTTAGTATTGAAAGAAAACTTAGGCATTGGATTTTTTAATCCAATGCTCCAAGATCAATTGCTTGTTTAACATCCCAATTGGCTCTCACATTAATGGCCTCGGGATAATACACTATTTTTTCAGGCTGTAATTTTTTTAAGTAATTGCCTGTATCCCACTTGTTGTTTTTATTGGTGTCAAAAATTACTTTTATAAAATACTCTCCGGGTGCTACAGATTCAATTAAAGCAGTGGTTTCCCCCTCGTTTAATGTAATTTCGTAATCTACATTTGTCTCCCCTTTTTGTAATTGAACAATAATGGGCCATTGTGTTATTTGTTGGAAATTGAGAATCATTTTTCCATAATCGGCTTCAATTCCAGTGCTTGTATTAAAATTTAAAGTGTCATTTTTATTGCCTAAAAAATCTGTAATGGCACCAGGTAGTAATTGTAAATGATATTGAGCACCTTCTTTTTTGTCAAAATTTAGAGTTAATTCGTTTTTAAACCTGTCCAGTTGGTGTTTAAAATTAATTGCAACCGTATCCTGATCCACCAAATTGATATTGCTGATTTTTAAACTATCAATAGGGGTGTTTGCTGAAAGAATCATTGGAGCGTTTAAACGCAGTTTTGAAGCTGATTTTGTGGATACAATTAATGAATCAACAAGCTGATCCTTGTAACGCGAAACAATAGTATCGGTGTACTTTTTGGATGTTGCTAAAAACACAATAGAATCTTGTTCAAAAAATGGTTTTGTCCATACGTTTAGGGTGTCTTTTTGTGGATCTTTATAAAACTGGGTGCTTACGCTTGGTTTTCCTAACACACTTATTTCAGGCGATTCAATAACGCCTTTATACCCTAAAATAAATTGATTTTTGGACACTTGACTCATGCGTTCAAAGGAAAACTCAGGTACTTCTTTAAAAAGTTTCAGTTTTGCTACTGTATCTTGTGGTATGGTGATAATACTGTCATAAAATCCAATTTTGTCTTGTTGTGGTTCAAAAGTGTAATTGGAATTATTGTCTTTTAATGCTATCAGGTGGTATTTTCCTTCTTTTAGATTTTTAAATTCAAACTCAGTGCTGTCTAGCGTGCTTGATATGTACCGGGGCGGATCTTTAAATACTATGGAATCGGTATAATTTTCATCGACCTTGTACAAAAATACGGATACATAATCGTCCAATTTTTTTTTGAATGCATCTTTGACACTTCCTTTAAACGATAGAGAATCTAAAACTGGTCCAGTTGAAAACACGTACTGAAAAAATGGAAAAGGATTACTCTCATTATTATCCACTACGCTTGCTCCAAAATTTATGGTATAAGTGGTATTGGGAATTAGAGTGTCCTGAAACTGAATTTTTATAAATTTCCCTGGTGATCCCAGGGGTGTAATTAAGGGTTTTAACTTCATGGGTGGCGAAATTACCACTTGCTTTTGTGCATTTTCAAGCTTTATTAACTCATCAAAATAAATACGAACTTCATCACTTTTAAAGTTAGTTGAAAAATTAGGAGGACTGGAACGCACAAATTTTGGAGGTTCTTCATCCTTTGGACCGCCTGTAATGGAGCCTCTTTTTGCACAGCTGATAACGGTGAAAAAAACAAGACTATAACTTATAAAAAAAGTAAGGTTACTTTCTTTCATTTTATTTTTTATACAAATAAACAAAAACCTATCGAGTATGTTACACGCCTGGCTATGTAGTTTGTTAAATATTATTTTTATTTAAATTAATGTGTTTTTTTGCGTGAAGGATTGCAATGGAAATCCCGCAACCCGACGCAGGAGGAGTGAGGAATTGCAATGGAAAGCCTGACCCTTGTGGTCACGCCCTAATTAGTATTTTTTTAAATGGTACCATTAACAAACATTGTTAAGGCTAGCCTTATGAATTTAAATGCTTACCGATACCTTTAGACTATGGTTTTTGTCATGTAAAGTTTTGGTTAAATAACTAGGCATCCTCCAGTAGTGTAACGGCCATTGCGGCAATGCTAATGGTTATGCCTTTCACTTGGTTAAGGCATTCGATACAGGCTTTCATGGTGGCGCCAGTGGTAATAACATCGTCAACCAAAAGCACGTGTTTATTTTCAAGTATTTGGGGGTTTCGAATTTGCATGCTATTTAACATATTATCAAAACGCTGCTGCCTACTGTGTTTTGCCTGCGTTTTAGTATTTACTGTTTTTTTAAGCGTGGTCTCGTTAAAGTCTGCATTTAATTTTTTTGCCAAAATTGCACCATAATTAGAAATCTGATTGTACCCTCTATTTTTTAGTTTTTTGATGTGAATGGGTACAGGTAAAACTACATCCACCTGGGTAAAATTCATGTCTGTTGCTAATTTTGCTCCGTGCCATTGTCCAATAATTTTTCCTAATTTTTTTTGGTTTCGATATTTTAAATTATGTATTAACTCCTGAATTTCAGTGTTTTTTTCAAAATTGAATAATGCAGATGCCAAATAGATATTATATTCTTCAAAAATGCTATGCATTTGATTTTCAACCAATGAAATAAAAATCATTTCGGGTAATGAATGTCTGCAGGCGGTGCAAATTCCATCCTCAAACGTATGTAATGGGAGGTTGCATGAGCCACAACTCTTTGGGAAAAAAATGTACAAAATTTCGTTCAACATAAATGTGTCAAATAAATAAGTATATTTGCTGTTATCTAAGACCCTGTATGAGTCCAAAAACAAGTACGATATCACTCTCTATCCTTTCCTCTGTGCTTGCAATTATGTTGCTAGGCTTGGCGGCATATACTTATAATGATTATAAGGAACACTTACTTAATAAACAGGATCTAGCAAAAGAAAAACTGGCTATGGAAAGCGAGTTGTCCTTACTTGTTGAAAAATATGAAAATGTACAGGCACTTAACAGTGTTATGGACAATCATCTTATTGAATCTAAAAAACGTATTATCAGACTTTTAGATACCATTAGATCTAACGAGCCTAAGTTACAACTTCTTATAAAATTTAGAAGAGAAATTTCGGCATTAAAGGAAGAAAAATTAAAATTGTTCAGAATTAACGACAGCATTACTAGAGAAAATAACCTGATGAAAGGTAATTTGAACAAGGCTGCCAATGCTTTGAGCAAGAGTAAAAATATCCAGCAAAAGCTGTCTAAGGAAAACACAAAACTTACCTCTATTGTTCATAAAAAAAAGGAGCTTGCTTTTGCTAAACTTACTGGTAAAGGGGTAAGAATTAAAGGAAATAGGGAAATTAGTACGAGTAAAGCTAAAAAAACAGAACAGATTAAAACCTGTTTTACCATTATGGATAATATTTACTCCTTGAGAGAAGATAAGGTGGTTTATTTAAAATTATTAAATCCGAATAATGTGCTGTTAGGGGATTTTGTACAAGAAGATTATCAGGGTGATGTTATTGCTTACAGTACAAAACAGTTTGTGCCCTACAAAAATGAACAGGTAGAGCATTGTGTTACTTTAAAAATTGATACGCGTTATTTAATATATGGAACGTATACGCTACAATTATTTTCATCGGAACACGAGCTGAAAAAAACTACTAAATTTAAATTAGACTAGTATTTTTTATGCTATTCCGTTCAATAGCATTTTGAGGTTATACTGGTATCATTTACTTTTGCCAAATGGCAAAACAAGAAGACACTTTTAAAAAAGTAATATCACACGCCAAAGAGTACGGATACATCTTTGGATCAAGCGAAATATATGATGGATTAAGTGCTGTTTATGATTACGGTCAGAACGGGGCTGAACTTAAAAAAAATATCCGAGAATATTGGTGGAAAAGTATGGTTCAAATGCATCAGAATATTGTTGGCTTGGACGCTTCAATATTTATGCACCCCACAACTTGGAAGGCATCTGGTCATGTAGACGCGTTTAATGATCCTTTGATTGATAATAAGGATTCAAAAAAACGCTACCGTGCTGATGTTTTGATTGAGGATTATGCCGAAAAAATTCTTCAAAAAGCCAATAAGGAAATAGCGAAAGCAAGAAAGCGCTTTGGCGATGCTTTTAACGAAGAAGAATTTGTGACTACCAATCCAAGGGTTGTAAAATACCTAGCAGAAAATAAAGCGATACTGGCTCGCATGGGTAAATCATTAGAAAATGAAGATTTAGCTGATGTTAAGGCACAAATTGAAGAATTAGGTATTGCTGATCCTGATACAGGATCAAAAAACTGGACGGATGTTCGCCAATTTAATTTGATGTTTGGCACAAAATTAGGCGCTTCTGCAGAAACGGCTACCGATTTGTATTTACGTCCTGAAACTGCGCAAGGGATTTTTGTTAATTTCCTAAACGTTCAAAAAACCGGGCGAATGAAAATTCCTTTTGGTATTGCTCAAACGGGTAAGGCTTTTAGAAATGAAATTGTGGCCCGTCAGTTTATTTTCCGAATGCGTGAATTTGAGCAAATGGAAATGCAATTTTTTGTGCGTCCGGGCGAGGAAATGAAATCCTACGAATACTGGAAAGAAACCCGTTTGAAGTGGCATTTATCACTTGGTTTGGGTGAAGAAAACTACCGTTTCCATGATCATGATAAACTAGCGCATTACGCTAATGCAGCTGCTGATATTGAATTTAATTTTCCTTTTGGGTTTAAAGAATTGGAAGGAATACACTCTCGTACTGATTTTGATTTGAAAGCGCACGAGGAATTTTCAGGTAAAAAATTACAGTATTTTGATCATGAACTAAATAAAAACTACACGCCTTATGTGGTTGAAACTTCAGTTGGTTTGGACCGAATGTTTTTGGCTGTATTTTCAAAATCATTAAAAGAAGAAACTTTAGAGGATGGTAGCAAACGTACCGTTTTAAAATTACCTGCAGTTTTAGCACCTACAAAAGCGGCCATTTTACCGCTAGTCAAAAAAGATGGCTTACCAGAATTGGCACAAGAAATCATCAATACACTAAAATGGAATTTTAATGTAGTTTATGATGAAAAAGATGCTGTAGGGCGCCGATACCGTAGGCAGGATGCCAATGGCACACCATTTTGCATTACCGTAGATCACGAATCTTTAGAAACTAAAACGGTTACTATTAGGGATCGAGATACTATGGAACAACAGCGAGTAGCTATTGCTGAGCTTGAACAAATTTTAGAAGAAAAAACTTCATACAAAAGCTGGTTAGCAAAGCTATAACTAATTGCGTTTACTAAATTTACAAACCCCTGAAACTCTTGTGTTGTTTTTGGGGTTTTTTAGTTTTCTATAATATGTTTTTCAGAATAATATAGTTTGCAGTTATAAGCTACTGACCGGTGTAATTAAAAAATTTATCAACACATATGTTTTTTGCAACAACCAAAGGAGTAAAGGATGAAACACGTCTAACAGAAATAGAATTAACCTATACGTGTCCCGTTTTTGACTGGGCGTTCAGGTTGTATGATAGTAATTTCGTTATCATCTCCTACACCACCTAACAGCAAACATTCACTCATTATATTTGCAATTTGCTTTGGAGAAAAATTAGTAACTGCAATAATTTGTTTATCAATTAAATCATTAGGTTGATAAAGTTTTGTTATTTGAGCTGAGGTTTTTCGAATACCAAATTCTCCGAAATCTATAAATAACTTATATGCAGGTTTTTTAGCTTCTTTAAAAAGTTCTGCCGAAATAATTGTGCCTATTCGCATTTCTACTTTATTAAAATCATTCCAGTTTAGCGGCTCCTTTACGTGATTATCCATAGTAACACAATTTTATTGTTTAAGTTTATTTAAAATAAGTTGATGTAGTTGTTCTTTTAAAGTTCCTTTTTCGTTCATACTATAATTTGAGGTTGAAAATTCATTCAAAATATATGAGCGTGTTTTTCCGAAGCTACCACTGAAAAAAGTATATGAAAAGCGTTTTTTATTATCTGGAAAAACAAGGGGAATTATAGGAAGCTGATGTTCTATTGCCAATCTAAAAGCACCATCTTTAAAAGTGTCCAGTAAAATTGATTCGTCTTCGGGCACACCACCTTCTGGAAAAATACAGATACTTAATCCTGAGTTTATTTTTACTTTTGCCTGTTCAAAAACGTCTCTTTTACTTTTAGTACTTCCGCGATCTACCAATATGCAAGTTCTTTTGTAAAAATAACCAAACACAGGAATTTTAGTGAGTTCTTTTTTTCCAACAAAAACAAACGGATTTTTTACCGTGTGTAACATAAGCATAATGTCAAGCATAGAAGTATGATTGGCAATGATCATAAAACTTTCCCCTTGCTTATTAAAAACACCGTTTTTTCGAATAGGCACAAAACCAGATGCATAAAGTACAAATGTTGCCCATAAACGCGCTACCTTAAAAAAAGCAGGGTACCAAGCCTGCCTTAGTGTAAGTGCAATAAGTAGTGGTGCAAAAATAATTAGCGGTATTCCCATCATGAGGTAAAACCAACTTCTAAAAAAAATATAAAAAATGTAACGATACCACATCATAAAGCTTTGTTTTGCCTGTGGGCAGAATGTGACAATTTACGGTATTTTTCAAATTAAATGGATGTAAATAATTTACAATTTGTAGGAATATTTAACAATAATGACGGGAGTATAGCAGTGCAAAGAGCACTTGGCAATGTAATTCTAAGTTTGGTTTTGTGATGGAAAAGATGGCATCTTTTTTTGTAAATAATTATAGAAATGATTTAAAAAGAAACCTTGACTAAATAGTAGATTGCAGTATTTTAGACCTAAGTATTTAATTAGAATACTAAAAACTACCAATTGAGCTAATGAAGAGCATACACTTTATAATAAATCCAATATCTGGAGCGGGAAACAATCAAATTTCTGAAAGTTTAATTCGAAAGTATTTCTCATCAAACCAATTTGAGGTGAGTATATTTTACACTAAGCACAAAAATCATGCTACTGAATTGGTTAAAAATAGTGTAATGGCTAGCGCTTCAATTGTTGTTGCCTGTGGTGGAGATGGAACTGTAAACGAGGTAGCATCTTATTTAGTAGGAACCAACATTGCTTTAGGTATAATTCCGGGTGGTTCTGGGAATGGTTTGGCTTCAAATTTGAATATTCCTCAGGAAATTGAAAAAGCACTGTTACTTATTAAAAAAGAACACTTTTCTAAAATCGATGTGGGTAGGGTAAACGGCAATTATTTTTTTAGTAATTCAGGTATGGGGTTTGATGCTCAGGTAATTAAAAATTATGAGAACTCCAATGAGCGTACTATTATTGGTTATTTAAAATCAAGTATTAAAGCTCTTAAAGAGTACAGCACCAATGAAGTTTATGAAGTACATATTGATGGACAGGTCATAAATTGCAAGCCATTTATGGTTTTTGTATCTAATTCAAATGAATTGGGGTACAACTTAAGTTTAACACCAAAGGCGTCATTAAAGGATGGTGTTTTTGATGTATTAATTGTTTCAAAAATTAGCAAGCTTAAAATTTTGATATTTGGCTTATTGATGCTTTTTAAAAAGCACGAAAGTTTGAAAGAAGTACATTATTATGCCGCTAAAAAAATTATTGTAAAAAATGTTGAAGGTGATTTTATTGAATATCAGCTAGACGGGGAAGTGAAAAAAGAAAAATCAAATATAATCGATTATGAAATACTCGAAAAATCACTGATTGTAATATGTTAAATTTACCTTAAAGCGTATTATTTTTTACTTAATAAATAGACAAAATGCAAAAAAAACCGATAAAATGTAAATTTTAACACATTTACATCAAATCCTTTGTTTTCAGTAGCTTAGATGTGTCAAAAAGAAAATAAACCTTATATTTGTAGGAATAATACTTCGATTTTAAAAATCACTATTTGGTTTATAGGGATGTTTTTGTTTATTTAGCAGTATAATAATGCATTACACCCCAATGTTATGAATGTATCAAGCAAATTATTTATACCAAAATTATACTGCTCCGTAGTAGGTCACCAGTATCGGATTACAAAAAAAGTCACTAATCACATTAAAGAATATACATGTTCTTGTTGTGGTAAAGAAGTTACTAATGATGCCAAAGGCGTTTTAGTTCCTTTAACCCCAAAATTAAAATTTATTCATTTAGGTTTAGAGCAGGTAATTATAAAACGCCGCAGAACTAAACGCTCTAAAATGAAAATAGTTGCTTAAGCTATAGACTAACTTTTTAAACTGTTCCAGCCTTGAGCAGTAATTTCAACCTTAGTATTGCCACGGGTTACTAAATAAATACCTTCATTTTTAGGGGTCATATGTCCAATAATTGACAGACTTGGATTCGCTTTTATTTTAGGGAAATCTTCTTGCTTAACTGTAAAAAGTAACTCATAATCTTCACCTCCACTTAATGCAATAGTGGTACTGTCTAAATTGAATTCCTCGCAAGTACTAATTACTGTAGGATCTAAAGGTATTTTATCCTCATACAAGGTAGCACTAAGTTCTGATGCCTTACAAAGGTGTAGTAGTTCCGATGATAAACCATCACTGATATCAATCATACTTGTAGGAGTTACTTCAAGAGCTTTTAGCAATTCAGGGATATCTTTTCTAGCTTCGGGCTTGAGTTGGCGCTCCACTAAATAGGAATACATAGACAAGTCTGGTTGTGATTGCGGATTTACTTTAAACACTTCATTTTCACGCTCCAATATTTGCAATCCCATGTACGCAGCACCTAAATCGCCTGAAACTACAATTAAATCGTTGTCTTTTGCTCCGCTTCGGTAAATAATGTCACTTTCGGCTGCATGACCCAGCGCAGTAATGCTTATTAAAAGCCCTTTATTGGATGAGGTAGTATCGCCTCCAATAACATCAATATTATAAATTTTAGCAGCCGTTGCAATCCCGGCATACAAATCCTCTAGTGCTTCCAAAGGGAAACGATTACTTACTGCTATGGACACCGTAATTTGTTTAGGTATGGCATTCATAGCGTATACATCGGATAAATTTACCATAACAGCTTTATAGCCCAAGTGCTTTAAAGGGACATAGGCCAAATCAAAATGAATGCCTTCAACCAATAAATCCGTAGTAATTACACATTTGTCATTTTTAAAATCAACAATAGCTGCATCATCACCAATCCCTTTTATGGTGCTTTCATGTTTTATTTCGAAGTTTTTTGTCAAATGATCAATTAAACCAAATTCCCCTAATTCAGAAAGGCGGGTGCGTGGTGGTGTTTTATCTTCTATCATAGTGCAAAAATAAAAATAACTTAAGTGTTAGAAAATCTATTTCAGCTACAATTCATAACATGTACCTAGTACTACTGTCAGAATTTCTGCTTAAATTGTATAAAAATTAGTATTACGTTATTAATTTTTTTTAATGTTTCATTGGATATGTTTTTACATCTGATTACAGGTGTTGATTTTCAGTTTATTATACAAACATTCGACATCTTCAAATATACAAACGTTCAAAAGCTATCAGTATGTTATCAAAAAATAAACCTTTTTCATTCAGTAACACCTTTTGTTTTTTTTATTGCTGCTTTGTTTAAGCTGCAGCAATGATGACAATAATGGCTTAATAGTTCAAGAACGATTGCCAGATAAGCCTGATTTTTCTGAAAAATTGATTTGCGAAAATGGTTTTGCCGGAATATATCCATGCAACGGCTATGATTTGCTATCACAATTATCACTAAATGATTTAGGCTTTACTGGTGAAGGTGCCAGGGTCAACGATATTTGGGGTTGGACTGATCCTACTAACCAAAAGGAGTACGCTATTATTGGTGGTAATAGCGGTGTAGTTTTCGTAGATTTATCCAATCTGGAAAAACCAGAAATCGTTGGAAGACTGCCTACAGCAACTGTAAACAGTATTTGGAGAGATATAAAAGTGTACGATAACCATGCATTTATTGTGAGTGAGGCTGCAGGACACGGAATGCAGGTTTTTGATTTATCACGCTTGCGCTCAGGAGGGACAAATCAAACTTTTTCTGCTGATGCTAATTTTAACGAATTTGGAAACGCCCATAATATTGTAATTAACGAGAGCATGAGCTATGCTTACGTAAATGGAACCAATAGAAATATTTTTGGGGGTGGCGCTGTGTTTGTTGATGTTTCTACTCCAAAAGCGCCAGTGGCATCAGGAGGATATGGCGAAGATGGCTATTCCCACGATGCACAAGTAGTTACTTATACGGGTCCTGATCCAGATTATCAGGGAAGAGAAATTTATGTGGGCAGCAATGAAGATGAGGTGGTAATTGTAGATGTTACCGACAAAGATAACCCAGCAAAAATTGCAGAAATAACATATAATAATTTTAGATATACGCATCAAGGTTGGTTTACTGAGGATCAAACTTATTTTTTGTTGGGCGATGAACTTGATGAACAAAACATAGGTTTTAAAACCAGAACTATTGTTTTTGACTTTACTGATTTAGATAATCCTATTGTTCATATGGAGTATTCTGGTCCAACCAACGCATCTGATCACAATGGCTATGTAAAAGGTAACTTGTTTTATCTGTCCAATTATACTGCTGGGGTACGTATGATTGATATTAGTGATGTGGCTAATAAAAATATGACCGAAGTAGGTTTCTTTGATACCTTACCCGAGTCAAACGGAGCCGAATTTGGGGGTGTTTGGAGTAATTATCCTTATTTTGAAAGCGGAATTATCATTGTAAGCGATATTAGGCGAGGGCTGTTTGTAATTGAAAAATCAGAGTAATAGCAATGCACAATCATTTACTAAAATATAACCCAGCATTAGTGCTACTCACAGGCTTTTTACTTAGCTGTTCTTCTTCTGAAAGCGAATCAATGCCTAAAACACCTGGTACAGTTTCCTCTTTAAACTCAGTTGAATTCAACCAAAATTGGATAAAAAACCTTGGCGGAAGCTTAAATGACGAAATAAAATCGATTACACTTTCCAAGGAGGATTATATTCTTTTAGGAAATACTGAAAGTATTGATGGTGATGTAAACAGAGCTACTGGTACGCAGGATTTTTGGGTGGTTAAAATTAATGCTGCAGGGGAAATTATTTGGAATAAAACTTTTGGTGGCACTGACGATGATCGTGGCGAAAGTATTTCTAAAACTAGCGACGGTGGATTTATTGTTTCTGGCTATAGCCGAAGTACTGATGGTGATGTGAGTAATAACAAAGGTTCATACGATCATTGGATCATAAAATTAAATGCCGATGGTGATTTAGTGTGGGAAAATAGCTTTGGTTTTTTAGGTGATGATCGCGCTTTTTCGGCCATTGAAACCTCCGATGGTGGTTTTGCTACTGCTGGTTTTTTAGATGTTGATAATTACGTAGGACCTAATTTAAAACCAAATGAAAATCCTGAAAATGGTGCAAAAATAGCAAAATCCAGGCATGGTGTTGGCGAATTCTGGATTCACAAATTAAACAAAAACGGCATTAAAGAATGGGAAAAGTTTTTTGGCGGCTCAAATAATGACAGAGCAAGTGATATTGTAGCCATGCCTAACGGAGGTTTTATTGCTGTTGGCTCCACTGAAAGTACGGATTTTGATATTTCAAACAACAAAGGCAGTTATGATTTTTGGGCTGTTCGTATTGACGATACTGGCGCCTTAGTTTGGGAAAAGACATACGGCGGTTCAGGGATTGACATGGCTAATGCAATCATTAAAACTAGCAATGATAATTACATTATTGTAGGCGATTCTCGTAGTTCGGACTTTGATGTGCCGGATAATAAAGGCAATGCTGATATTTGGGTTATTAAAATTGATGCCAATGGCGCATTACTAGGGCAAACAACCATTGGTGGGACTGAGTTTGAAACAGCAAAGGCTATTTTTGAAACCAATACGGGCAATTTTTTAATTTCGGGGAACACTCGCAGCAATAATGGTGATGTAACGGATAACAGTGGTGAAAATGATATTTATTTGGGTGAAATTGATCAAAATTTAAAATTACAGTGGGCAACTACATTTGGTGGTACGCAACTTGATTTTGCTACTGATGTATTACAGGATGATGCCAAAAATATTATTGTTGTTGGCGACTCGGAAAGTGCAAGCGATACGCTAAAAAATAAAGGAAGAAAAGATGCATTTGTCATTAGTTTATCAGAAAAAAATTGAAATGAAAAATAGAAATGTAAACCTCCTATTGGCTGTAATACTGTTGCTAGTTGTAGCATGTAATAGCGATGAAACGGCGGAATCTGGAACCGTAAATTTAAGTATTAGCAATGTAGTTAATAATAAAAATTTAGTATTAAGTGCGGAAACCTATACCAATGACTCAGGCGAATCCTATCAAATTGATGAGTTAAAGTATATTTTAAGTGATTTTGTGTTTGTAGATGCCCAAGGTAATGAATTTGTTTACCCCAAAGCCGAAAGTTTTTTTTTAGTAAATGAAGCGGATAAAAACACATTAACTATCGATTTTTCTAAAGTGCCAGCAGCAGACTATACGTCCGTTAAATTTGGTTTCGGAGTAGATCAAAGTAAGTACCCTATTGCTTCCGGAACGTTAAATTTTATTCCTATGGCACAAGAAGCACAAATGCTTTGGGGTTGGGCTGCGGGCTATAAATTTATTAAGTTTGAAGGAACATACACTACACCAACGAACGATAAGGCCGAAGATTTTTTAATTCATGTTGGCAGTCATGGAGATAAACTTGACAATTACAAACAAATTGAATTAGCTATTGCACCACTAAATGTAGCAAACGGTAAAACAGCAGATTTGAATTTAAAAGTGGATATAGCCAAGGTTTTTGACGCGGTAAATACACTATCATTAGCATCAAAGCCTGAAATACAAATTGATCCTGAAAATTCACCAAAATATGCAGCTAACATTCAAACCATGTTTTCAGCAAATTAGTTTTAAGTAACTTGTTTACTGTATATTAAATATCAGGTGATGTATGTAAATTTTCTAGCTATAGCTAGAAGGAAAAATAATGTAAAAGTATAAAATAATGCGATTAACCCTTATCATAATTGGTCTATTAGCTACTATGCTTATTTCGTGTTCAAGCGAAAGTGAGCAGGACAAGCAGTACCAAGATGTGGAAGGAGAAAAAGTATTTAATCCTACTTTATTACAAGTAAATATACCAGAAAACTTCCCAGAACTTACTTATGATTTGAATTCGAATCCTCCTACTAAAGAAGGTTTTGCTTTAGGGAAAAAGCTTTTTTACGAAGGTAAATTATCTTCAACAGGAATTATATCCTGTGGGGAATGCCACAGGCAGGAGTTTTCATTTACACATCACAAACATATTGTAAGTCATGGTGTAAATGGGCTTTTGGGCACACGTAACGCGCCACCAATTCAAAATATGGCTTTTTTAAATGAATTCAATTGGGATGGAGCTGCAAATCACTTGGACATGCAACCAATAATCCCAATTACTTCCGAGGTTGAAATGAACGAAACCTTTGTCAATATTTTGAACAAACTAGCTGCAGATAATACTTATCCGCCTTTATTTAAAGCAGCGTTTGAAAACGGAAAAATTGATACGGCAAATATGCTTAAGGCACTTTCGCAATTTGTAGTAACTATGATTTCAGCAGATAGTAAGTATGATAAACTTATCCGTAACGAAGGTGGAATTGCCTTTACTGCCCAAGAAAAAGCAGGACAAAAACTTTTTGAAAACAAATGCGCAAGTTGCCACGCTGGTACTTTGTTTACCGATCAATCCTACAGAAACAATGGGTTGCCCTTAGATCCTGAGTACAACGATGTGGGACGAAAATTAGTGACTGGATTAGCCGAGGATACCCGAAAATTTAGAGTACCAAGTTTGCGAAATGTTGCACTAACTTTGCCTTACATGCATGACGGCAGATTTAAAACCTTAAACGATGTTTTAGATTTTTATAGCGCAGGTGTTCAAGATAGTGAAACACTGGATCCAATTTTAAAAAGCAATAATAATTTAGGCATTGCACTTAGTCAAGAGGAAAAAGAACAGTTAATATCGTTTTTAAACACACTTACTGATACCAATTTTATTTTTGATAAGCGCTTTGCTGAATTTTGATGATGTATTTTAAAAGGATTCAGCCATAGTATGAACTTTTAAACTTGCCTTTGTTACCGATATTAAAATGAAAGCTTTATTGGTTTCAGGTTTAGTTAAAACTATGCATTTTTAATGCATTTCGCTTTTAGCTTCTAAAAATATTACAAGAGCTATTGGTAATTAGTAATTAGCTGTTGGCTTTAAAATACTGCTAATAGCTAGTTGCAAAAAACGAATGTTTAAAAAGTAATGACTTTTAGTCATAACCGAAACTATGGTGTTTTTAGTCCATAATGGTTCATTTTAAGTCTAAAGCCTAAAGTATTGTCATGAATTTAAATCAAGTTACTATTCCTTCATTGGATTTGAAAAAATCAATACCTTTTTATAAAAAATTAGGATTGAAGCTAATTGTTGAAGCATTACCGCATTATGCACGTTTTGAATGTCCAAATGGCAATGCTACTTTTTCAATTCATCAAACCGATAAATTACCTCAAGGTGATGGAATTTATGTGTACTTTGAATGTGATCGCCTTGACGAACAAGTTGACAAAATAAAAAGCCAAGGGATAACATTTGAACTGGATCCTACCGATCAAAAATGGTTGTGGAGAGAAGCGCGGTTAAAGGATGTGGACGGAAATCAACTGATCTTATTCTATGCCGGAACAAACAGATTAAATCCACCGTGGAGACTCAAAAAGGGTTAAAATCAGCGCGTATAAAAATTTTCTCTTCCAATTTATGTAGGTTTTATTAAGTACTAAGCTGGCATATTGCATATAGTTTCACATAATGATTTACAGAAAAAAATAGTAAATTGAGTCAACACAAAAAATGAGTTATGGAACAGCAACAACGAAGAACGTTTTTAAAAAACTTGACTTTACTAAGTAGTGCATCTATACTTCCGTCAACATTAATGTCATTTGAAAGTTTTAAAAATGCCTCGCTAAATTCGGGATCAGAAAAAAAGCTCAATATTGCTTTGTGTGGTTTAGGGCGCTATGCTAAAATTTTAGCAGACGCATTACAGGCTGCTGATAACTGTAAATTAGCAGGGTTGATTATGGAAACTCCTGAAAAAGAAGAAACCTGGGGTAAAAAATACAATGTTCCGTCAAAAAACATTTATAACTATGATAATTTTGATAGTATAAAGGATAATAGTGCTATTGATTTAGTTTATGTGGTACTTCCAAATTCAATGCATAAGGAATTTACTATTAGAGCTGCAAAAGCAAGAAAACACGTTATAGTTGAAAAGCCCATGGCATTGAATGCATCAGATTGTTTGGAAATGATTGCCGAATGCAAAAAGAACAAGGTGCAATTGGCGGTCGGGTACCGCTTACATTATGATCCTTATTATCATGAGGCAAAGCGCCTGGCAAATTCAGATAGTTTGGGGCCAATTAGATTTATTGATTCAGGATTTGGATACCGTATAAAAGGATGGTCAAAAGATGCTTGGCACTTAAAAAAGGCAATGGCAGGTGGTGGTCCGTTACCTAATATTGGAATTTACTGCATTCAAAACAACCGCTATATCTTAGGTGAAGAGCCTACACATGTTACGGCTCAGTTTGGGCCAATTCAAAGGCCAGAATTTTTTGATGAGGTTGAAGAATCAATCACCTGGCAATTGGAATTTCCTGGTGGAGCCATAACAAATTCGGCAAGCTCTTACAGTTACAACATAAATAAAATATATGCTTCAGGAGACAAAGGTCATTTTGAGTTAGACCCTGCGCATAGCTATGCTCCACTTAGTGGAAAATCAAGCCTAGGAGCCATGGATTTCCCTTCCATTAATCAGCAAAAAGAACAAATGGATGGCATTGCAGCTTATATTTTAAAGAATGAACCTTTACCAAATCATATTACTGGGAGGGAGGGCTACAAAGACATGTTGGTCATAGATGCAATTTACGAATCCGCTAAAACTGGAAAAAAAACTAAATAAAAAAAGCTTAATTTAGAGGGGGAAGACTACATCTATTGTTTGGTACATAAAGGATAGTATTATTATTATTAATCAAGTCCCGACCTGTTTGAATGAATCTAGGATCACAAAAAATGCTACTTCTAAATGTAAAAGTTTTAATTCAATCTTATAATTTCAAGTGCGAACTAATGATATAGAGCTTTTTACGGACATCTCGAATTTAATTTTCCAGTTGTATCATAATACTTGAGATTTTCAAATATTTTGGTGTTACACAGCGATTCGATTATTACTTTAAATAAGTATCCAACCGTTCAGCCAGTTGCTTGTAACTTACGTAGCCATTGGAAAGTAGTACTTTAGTATCTTCGGTTTCTAGCATTAATGAAGGCATTCCTCTAATTCCATTTTGCTTGTAATTTTGAAATTCTTTTTCTGCCATTTCCTTGTAAACAGGATCGCTCATGTACACTTTAAATGCGTTGGCATCAAAGCCAATTTTTGTAGCGCATTGGGCAATGGCATCCACATCAATGGTGTCCATACCATCGGCATAAATGGCATCCAGTAATATTTTAGCAAAAGCTACCTGGCTTTCGGTTTTTTTATCTTTAACTACACAAAGGGCTATGGATGACCAGGTGGAATCCAGTGTCATTTTACCCTCGCCAAAAACATCTTTTAAAAAAGTTTCTCCAAATTTAGCGCCGGTCATGGCTTCAACACTCTTATAAGCTCCTGATTTTATGTGTGGTGCTACATCATTTACGTAACCTGCTCGGTTTCCTAAAAATAATCCGCCACTAACTACCTCAATAGTCAAATCATCCTTGTAAGTTTCTTTTATATTGGCAATTACTGGACTAAAACCGAAACACCATCCGCAAAGGGCATCGTAATAATAAACTAATTTGGCTTTCTTTTTTTCGCTCATTTGTTGTTGGTTTGTTTTGTTAAGTGTGGAAACGTTGGTAGCAGGTCCGCAACTTGCTGTTTCTATATCGCAAACGTAGCCCGTAGTACTTGTGTTTACCTTCTGCGAAAACATACTCGTATTAAAAGCAACGTGCACCATAAATACTATAACTAAACGTTTCATTTTTATTTTTTAACTAATGTACTAAAAAACAATACTTTAAATGAGGGTAAATTTAATTTTCGAAATTTTTGTGAATTTGGCAATTAATTTTAGTTATAATTCTCAATTTCAACACAATAATCCAATTCAGTTAATACTATGTTAATAGGTGTAACGCAATTGCTATGTGCTAATAAAAAAGTAACTTTCGCTTATAAAAAATAATGCTATTAATTTATATTAAATGAAATACACAAACCTACCTGGAACTGATATTCAAGTAAGTAAAATATGTTTAGGAACCATGACATGGGGTACCCAAAACACCGAAGCTGAAGGACATACGCAAATGGATTTTGCTATTGAAAACGGCGTGAATTTTTTTGATGCGGCGGAACTTTATCCCACCCCTTTTGATATAAAAAAACAAGGAGATACGGAGCGTATTATTGGGACTTGGCTTAAAAAAAACAATAACCGAGATCAAGTTATTGTGGCCAGTAAAATTGTTGGACCTCGGGCTTTTGTAAAAGAAATTAGAAATACTATTGATTTTAGTAAAGCCTCTTTGGATGATGCGATTCACAAATCGTTAGAGCGTTTACAAACCGATTACATTGATTTATATCAATTACATTGGCCTGAACGTAACACTAATTTTTTTGGGCTTTTGGGCTATACACATCAAGAAGATGAAGCTTGGTCGGACAATTTTCAAGAAGTATTACAGGCTTTGGAAAGCTACGTGAAGCAAGGAAAAATAAGACATATTGGAGTATCCAATGAATCACCTTATGGGTTGATGCGCTATATAGAGGAGGCGCGCAAAGGGGCTCAAAAAATAAGTACTGTTCAAAACCCTTATAGTTTACTGAATCGTAAGGATGAAATTGGTTTAACCGAAGTTTTACACCGCGAAGATGTAGGCTATTTGGCATATTCTCCACTTGGTTTTGGACAACTGACAGGAAAATATTTGGATGAAACCCCTGCTGATGGTCGGGTAACAAAATATCCGCAATTTAGTCGCTATCACAACGAACAATCTTTTGATGCGACTCGTGCTTACCGCGAAGTGGCACTTAAGCATGGGATTTCACTAACCGACATGTCCTTGGCATTTATAAATCAGCAGCCTTTTATAACAAGTAATATTATTGGGGCTACATCTGTGGAGCAATTGAAAGAAAATATTGGTAGTATTGATGTTGTCCTTTCGGAAGAAATTATGAAAGATATTAATGCAGTGCACAAGCAGTTTCCTAATCCTGCGCCTTAGTTTGTAATTAGGTTTCAAAAAATAAAATGACCTGCCTTTTGGTAGGTCATTTTTATTGGTGTGCCTTGCAAAAAGTGGATTACAAAGCTTGATGCTGAGTTGAACAAACTAAGATTTGTTGTCTTGTTTGGTATAGCTCTTTGTTGTTTGCAATTCACTGTTTATTTTCTTCAATGAGATGGAGTCTTAAAGCTGTTGAGTTTTTGAACAAAAACTTAACCAAAGGAAAATCTAAAATAAAAAAATCTGTAGATTTAGGTAATAATTTAAACATTTGTCTTGCCGATAAAAACAATATCTTTGTTTTATAAAAACAAGCGTTATCATTATGATTACTAAAACGGCGAACAGCATTTTTCAGGAGGTAATAGACAAATACCACGTGTTGGATAGTGTAGATCAGAATTTTGAAAACCCCTACAAAAGTGAGGATGATTTATTCGCTCACTTGTTATATCGTAAATGTTGGATTGATACGGTGCAATGGCATTATGAAGATATCATTCGTGATCCACAGATTAATCCAGAAGCAGCGTTAATTTTAAAGCGCCAAATAGATGCCTCAAATCAGGATCGAACTGATATGGTGGAGTATTTAGATAGTTATTTTTTGGATTTGTATGAAACAGTTACAGCAAAGGAGCATGCAACAATTAACTCTGAAAGTCCTGCGTGGGCATTTGATCGATTGTCAATTTTAGCGCTAAAAATTTACCATATGACTGAAGAAGCTACGCGAACAGATGCTTCCGAAGCGCACCGGGCAGCTTGTCAAAAAAAATTAGATATTCTATTGGAACAACGTGTTGATTTATCATCAGCAATTGAGCAATTACTTAGTGATATAGAAAAAGGGAATAAATTCATGAAGGTGTATAAACAAATGAAAATGTATAATGACGATGAATTAAACCCTGTGTTAAGAGGGCAGAAATAAAAAGTAATACGTTTTTTGTTAAGGTGAAGTAATTAAAGCTGACTTTCATACAGTTTATTGATTACAGTTGTTATTTTAGTATATGCTTTTTAGGTATATCATACAGCTAGTAGCCAAAGGCTAATAGCCAATTGCAAAAAACGGATGTTTAAAAAGTAATGACTTTTAGTAATAACCGAAACTATGGTACTTTTAGTCCATAGTGGTTCATTTAAATCTCATGAATTCAATTAACATAAATTAATTAAAAACTGAAATGTCTGCACAAGTCGCTCATATCTTAGTAATCAGATTATCCGCAATGGGCGATGTGGCAATGACAGTTCCCGTGTTAAAGGCCTTTTCAAAAGCTTATCCAGAAATTAAAGTCACAGTACTTACCCGCGCTTTTTTTGCTCCTTTTTTTGCTCAAATAGCAAACGTTTCGGTTAAGGTGATTGCCTTAAACGGAAAGCATAAGGGGATTTTTGGCCTCCGAAAATTGTATAAAGAGTTAAAGAAAGAAAAAGTAGATGCGGTGGCAGATCTACATAATGTATTAAGATCAAATATATTAAAGCACTTTTTTAAATTAGGTAAAATTCCATTTGAACAGATAAACAAGGGGCGTGAGGAAAAAAAAGCACTGACCAGGTGGAAGGATAAGGTTTTTGAGCCTCTAAAAAGCACGCATCAGCGTTATCTAGATGTATTTGAGGTTTTGGGATTGCCTTTTGAGCTTAAGTCAGAACATGTGTTGAGTAGAGAAACCGTTGATACTCCAACGAACAATTTAGTAGGTGATAACACAAAAAAATGGATAGGTATTGCACCTTTTTCACAGCATGAAGGAAAGGAATACAAATATGAGTTAATGCTCCAAATAATTCAAGAGTTGGATAAAAAAAACGTGTATAAAATTTTGTTATTTGGTGGTGGAAAAAAAGAAACGCAGTTACTGCAAAATACGGCACAAAAATTTCAAAACGCAACTTGTATAGCGGGTCAATTAACCATCAGACAGGAGTTGGATTTGATTTCCAATTTAGATGTTATGTTATCCATGGATAGTGGAAATGGACATTTGGCAGCCATGTACGGGATACCTGTAGTTACTATTTGGGGTGTCACACATCCGTATGCGGGTTTTGCGCCTTTCGGTCAGTCCGAAAAAAATAATATATTACCTGATTTGGCTACATTCAATAAAATACCAACATCAGTATATGGTAATAAAATACCTGATGGATATGAAAAGGTAATGCATAGCATTTTACCTGAGGTTGTATTGGAACGAATTCTTGAAATTGTGAAATAATTAATGT
>NZ_AFPB01000124.1 GCF_000218485.1 Aquimarina agarivorans | reverse complement strand
AGGAATAAAATAATCTGTATTGCTTTTCAGATAAAATTTTTATGAAAGTGTCCTTGCTTCAAATTATATTTTTTTGATAAGAAATAAATATAGATTAATTGATCGTGTTTTTTTAAAAAAACCTAACTTTCATTTAATGAAATGTTTATACTTACATTTTGTAAGATTTACTTATAAATAATAAAAACTCCAAAGAATAGCTGTATTTTTAGCACAAATCATCACTTAGATACATGGGAAGAAGAAGTAATAGACAAAAGAAACAATCTAAGAGAGTAGAAAATTTACCAGTAAAAATTCTTCAAATTTTGAAGAAAAGTGGAAAAATAGCACTCAATTACAAACAAATTTCAGCCAAACTTAACTTGACAGACGCTAGTAGTCGTAATCAAATCATTAAAAGTTTAGCCAAACTCGCTGCTCAAAAACAAATAAATGAAATTGCTCCCGGTAAATTTTTAATTGAAATTTCCAGTCATACCTACACAGGAATCGTAGATATTACCACAAAAGGACATGCTTATGTAATTGTAGAAGACTTAGAAGAGGATATTTTTATCCCTAAAAATAGTATTAATAAAGCTTTAGATGGAGACGAAGTAGAGGTATATATGTACCGCAGACGCAGACGCGGCAAAAACGAAGGCGAGATTAACAAAGTTTTAAAAAGGAAAAAGACTGAATTTATTGGCGTAATTCAGGTAAACCCCAAATTTGCTTTTGTAAGCATACAAGATCAAAAAGTGTATACAGATTTTTTTATTCCTAAAGATCGGATTAATGGTGCTAAGGACGGTGAATTGGTTTTAGTTACCATGGATGATTGGCCCGAAAAAGCAGACTCACCTTTTGGAACAATTAAAGAAGTTTTAGGTACACCTGGAGAGCACGAAACTGAAATACACGCTATTTTATTACAATACGGTTTGCCCTATGAATTCCCTAAAAAAGTGGAGGATTATGCAAATCAATTAGATACTTCCATCCAAAAAGAAGAAATTGCTAAACGCCGGGACATGCGTAAAACTTTAACATTTACCATTGATCCAAAAGATGCTAAAGATTTTGATGATGCGCTATCGTTTAAAATACTTGAAAATGGAAATTATGAAGTTGGTATTCATATTGCAGATGTATCCCATTACGTAAAACCAGGTACTATTTTAGATGATGAGGCGTATGAAAGAGCAACATCAGTATATCTTGTAGATAGGGTAGTGCCCATGTTGCCTGAAGTATTATCAAACAATGCCTGTTCCTTAAGGCCTCATGAAGAAAAATATACTTTTTCAGCAGTTTTTGAAATTACACCAAATGCCAAAATTGTAAATGAATGGTTTGGACGCACGGTAATCTATTCCGATAGCCGTTTTGCATACGAAGAAGCACAGCAAATAATTGAAACTGGAAAAACAACTATTCCAGCAAACATATCCCTTACGGGAGAAACTTATGAGGCATGTAGTTATGTAGCTCAAGCCATATTAAAGCTAGATGATTTAGCCAAAATTATGCGTAATGCCCGTATGAAGTCTGGTGCATTATCCTTTGATAAAACTGAGGTAAAGTTTAAGTTGGATGAAAATAATGAGCCTATAGGCGTATTTTTTAAAACATCTAAGGATGCCAATAAACTTATTGAAGAGTTTATGTTACTTGCCAACAAAAAAGTGTCTGAGTTTATAGGAAAACAAACGCCTAAAAAAACATTTGTATACCGAATACATGATGAACCCAATGAAGAAAAATTGGTAGCTCTTCAAAATATAGTATCGCAATTTGGTCACAGTTTAAACTTACAAAATAAAAAAACAGTAACCTCCTCTTTAAATAAACTATTGCTTGATGTAAAAGGCCAAAAAGAGCAGAATATGGTGGATACTCTCGCCATTAGAACCATGAGTAAAGCAGTGTATACCACTCAAAATATTGGTCATTACGGTTTGTCATTCGATTATTACTCTCATTTTACATCACCCATAAGGAGGTATCCTGATGTTATGGCACATCGTTTATTACAACATTATTTGGATGGTGGAAAATCAGTAAGTGAGGAGGAGTTTGAAGAAAAATGCAAGCACAGTAGCGAAATGGAAGCCTTGGCTGCAAATGCAGAACGGGATTCAATAAAATTTATGCAAATAAAGTTTATGCAGGATCATAAAAACGAAATTTTTGCTGGTGTTATTTCCGGGGTAACCGAATGGGGAATTTATGTTGAAATTACGGCTAATAAATGTGAGGGAATGATCAGATTACGTGATTTAACCGATGACCATTATACTTTTGTACAAGATAAATACGCTATAGTTGGAAGAAAAACAGGAAAAGAGTACTTACTAGGGGATGTTGTACATGTACGGGTAAAAAATGCCGATTTAATTAAACGCCACTTAGATTTTACGTTAGTAGACCCTAACGAACAAGAGGAATTGGTACATAGTACAAATTAAAAACCATGTATTTAGAAGATTTAAGAGAAGCTATACTCATTGGATTGTTTTTGGCTATCCTACTTGGTCCTGCTTTTTTTGCATTGTTAGAAACTGCGGCCATAAAAGGTTTTAGAGCAGCAATTTCTTTTGATTTTGGAGTTATTTTTGCCGATATCGTTTTTATTGCCATAGCTTATTTAAGTACCAATAAATTACTTGAAAAAATTAAAGATGATCCCTCTTTATTCATTTTTGGTGGGGTACTATTAACAGCTTACGGAACTATTTCTTTAATCAAAGGAAAAAAATCTTTTAATCAACAACGAAATATTGAAGTTGAATTAATAAATAAACACAATTACTTTAAATTATTTTTAAAAGGGTTTCTTTTAAACTTTATCAATATCGGAGTGTTGGGTTTTTGGTTAACGATAATTATTACCATTGGTCCGCAATTAGATATGGATCATAACCGTATTATTTTCTTTTTTAGTACTGTTTTGTTTGTGTACTTATTAGCTGATATTTTAAAAATACTTTTAGCAAAAACACTTAAAAAAAAGCTTACGCCTACACGAATTTATAATTTAAAAAAAATAGTCAGTATCCTAATGATTATTTTTGGTGGGGTACTTTTAAGCAAAGGATTATTTCCTTCAAGTGCCAAAATGATACAAAAACGTATTCAGAAAGTTAAGCCTTACTAAAGTAATTTTTGATGCCTAAATAACTATTTAATTTAGCTTTTATTTTACGGCTAAATTATCGTGTTTTTATATTTTTATGGGTAAATAACAACCACTTAAATTACAAAAATGAAAAAACAAGATTTAGCTTTTATGCCAAAATACTTTGATAGGTATATCAATTTAGTTCCGGATGATGTACACTTACTTGACGAATTAAAAAACACAAGTTCTGTTTTTGAAAATTGCAAAGAGCAGCTAGAACAATATCAGGATTACAAGTATCAGGCAGGGAAGTGGACTCCAAAAGATATTTTACAGCATATTATTGATAATGAAAGAATCCAAACCTATAGGGCATTAGCTTTTTCCCGAAATGATAAAAATGTAATGCCAGGTTATGATCAAAATTTGTATGCTGATCACTCAAATGCTGAAGCAAGATCAATATCAGATTTATTAAAGGAATTTGAATTAGTAAGAGCTTCGAGTATACTACTATTTGAAAATTTTACTGAGGCTATGTTTCATAAAAAAGGATGGTGTTTTGAGTTAGAAATAACACCGTTAGCTATCGGATTTTTAAATATTGGTCATTCACAACATCATTTGAACGTATTAAACGATAAGTATTTCAATAGCTAAATAAAACATGAAAAAGGCATTCATTTATAAACTTGATAGTGAAGCTAAATAGGCACTTAATGCTAAAAATTTATTAAGTTTGTATATAAGTGTAAAAATATAGTATATTTGCGCACTCAATTGGTGTCGTGGCCGAGTGGCTAGGCAGTGGTCTGCAACACCATCTACAGCGGTTCGAATCCGCTCGACACCTCATAAATCTTTCAAGTTAACTTGAAAGATTTTTTTGTTTTTTGATTGCATATAAAAATCCTATTTGTCCAGCGTGGTAAGTATCATGTAGGATAGTACCTTCAATGAGGTGTTCAAAATTATAGGGTTTATTGGGTACAATGACACTAAGGTATGCATCATTTTCTTTACTTTTCAAAATACTAATTAAAGTACGCTGAGTGCCTATTAATTCGTTAATCAATTGTTGCCATGAAGCTTCATCTGTAATGTGAATTGGAGTCCAATCTTGTTCGGAATTCATTTCAATATCAAAATCAGTATTTCCTTGTAGTTTTTCAATAGTAAACACCCTCCAATTAATAATGTGTTTAAGTAAAATAGCAATGGAATTTTTACCGTGCAGGGTTTCGTTAACAACACGGTAATCTATTCTTTTTAATTTAGGTAATAATGCTTCACCAAGCCAGGGATCACCTGCAAAGGAATCAGTTAATTTATGAATAAGTTTGTTTGTTATTTCCACAATTCAAAATTTATATCGCTATTTTTTATTACCTGGTTTTTGAACGTTCAATGGTAACCATTTGGACATCGCCACCAATGGGAGGATTAATTTTTGATACCGCAACTGTGGCTTTTGTTACCAAAATAATTTCCTTAAAAATACGATTCAAAACACGCTCAGCTACGTGTTCCAATAGTTTTGATCGGATCGCCATTTCTTCTTTCACAATTAAATTTAAATGTACATAATCAACTGTATCAGCCAACTCATCACTCTGCGCTGATTTGTTCAAGTTTGCTGTAATTGTTAAATCAACTCTGTAATCAGACCCAATTTTTGATTCTTCAACCAAGCATCCGTGGTTGGAGTGTATTTTGATATTGTGTAGTTTTATGATTCCCATAATGGTGGTATTAAATGTGTATCAAAAATACAAAGTATTGCGTTTGAATTATAAATTATAGGCTAACCATTTGACTTCTTAGGCTAAGCAAGCATGAGATTATTCTATTAACAAAAAGTATCTAGATTATTATGAGCCAATTTAAGGCTTAGGATGAAAGAAAACGCTTTTATCTTTAACTTTAAAAACAACCATAAATCTCAAATATTTGGTAACAATGCATTAAAATCAGCTTACAAAATTTAATAACTTTACACTTTAAATTAAACCCAGTATGTCAGAGCATAAATCACTAAATTTTATAGAGCAGATTATTGAAGAGGATTTAAAAAATGGTTATTCTCAAAATGAATTGCGTTTTCGTTTTCCGCCAGAACCTAATGGTTATTTACACATTGGACATACAAAAGCATTAGGTATCAGTTTTGGTATGGGCGAAAAATACAATGCGCCTGTAAATTTAAGGTTTGATGATACCAATCCAGCTAAAGAGGAACAGGAGTATGTAGATGCCATAAAACGTGATGTGAAATGGATGGGATATACCTGGGATCAAATATGTTATTCATCAGATTATTTTCAGCAATTGTATGATTGGGCAGTACAACTAATTAAGGACGGTAAAGCCTATGTAGATTCGCAATCTAGCGAGGCAATGGCCGAACAAAAGGGGACACCCACACAACCTGGAGTGGCAAGTCCATACCGGAACCGTTCTGTTGAAGAAAATTTGAGGCTTTTTGAAGCAATGAAAGCCGGTGAATACAATGAAGGTGAGCATATTTTAAGAGCTAAAATTGATATGGAATCACCAAATATGTTAATGCGTGACCCTTTAATGTATCGAATACTTAAAAAAGAGCACCACCGTACTGGAAACGATTGGTGTATTTATCCAATGTATGATTGGACGCATGGTGAAAGCGATTATATCGAAAAAATTACACACTCACTATGTTCCTTAGAGTTTAAACCACACAGAGCGCTTTACGAATGGTTTTTAAATCAAATTGATACTACGCACAGATTACCAAAACAACGTGAATTTGCAAGGCTCAATTTAAATTATACGGTTATGAGTAAACGCAAGTTGTTACAGCTTGTAGAAGAAAAAATAGTTTCGGGATGGGATGATCCCCGCATGCCTACAATTTCAGGTTTGCGTAGGAGAGGGTATACACCTACTGCTATCAGAAACTTTGTTGAAACTGTTGGAGTTGCCAAACGCGAAAATATTATTGAATTGTCATTATTGGAATTTTGCATTCGCGAAGATTTAAATAAAACTGCTATGCGGGTTATGGGAGTACTTGATCCTGTAAAGCTGATAATTACCAATTATACTGTAGGAAAAGAGGAACTACTTGTGGCTGAAAATAATCCAGAAGATTCAAACGCTGGAACGCATGAAGTCCCTTTTTCAAGAGAATTATATATTGAACGCGAAGATTTTAAAGAATCAGCAAACAATAAATACTTTCGTTTAAGTTTAGGTAAGGAGGTACGTTTAAAAAGTGCCTATATTATTAAAGGAGAAACGGTAGTAAAAGATGCTGAAGGTAATATTAATGAAATTCATTGTACTTATGACCCTGACAGTAAATCGGGTAGTGGGAGCGAAGCTTCATTACGAAAAGTAAAAGGGACATTGCATTGGGTTTCTATAAAACACGCTATCCCTGCAGAAATACGCGTTTATGATCGATTATTTACTGATGAAGCACCAGATGCACATAAGGATAAAAGTTTTATGGAATTTGTGAATAAAGATTCTTTAAAAATTGTTCAAGCGTTTGTAGAGCCATATTTAAAAAATGCAACATTGGGAACTCATTTTCAGTTTCAGCGTTTAGGTTACTTTACACTTGATTTAGATACTTCTGCGCAAGCGTTAGTGTTTAATAAAACAGTAGGTTTAAAGGACAGTTGGGCAAAGCATCAACCAAAACCAACCAAACCACAAGCTAATAAACCAACTAATAGTGGGGGAGGTCAACCGAAAAGTGCTATTAGCGAAATTCAAAAATTAGGTAAAAAGTATACCAACCTTCCGGCAGAAAAACAGCTAATTACCAAGGCTAAAATTAAAGAATTAGCAAATGATGTAGCCTATGATGACTTTGCTCCATTGTTTGGAACGGCAAAAAAGAAAGTAGGTACGCGAATAGCAGCACTATTAATTTTAGGTGAATATTTAACAAATAATCCAATAACTGATGCTGCTAAACAATTCATTGATGAGGCTTTGGAGGATAGTAATGAATTATTAGCTGAAGAAGCAAAAGAGTTAAAATTTGATTAAATCAATTTATTTTAAAAGTTATAGTATTTAGTTTGTAAACCACTTTAAATTGCTTAAATCAATGAGTAACGAAACATCAAAAGTTAGATTATTATCTGTAGCTGATATGGATAGGATGCTCCCTTTAGCATTACAATTAGGTGAGTATAAAGAAGATCAAATTCGTACTTACATTAATGAAATGTTTACCTATACTAATTATGTATGTTTTGGTTTTTTTGTATCTGATGAGCTTATCGGATTGACAAGTGGTTGGACCACAACTCGATTTTATTGTGGAAAACAGCTTGAAATTGATAACGTAGTGATTGATGCTGCATATCAATCAAAAGGGTATGGACGTATTTTTGAGTCGGAAATAAAAGAATGGTGTTCTAAAAGAGATTATGATACTATTGAATTAAATTCTTACGTGTTTAATTCACGCTCACATAAATTTTATTTTAATCAAGATTATAAAATAATAGGCTATCATTTTCAGAAGAAATTATAGATATTTCATTAAAATTATTAATCAAATGGAAAGAATATTAGTTTTCAGCTTTTTATTTATAAGCTTTATTATGAGTGCCCAGCAGCGGGTATTATCAATTAATAACGAAAATAAGAATAAAACCATCGAAATAAAGGAGGGTAAGCGTATTCGTGTTAAAACTTTAGATGGAAAAAAAGATCAGGACGTTTAAAGTTTATTGATGACAATACTATAATGGTTAGGGATACTAAAATTTCATTGACTCAAATAAAGAAAATTAAAAAGAATCCTTTATTAATGACGATTCCACTGAGTGCATATTTTGGCACTTATGCTTCATTCACAGGAATTGGTGGAATAATTCTAGTTTCTCAAACACCAATTCTAGCTCCATTATTACTATTTATAATACCTACTAGTGGATTATTAGGATATATAGCAATAAAGCCTCCAAATATATTTAAGGGATATAAGGCTTTAAAAAAATGGAAATATCAAATAAAAAAAAATGATTACTAAATAATCAGTATAAATTTTAATTATTTTAAATAGCTTTTATAAATCAATTTTATTTAATGATTTTTTTAAAGTGAATGAAATATATCAGTATAAAATGAAACCCGCTTAAATCAATGTTTAAACGGGTTTTTTCTTTTTTAAATTAAATTATCAAATTTCAGTGTCAGGGTTGCGTTTCGAACTTGATTTTTTGTTAGTAATTCCTTTGGCCGCATTTTGTACTTTCATCGCTTCACCAATTTGGTTAGAGGCCGTAAATGAAGCTATCATATTATTTAACATATCGCTACCAGCTTGTGGAGAGTTTGGTAATAAAATTAAATTGCTTCCAGTATGTTCGCCAATAGATTGTAACGTATCATAATGTTGAGTAACTACAATTAGGGCAGAGGCTTCTTGGCTATTAATACCAACATTGTTTAATACATCAACAGATTCTTCTAATCCTCGAGCAATCTCTCTACGTTGATCGGCTATACCTTGTCCTTGTAAACGTTTGCTCTCAGCTTCTGCTTTGGCCTTTTCTACAATTAAAATACGTTGCGCGTCACCTTCGTATTGTGCAGCTATTTTTTCACGTTCTGACGCGTTTATACGGTTCATAGCTTCTTTAACTTGCTCATCTGGATCAATATCAGTAACTAAGGTTTTAATAATGTCATAACCATAATCCATCATAGCATCATTGAGTTCACCTTTAACGGCAATGGCAATATCATCTTTACGTTCAAATACATCATCTAATTTCATTTTTGGAACTTCGGCACGAACTACATCAAAAACATAGGAGGTGATTTGATCGTGTGGATAGTCAAGTTTATAAAAGGCATCATATACTTTTTCTTTAATAACCTTAAATTGTACAGATACTTTAAGTTTTACAAACACATCATCTTTAGTTTTAGTTTCAACAATTACATCCAATTGCTGAATTTTTAAACTCAAGCGTCCAGAAATTTTATCAATTAAAGGAATTTTAAAATGTAAACCAGACTGTCGAATGCTATGGAATTTTCCAAAGCGTTCAATAATGGCAGCGGTTTGTTGCTTTACGGTAAATACACCTGCAGCAATAAGTACTACAAATAAAAAAATAATAATGGGTAAAAATGGTATACCAAACATGATAATGGAATTTTAGTTGATACTAATTTAGTTGTTAATAAGATACAAAAAAAGAGGCATTGCCTCTTTTTAATTATCAGGATTTAGATTGTAATTTTCTTTCCAAATCTTTAACTCGATTTTTATTCCGTTTATCCACAAGTGATGCTACTGCCCAAATAGAAGCGGGTATCCAGCCTATAAGTGTTATTTGTAGTAGTAAGCATAAAATACCGGTGAGTATTTTACCGCGTAACATAAAAGATAACCAGGGGAGGAGTACGGCTAATAAAATCATAATTACAAGTTTTTTATAGCATTTTCAAGTCTATTAATAGTCTCATTTCGACCAAGCATAGCAGCAATTTCATACACATCAGGGCCCATAAGAGAACCTACTAAAGCCAAACGTAATGGCATCATTACTTTTCCAAAACCAATCTCCTTACTTGTAATCCAAGCTTTAATTTCTGCAGTAGCATTTGCAGCAGAAAAGTCAGCGATGCTTTTGATCTTTTCAACAAGTTCTTGCATTAATTCGGCAGTACCTTCTTTCCAAGCTTTTTTGGCTGCTTTTTTATCGTATTCGGTAGGCGCTTTAAAAAAGAACTTTCCTAAATCATATAAATCAGCAGGGAAAACGGCACGCTCTTTCAACATGCTCACTATTTTTTCTAGCGGAAGCGATGTAGTAATTCCTTTATCAGTTAAAATAGATTCAAATGCTTTAGCTAAATCTGCATCTGTTTGTTGTTGTAAATATTGTTGTTGGAACCACTTGTTTTTTTCTGGATCAAATTTAGCTCCAGATTTATTCACACGTTTTAAATCAAAATCTTCAATTAATTCTGCTAAGCTAAAAATTTCTTGTTCTGTGCCAGGGTTCCAGCCCAGTAGTGCCAGAAAGTTAACTACCGTTTCCGGATAAAAACCTGCTTCGCGATATCCTGATGATACTTCGTTAGTTTTTGGATCGGTCCAATTTAGGGGGAATACTGGAAAACCTAATTTATCACCGTCACGTTTACTCAATTTTCCTTTCCCTACAGGCTTAAGCAATAAGGATAAATGTGCAAATTTTGGTGCTTTCCAATCAAAAGCTTTGTACAATAGTATATGCAGTGGCATGGATGGTAACCATTCTTCACCACGGATTACATGAGTAATTTCCATTAAATGATCATCAACAATATTGGCTAGGTGATAGGTAGGCATCCCATCACTTTTGAACAATACTTTATCGTCCAAAACATTGGTATTAATGCTAATATCACCACGTATTTCGTCATGCATTTCTAAAGTTTCTCCTTCAGGTGTTTTAAAACGAATTACGTAGGCATCACCAGCTTTAATTTTTGCTTTAGTTTCTTCTGCCGAAAGGCTTAAAGAATTTTCAAGCTTTAAACGATTATGCCAGTTGTAAATAAATGTTTTGCCTTTGGCTTCATGATCTTTTCTGTGGAAATCTAATTCATCGGCAGTATCAAAAGCGTAGTAAGCAGCACCCTTTGCAATTAAATCTTCAGCATATTTACGGTATAGACTTTTACGTTCACTTTGTCGGTAAGGACCAAATTTCTCATTTTTATCAGGACCTTCGTCATAACTTATACCACACCAATCCAAAGCTTCTTTTATATAATTTTCTGCGCCTTCTACAAAACGTGTTTGATCGGTATCCTCAATGCGTAATACAAAAGTACCTTGGTGTTTTTTAGCAAATAGATAATTATATAAAGCAGTACGTAAGCCTCCAATATGTAAAGGTCCAGTGGGACTGGGTGCAAAGCGAACTCTAACAGGTGTTGACATAATTTAATTTTTACGGCAAATATACTATAGTTGTGCTAATTGTTGAGTGATTAATTGATTCAAAAAGTAACCTTATCCGTAGCTCAAAAATTTGTGACATCGGATGTATTTAAGGAGTCATTAGTGCTGTAAAAAGGATATTATAGGTTCTAAGCATAATTATGTAAATTTATACTTCTAATAATTTTGTATGTCGGGTAATTTAAATGTCATTCTTAAAAAGTTAACAAACTTTATTAAGCGCTATTATATTAATGAATTAATTAAAGGAAGTTTACTATTTATAGCCATAGGTTTAGTGTATTTTTTGGTAGTACTATTGCTAGAAAATTTTTTATGGTTTTCCACTCAGGGTAGAAGGATTCTATTTTGGACATTTATTGGAATTGAGCTGTTATTATTTATAAAGTTCATTGGAATTTCCTTGGCAAAACTAGCCAAATTTGGAAACCGAATTTCTAGTATTGAAGCTTCAAAAATTATTGGTGCTCATTTTCCTGAAATCAAAGACCAATTGGTCAATTTATTGCAGCTAAGTTCAAACGATCAAAAATCGGAATTATTGGAAGCCAGTATTGCACAAAAGTCAGCGCAGCTTTCGCCAATACCTTTTAATTTGGCCATTGATTTTAAAAAGAGTTTATCGTATGCAAAGTATGCTTTAATTCCTTTAGTAGTTTTTTTATTAGTTACTGTAGTTAACGGAAAGGATTGGTTTGGAAAAAGTTTAACGCGTGTAGTAAATTACAATACAGCATATGAACCACCGGCACCGTTTCATTTCAAAATTTTAAACGATCGTATTGAAGTTATACAGCAACAAGATTTTATTTTAAATGTAACTACATACGGAAGTATAGTACCTAATCAGGTGGTGATTAATTATGATAATGAAACCTATTTTTTAAAAAAGCAGGCTCACAATAAATTTTCATATACTTTTAAAAATCCTATTCAGAATATTCCTTTTACGCTAAGCTCTGGTGACGAAAGTAGCAGGGAATATCAATTACTTGTCAATGCAGCTCCCAGTATTAATAAATTTCAAATGGTGGTCACTTCACCAAAACATGTTAAGCAAAAAGATAAAATATACGATAATACTGGAAACGCAATTGTGGCTGAAGGCTCAAAAATAAGTTGGTTTGTAGCTTCGTCCAATGCAAGTATCGTTCGATTTTCTACGGAAGAGAAAAAGGAACTTTTTAAAAAAAATACGAATCAGTTCTCTTTTACTAAACAAGTTTACAATGCTACGGATTATCAAATTACTACTTCAAATAAACATGTGGAAGCTTACGAAAAATTGGCATTTGCTATTGATGTAATCAAGGATAAAAATCCTAGTATTTCGGTACAGACTGCTACGGATACCACTAAATTAAATACAAAATTATTTTACGGTCAGTTAGCTGATGATTACGGATTAAAAAGATTAAACGTAGTTTATTTTAAACAAAACGATCCTGAAAACAAACAGCAGTTTGAGCTTCCTATTCAAAAAGGTATTTTCTCAGATTTTACGTATGAATTTCCTAATCAATTAAATTTGGAGGATGCTACCAGTTATTCATTTTACTTTGAAGTTTTTGATAATGATTCCTTCAATGGTTCAAAATCTACTAAGAGTGAAACTTTCAATTACCGTCAATTATCTAAAGTAGAAGCCGAGCAAACCGAGTTTAAAAATGAACAAAATCAACTGGATCAATTTTCAAAATCATTAGATGAGTTTCAAAAATCTGATTTGGATTTGGAAACATTTTCAAAATTGCAAAAACAGCAAAATACCCTTTCGTTTAAAGAAAAGAAAAAGCTATCTGATGTATTAGACAAACAATCTAAACAACAAAAATCCTTAGAAAAGCTTTCTACTAAGTTGAATAAAACTTTGGAAAAGCTGGATAAAAATAAAGATTCCGAAGCCATAAAAGAGCAATTGGAGCGTACCAAAAAAGAACTGGAAAAAAACAAAAAGCTAGTTGATGAAATTAAAAAGGCATTAGAAAAATTGACACCTAAAGAACTTCAGGAAAAGGTTGATGAACTTCAAAAAGAAAATAAGAAGCAAAAAAAGAATTTGAGTCAAGTGCTGGAATTAACTAAGCGTTATTACGTAATTGACAAGCATCAGCGTATTGTTCAAATGTTGGAATTATTATCAGATAAAGAATTGAAATTGGCAGATGCAGTTGACCCTTTAAAGTCACAAAAGCAAGCACAAATTAATAAAGAATGGAAGATTATTCAAGATGAACTAAATGATCTAAGAAGACATAATTTGGAATTGAAAAAGCCCATGAAATTGGACGATGATCCAGCATATGAAGAAACGATTAAAAAAGAACTGGACGGTGCTTTAAATGATTTAGAAAAGAGCAACAATGAAGCTGGAGCAAAAAAACAAAAAACTGCTGCTACTATGCTTAAAAATCTTGCGGATAAAATGTCCACAACCGCAGGTGGTGGAGGTGGAGGTATGGAGCAGTTGGAAGAGGACTTGGAAATGCTTCGACAAATATTAGATAACCTAGTGTTGTTTTCTTTAAATCAAGAGGATAATATGAATGCCTTTGGCAAAAGCACATCAAACGATCCTAACTATTCAGCACACGTACGTAGACAAAATGTATTGCGGGAGCACTTTGAACATATTGATGATAGTTTGTTTGCGATTTCGTCCAGAAACGCTAAGATGGGAATAAAGATAAATGATTTAATATCCGACATTGATTATGACATGTCTTTAGCTTTGGATAAAATAACGGATAATAGAACCAGTCAAGGAGTCACAAGTTTACAATTTGCAGTATCGCATTCCAATGATTTGGCGTTAATATTGTCTAAGTCTTTAATGGAAATGGAGCAACAAACGAAACCCGGAAAGTCAGGCGAAGGGAAAAAGAAGCAAGGATTTCAACTTCCTGATATTATTAAAAAGCAGGAATCGTTAAATAAAGCGATGGAGCAAATGTTACAGTCTCAACAAAAGCAAGCTGGTGATTCCAAAAAAGAGCAGGCTGGTGGCAAAAAAAAGCCAGGAGATAAAGGGGAGCCAGGTGACAAGGGTAAGCAAGGAAAAGAAGGCGATAAAGGAGACCAGGGTGAGAATGGTAAAGAAGGAAAAGATGGTAAATCCGGACAGGATGGAACTGAAGGTGAAAATGGGAAATCTGGCAAAGGTAAAGGAACATCTGGTGAAGGTGAAGGTGAAGGAAGTGAGAAAGGTAAAGGAGGAAAAGATGGAAAGCAAGGTAATAAAGATGGTAAAGGAAAAGATGGAGACAAAAGTGGTAAGGGTGAAAATGGAAAAGATGGAGAAGGGGATAAAGGAGAAGGAAAAGATGGTGAAGGTAAAAATGGAGGCAAAGGCAAAAAAGGTAAAAACGGCAAGGTTTCTGGAGGATCTGGTGATGGAGAATCGGAATCAGAAGATGAATCGGATTACGAGCAAATATTTGAAATTTATAAGCAGCAACAAGATTTACGAAATCAATTGGAAGATAAAATGCGACAGGAGGGAATTACCCCAAATCAACAGCGTATTTTAGATCAAATGGAGCAGGTTGAAGATGAGCTTTTAGAGCAAGGTTTTAGTGAAGAAACTATGAAGCGAATGGTAAATTTAAAGCATCAGTTATTTAAATTAGATAAGGCACAGTTTCAACAAGGAAAGGATAATAATCGAAAGAGTACTACCAACCAAAAAGAGTTTCAATCTAAAGAAAGCACCACTCCTGAGCAGATAAAACAATATTTCAATACAACCGAAATATTAAATAGACAAGTATTACCTTTGCAGCCTGAATTTAAAAAAAGAGTACAAGAGTATTTTATTGATAGCAAGTAATTAAAAGGTTGTAATGATAGACTTTAATTTTAACGAGGTAAGTTTTAATTTTAATGTTGAAAAACATTTAGAATGGTTGCAAGCTGTAATTGCATCGGAGGATAAAACCGTTGGAGAAATCACTTATATTTTTTGCACTGATGATTATTTGTTACAGTTGAATAAACAGTTTTTAAATCATGATACACTTACTGATATAATTACTTTTGATAATTCGATAGGTAGTATCTTAGGCGCTGACATTTTTATTTCAACTGAACGAGTAGCGGATAATGCTCTTGATTTTGAGGTTGAATTTTCCGAAGAATTAAGAAGAGTACTTGTTCATGGCGTACTGCATTTATGCGGCTACAAGGATAAATCAGATGGCGATCAAAAAAAGATGACGCTTAAAGAGGATGAAAAACTGAGTATGTTCCACGTGGAACACAGCTAATTTTTTGTTTAATAGATATGGTGTTCCACGTGGAACATCGTTAGTAATTAATTTAATTGACATCTATTTTTTAGGATGCAAAACACCACGTTCCACGTGGAACAATATAAAAAATATGTTTGGACAAGAGTATGATGTTATTGTAGTAGGAGCTGGTCATGCAGGGAGTGAAGCAGCAGCAGCAGCAGCAAACATGGGTTGTAGCACATTGCTAATTACAATGAATTTACAAAACATAGCCCAAATGAGTTGTAATCCTGCTATGGGAGGTATTGCCAAAGGACAAATAGTAAGAGAGATTGATGCTATTGGCGGTTACAGTGGAATCATTAGTGACCTGTCCGCAATTCAATTTAAAATGTTGAATAAGTCTAAAGGTCCTGCCATGTGGAGTCCACGTGTGCAATCTGACAGAATGCGTTTTGCTGAAGAGTGGCGTTTAAAGTTAGAGGCCACCGAAAATTTGGATTTTTATCAGGAAATGGTGTCTGGATTGCTTGTTGAAAATGGTAAGGTATGTGGTGTAAAAACTACTCTGGGTATCGAAGTTAAAGCAAAATCAGTAGTGCTTACTAATGGTACATTTTTAAATGGCCTAATTCATATTGGCGAAAAACAATTTGGAGGAGGAAGAGCAGGAGAAAGAGCCGCAACCGGGATTACCGAACAGTTGGTTGATTTAGGTTTCGAATCGGGCAGAATGAAAACAGGAACACCTCCGCGAGTGGATGGTCGTTCGTTGGATTTCTCTAAAATGATTGAACAGCCAGGCGACGCTAATCCTGAAAAATTTAGCTATTCAAATGCTACAGCAGTTTTAAAAGAACAGCGTTCATGTCATATGACCTATACTTCAAATTTGGTGCATGATTTGCTTCGCGAAGGCTTTGATCGTTCGCCAATGTTTAACGGGGCAATTAAAAGTTTGGGTCCGCGTTATTGCCCGTCTATTGAAGACAAGATTAATCGTTTTGCCGATAAAGACCGTCATCAATTATTTGTGGAACCCGAAGGGTGGGATACTTGTGAAGTCTACGTAAACGGATTTTCAACCTCCTTACCCGAGGATGTTCAATTTAAAGCGTTACGTTCGGTAGTTGGTTTTGAAAATGTAAAGTTCTTTAGACCTGGTTATGCTATCGAATATGATTATTTTCCGCCTACACAACTAACACATACGTTAGAGACCAAATTGGTTTCAGGGTTGTTTTTTGCAGGGCAAATCAATGGAACTACTGGTTACGAGGAAGCGGCATCACAAGGCTTAATGGCAGGGATTAATGCGGCATTAAAAGTAAAAGAACAAGATCCTTTTATATTAACACGTAGTGAAGCGTATATAGGTGTTTTAATTGATGATTTAATTACAAAAGGAACCGAAGAGCCTTACCGTATGTTTACTTCCAGAGCAGAGTACCGTACATTGCTTAGACAGGACAATGCAGACTTCCGTTTAACACCATTATCGCATAATATAGGACTTGCGTCAGAAGATAGAATGCGCGCTATGGAAGCAAAGCAAACAAAATCTAATGCCTTTATAAGTTTTCTGAAAAAGACAAGTATTTCAGAAAAAGATGCCAATCCTATATTGGAAGAAAAAGGATCTTCTGTAATGAAGCATAGTGATAAAATATTTAAAGTATTGTCACGTCCGCAAATTGCTCTGTCCGATATAAGCCAAGTTGGCATTATAAAAGAGTATATTGAAGAAAATGAATTGAATCAAGAAATTCTTGACCAAGCAGAAATTCAAGTAAAATATTCCGGCTACATTGAAAAGGAAAAAAATAATGCCGATAAACTTTCACGCTTAGAGCATGTAAAAATCCCAGCTGATTTCGATTATAAAAAGTTGAAGTCACTATCATTTGAAGCGGGCGAAAAAATGAGTAAAATACGTCCTGCAACTATTGCACAAGCATCTCGTATTAGTGGAGTATCTCCAAGTGATATTTCGGTATTGTTGGTGTATTTGGGGAGGTAGTAAGATATAAATTACTATATTTAGAGTCCGTTATTAAGTAAATTATACAATGGACAAATTTGATGATAAAAAGAACTTTTCAACTACAAAAGATAATTTTGAAGCTGAATTGAGCTCAAGAGGGATTACCAATTTGGAATTTTCAATTAATGAAAAAAGCAATCCTTCCCAAGAGGATGTAGATAAATATATTGGATATGCAGCTTTTCAAATTGAGCGTGGTAATCTCGATAATGCACTTGATCTATTAGATAGAGCGATTCAATTAGATGATAAGGCAACGCTAGCATATGCAAATAAAGGCACATTGTATTATAAAAAAGGTGAACTGAAAACGGCTGTTGCGTTTTTCGACAAGGCGCTTTCAATTGATGCTACCAATATAAAAATACTTGAATCTAAGATGAATTGTTTATCGGAGATATTACCCGAAGTAGGTGAGCAAGTATTTATAAACGCTGTAAATGATTGTTTGAAAGTAGATCCAAGCAATTTTACTGCTCGGCTTTATAGTATTCAGTTTCATTTGAAAAATAATGATGTGGAAAATTCTTTAAAAGGGCTTAAGTATATTTTAGCTGTTCATTTTAAAGATGATTTGGTCATTGAACTTTTAAACAATACTTTTAGTTTAATTGATGATAATGAAATTGCTTTTAAAGAATACGCTAAATTAGAAGCGGGATTAGATCATAACCAAAAATACCAGTTAACATATTACAAAGGGCTATATTTAAAAGAAAAATGTAATTATGATGAATCAATAAAAGTGTTTAACTATTTAAATGATCTTTATACATACTCTTGGAATTATTATCAAATAGCAATAATTAAGAATCTACAATCTAAAATTGATGAATGCTTATTTTTCTTATGTAAAACATTTGAGCTTGAGCCCGAATTAAAAGAAGATGCCAAAACTTATTTTCAATTAGAAAACTTATGGGATAATTCTGAATTTGTAAAACTAGTTAATTAAAAAGCATAGTTCCACGTGGAACCTACCTAATGAATAAGCTCAAAATTAAAGATTTTTCAGTGTCGCAACACAATTTTGAATTGGTGTACAATGCTAACTTAGATTTGTATCAAACAAGACCCATTCCTGAAAACTTAGGCTTTTATTACGAAAGTGAAGATTATATTTCGCATACCGATGCGAAAACAAGTTTAATTGATAAACTATATCAAGCAGTAAAAAAAATTACTATTAAAAGTAAAACAAGCTTACTTTATTCAATTACCACAAAAAGCAAAGCATCAGTTTTAGATATTGGTTGTGGCACAGGGTCATTTTTGGAAGCTTTAAAAAATAAGTCTTGGAATGTAATAGGGGCGGAGCCTAACCAAGGTGCCAAATCAAAAGCTGAAGAAAAAGGTATTGATTGCGTAAGCAAAACCAACGAAATTGGTCAAAAGTTTGATATAATTACCATGTGGCATGTATTGGAACACGTTCCCGATTTGGAAGCACAGTTTAATGAATTTAAGCGTTTGCTAAAACTAAATGGAAAAATTGTAATTGCAGTACCAAATTTTAAAAGTTACGATGCTTCCTTTTATGGAAAATTTTGGGCAGCATATGATGTACCCAGACATCTTTGGCATTTTTCTGAAAACGCAATTTCAAAATTAGCAGACGAATATCATTTTAAATTAATACAAACAAAACCCATGTGCTTTGATGCTTTTTATGTTTCCTTACTTTCGGAAAAGTATAAATACAAAAAAGTAAATTATTTTCGTGCTTTTGCCGTTGGATGTCTGTCAAACCTAAAAGCAATTAAAAACACTGAATTTTCTTCAAAAATTTACATTTTAGAGGCTAAAAACTAAAATAAAGCCTTTTAAGCCACTTTCTGATCAGCATTCGTGTAATTGCATCAAGTTTTTTTATTTCTGCAGCAGCGTAAACTTATAGAAGTCCTTTTTATTATGAATTCTTATAATTTATATATTTTTATATAACATTTACTTATAGAAACTTTTAGGGATACTTTGAGTGATTTGTGTCATGTAATGAAAGAAATAGCATCAACAAGATAAATACAAACTTGTGTATATTTGTTATCTTATTTACACAATGGAAGCACCAACTAAGAAAAAAGGAAAAATTGCAACAAAATTACTAAACAAATACCGTTTAGTAATTTTGAACGAAAATACGTTTGAAGAGCAAGTGTCTTTTAAATTAACACGCTTAAATGTGTTTGTTTTGGTAATGATTACCTCGCTATTATTAATTACTGGAACTATTTTTTTAATTGCTTTTTCGCCTTTGCGAGAATATATTCCTGGATATTCTTCATCTGAATTGTCCGAAAAAGCCAATCGATTGGCATACGAAACAGATTCTATACTGGACAAAGTACGTTACAATGAAAAATATTACGAATCCATCAAAAAAGTATTGACTGGTCAGGTTTCGGCAGAATCGTTTAGTAAAGATTCTGTGGATAAGGATATAAAAAAAGAACTTTCAACGGTAAATTTAAAGCCATCTGCGGAGGATATTGAGCTTAGGAAAGAGGTTGAAAAAAAGGAAAAGTATACTGTAAAAAATTCAAGCGATTTGGAGCAGGAATATTTGTTTATTCCTCCAGTAAAAGGATCAGTGACCAGTAAATTTGATTACAAATTGAAACATTATGCCGTAGATATTGCAGTGGATAAGGATACGCCTGTAAAAGCAGCAACACAAGGGGTAATCGTATTTTCGGAATGGACACCTGATACAGGATATGTGATTTTATTAAAACATACATCAGGCTTACTTTCAGTATACAAACACAACGCCAAGCTACTTAAAAAGCAAGGCGATATTGTTATAGCGGGTGAGGTGATTGCAATAGCAGGATCTACTGGCGAGTTTAGTACGGGACCACATTTACACTTTGAACTTTGGGAAAAAGGACAAGCATTGAATCCTTCCGATTATATTGATTTCGAAAAATAATTTTATGTCAGTAAAAGCATTTGCAGCTAAATTATTTGCAAAATGGGTACAACGATCAATTGATAAATGGTCAAATAACCCTATAGAAACACAAGAGGAAGTCTTTAGGTATTTAATTAACAAAGCTAAAAACACAGCTTTTGGTAAGGATCATCAGTTTTCTGAAATTACATCCTATCAAGATTTTGTTAGCAAAGTGCCAATTAGAGATTATGAGGCATTGAGACCTTATGTGGATCGGATGGTTGCCGGAGAGGCGGATGTTTTGTGGCCTGAAAAGCCTTTATATTATGCCAAAACTTCAGGTACCACCAGTGGGTCAAAATATATACCCATTACCCACGAATCCATGCCAACGCATACCAATGCAGCAAGAAATGCCATTTTAAGCTACATCAACGAAACGGGCAAAACCGGATTTGTGGATAATAAAATGATTTTTTTACAGGGAAGCCCTGAACTTACTGATAAAAATGGAGTCAATTTGGGAAGGCTTTCGGGTATTGTAGCGCATTACATTCCCAAGTATTTGCAAAAAAATAGAATGCCTAGTTGGAAAACCAATTGTATTGATGATTGGGAACAAAAGGTTGAAGCTATTATTGATGAAACCTTGCCTGAACCTATGGGAATTATTAGTGGGATTCCTCCTTGGGTACAAATGTATTTTGAACGTATTGTTGCGCGTACAGGAAAGCCTATAAAAGATGTTTTCCCTAATTTTGAGCTGTTTATATATGGCGGTGTAAATTATGAGCCTTATCGGGCTATTTTTGAAAAGTTAATAGGTAAAAGTATACCTAGTATTGAATTGTATCCAGCTTCGGAAGGTTTTTTTGCCTATCAGGACAAACAGAATAATGAAGGAATGCTGTTACAGCTAAACTCTGGAATTTTTTATGAGTTTGTAAAAGCCGACGAATTTTTTGATGAAAATCCGAAGCGAATCACCATTAAAGAGGTGAAAATTGGAGTCAACTACGTCATGTTAATTTCAACCACCGCAGGGCTTTGGTGCTATAATATTGGTGATACAGTTAAATTTACTGAAATTAAGCCTTATCGTATAGTCGTTTCAGGTCGTATTAAACACTTTATTTCAGCATTTGGAGAGCATGTTATTGCAAAAGAGGTGGAGCAGGCTATGCAAGCGGCAAGTGATAAAACAGGACATGTAATTCAGGAATTTACGGTGGCACCACAAGTAAACTCTGCTGAAGGACTGCCTTATCACGAATGGTTTGTAGAATTTGCTGAAACTCCGACACATTTGGAGGAATTGGCGCATGAAATTGATGTCAATTTACAGGAACAAAACTCCTATTATAAAGATTTAATTACGGGTAAAATCCTTCAACCATTAAAAATTAAAATAGTCAATACGGGTGGATTTACGGAGTACATGAAATCGATTGGTAAGCTTGGAGGTCAAAATAAATTGCCAAGGCTTTCAAATGATCGAAAAATTGCGGATATTTTAACTCAAAATTACACGCAATAAATACATGCAAAACTACATAGCTAAAAACGAACAAACCAGAGCACAAGAGAGTACCAATGCCATTGAACGATTGTATATTGGTATGCGTCATTTATTTAATAGGGGATACTATAAGCCTTTAGGCGTATCGGGTGAAACCTTGCGGGAAGCTATGCTGGTTTTACGTCCTGAAATTTATGGTTCAATTAATGAAGAAAAGGTAGAATTAAATGGATTACTCTATGTGTTAGAGCGTTTGCCAGAGGGTATTGAAGAGTGTAGATACGTTAATTTAACCAGCGAAGAAGGATACAAAAATGCTCATTTTGAGGTGATTATTCCAAAAAAAAGGCGTCGTAATTGTTATCGCGTGGATGCTGATCAAATGAATATTGAAATTACCCGTGGACGATCAGAAATTTATGATATTCTTACCCACTTGACATTTATGTACATGGAATCCGAAAAAATAAGAAAACGGATCCAGCAAGAGGATGATTTATGTTTTACGCGCGATTGGAACAAATTAGTAAAGTTTGCAGAGCAAAAAACATTATCAAACAAGGAGCGAGACATCGCTATGGCTCATTTAGCTAATATTTTAGGGCGTAGTTTTAATGAAATTATTGAGGTATATGACAAATTTGCCAGCACTCAAAATCCAGATCGATTTATTGATGTTATTTATGGATTAGGTAAACTTTCGTTAGAAGAGGTTACCATTAAAAACAAGCGCGAAATTACTTTTAGTCCAGTTTTAAGGGAACGCATTGGGCACCATATCCATTCGTCATTTTGGGCGTATCAAATTAAAAAACGCATTCATAATTTAAACTTGTTTGAGCGCCCGTTGCACATTATAAGTTCAAATATGCACAGCGTAATGAATACATTGTTTGCAAAAGATGCTTTAGGTAAGGCTTATGCTGGAAAAAGCGATATGGAAATTTTTGTTAAACTGAGTAATAAAAATAGTAAGGAAATACGCAATAAGGTAAAATCATACGCCTTAAAGAATGGGATGGTTATGGTGGAGGACAGCAGTAGTTCACACATTGATGTACAACTTTTTGATACTGGTAAAATTGAACATTTGCCTACCTATAATAAACCAAATGCACCCGTAATTTTGGTTATGGATTATGCTTTTGGTGAGCAAGCGTTTGAAGCTATGGATGAGTTGCTAAAACCTTACAAAGCACCTAACGAAACCTTGTTTTACATGAATGTTATTTCGGTTTCTGTCATGGGAAAAGCAGGTATTTTACAAGGAGGAAAAGGCGATTTGATGATCCCTACAGCGCATGTTTTAGAAGGTACATCTGGTAATTACCCTTTTAAAAATGAACTTTCTTTAAAAGATTTTGAGGATACCGATATTGATTGTCTTGAAGGAAGCATGGTTACTGTTTTGGGAACATCACTACAAAATCGGGATTTGCTTCAATTTTTTCATGATTCCACGTGGAACGTTATTGGATTAGAAATGGAAGGAGCTCATTATCAAAAAGCGATTCAGGCGGCGTCAAAGATTCGGAAAAGTATTGCGGATTCTATACAGGTAAGGTATGCTTACTACGCATCGGACAATCCTTTAGAAACAGGAAGTACGCTTGCTTCAGGGGGTTTAGGCACTTCTGGCGTAAAGCCCACTTATACCATTACAAAAAAAATAATAGCACAAATTTTAGAAACTTCTTAAAATAAAGGTATAAATAAGCGAGTTACTATGCATATCGTATTTAAGCATTGGTTGACTAGCAAGTAGCTTGGGTATAGCTGAAAACAACAGCAAATACTCGTAAATACGCTATGTTTTTGTATTTTTCAGAAAATAAAAAATTGTTAATGTCTAAAATTCCAAAACGTGTTTTAATAACTGGTGCTGCTGGTTTTTTGGGTTCGCATTTATGTGATCGATTTATAAAAGAAGGTTACTCAGTAATTGGAATGGATAATTTTATTACGGGTAGCTTTGATAATTTGGCTCATTTAACGGATCACCCCAGCTTTACATTTATTGAACATGATGTATGTACTCATATTTCCATAGAAGGGGATTTGGATTACATACTCCATTTTGCATCTCCTGCAAGTCCTATTGATTACTTAAAAATTCCTATTCAAACATTAAAAGTAGGATCGCTGGGTACGCATAATTGTTTGGGTTTAGCCTTGGCCAAAGGAGCTACTATTTTAATAGCTTCTACAAGCGAGGTTTATGGTGACCCCTTAGTACACCCACAAACTGAGGATTATTACGGAAATGTAAATTCCGTTGGACCACGTGGGGTGTATGATGAGGCAAAACGCTTTCAGGAAGCAATGACTATGGCTTACCATACTTTTCATAAAGTACCTGTTCGTATTGCGCGTATTTTTAATACTTACGGGCCCAGAATGCGATTAAACGATGGACGGGTAATTCCTGCATTTATAGGTCAGGCATTGCGTGGCGAAGATTTAACCGTTTTTGGTGATGGCTCACAAACCCGATCTTTTTGTTTTATTGAAGATCAAATAGAGGGATTATTTCGTTTGTTATTGTCCGAGTATTCGCAACCCGTTAATATTGGAAACCCATCGGAAATTTCCATACGTGATTTTGCGGATGAAATTATTAAGTTAACAGGAACAACCCAAAAAGTAGTTTACAAGGATTTACCTGTGGATGATCCATTACAACGTCGTCCGGATATTTCAGTGGCCAAAAAAATATTGGGCTGGGAACCTAAAGTTGCACGACACGTAGGACTGAAAAAAACTTACGATTACTTTAAGAAATTATCTTCTGAAAAGTTGCATAAAAAGGAACACAAAACGTTTGATGCCTATATAAAAACTAAAAAGTCTTAAATGCCTAAAGTTTTAAAAGGATATTCATTTTTAATAAGACCGCTAATTGTATTGTTCGATTTGGTGGCCTTAAGCTTATGCGCTTACCTTTTTTTGGGTAAGTCCGAAAGTTTATTCTTTTATGTTTATCTGGGAATTGGTTGGATAGCAGCAGCAATTTGGGTGCGTTTTTACAATGTTTATAGGTTTACATCGGTATTAAAAATTATCCGTCTACTAATAAAGCAGGCGTTTATGTTAATGCTTGTCTTATACTCTTATTATGGTATTGTAAAAACAAGAACAATTTCAGGAACGGATACCTTTTTGTTTTTAGGGATTACCATTTTAGGTATTTCAGCAGCTAAATTTGCGGTTTATTTTTTGTTGCAAAAGTACCGTCAGTATTTTGGAGGTAACAAACGTTTGGTTTTAGTTTTTGGTAGTTCAGCACAAACACAAGAATTGATTAATTATTTTGAATCCAAACCTGAAATGGGGTACTACATACAAGGAGTATTTGCAGATCAGTTACCTAATAAAATTTCCGAAGGAATCACTTATTTGAAAGAAAACAGGATTGACGAAGTTTATTGCGCCTTACACGAAGTGTCAAGCATTCAAAATAATGAAATTGTGAACTTCTGCGAAAGCAATGGAATTGTATTAAAATTTATCCCAAATGTAGAAAAAGTACCAGTTTCTAATCTAAAAACGGATTATTACGATTATTTGCCAGTGTTATCCATACCAAATATGCCACTGCATGATTCCACAAACGTTATAGTAAAAAGGAGTATCGATATTATAATATCTTTTGTAGTGATTATTGGCATCCTTTCGTGGTTAACACCGTTAATGTTTATTCTTATAAAACTGGATAGCAAAGGCCCCCTTTTTTACAAGCACAAGCGTAACGGGGTAAACTACGGGGAGTTCATGTGTTATAAATTTAGGTCACTTAGCGTAGAAGGGAATGAAAAGCGTTTGCATGTATCCGAAGCGGATGAAAGAGTCACCAAATTGGGGCGTTTTTTACGCCGGACCAGTATTGATGAAATACCGCAGTTTGTAAACGTTTTAAAAGGCGATATGTCCGTAGTTGGACCAAGGCCTCACATACCTCGTTATACGGAGGCATATGCAAAAAAAATAGATAAGTATCAGTTTGTATTTAGGCATTCTGTAAGACCTGGAATTACAGGTTTAGCTCAAATTAAAGGTTACAGAGGCGAAATTAAATCAGATGAAGATATTATTAATCGAATAAAATTTGATGTTTTTTATATCGAAAATTGGTCCATACTTATGGATATAAAAATAATGTTTGATACGCTACTTATTCTTTTAAAAGGTCAAGACTCAGCCTACTAGGTTACTTAGCTTTATTTTATACTCCCAACTCATTTAAAATTAGTAATAGTTGTTTTCGTAAACCTATTTGGCATAATGTAATTTTCAGCAGCTTGTATAAGCGAATTTTGTGAAATTAAATTTTCATCTACTCACAGAATATACCGCATATTTGATCTGTCATTTGCCCATAACAATTGATTGTAATTGAGTATTTTTGCATTTTAAAATAAATTCAAAAAAGTTATAATGAATATTCTTATTGTAGGATCAGGAGGTAGAGAGCATACTTTTGCGTACAAATTAGCTCAAAGTAATTTATGTTCAAAGTTATTTGTAGCTCCAGGAAATGCTGGTACAGCAAGCATCGCCACTAATTTAGCTATAAATGTTACTGATTTTGATAAAATTAAGGAAGTTGTACTTACTGAAACTATTGAAATGGTAGTTGTAGGTCCTGAGGTGCCACTGGTTGCTGGAATTTCAGACTTTTTTAAAAATGATCCGCAATTAGCATCAGTTAAAGTTATCGGGCCATCAGCCGAAGGGGCTCAATTGGAAGGAAGTAAGGAATATGCTAAAGAATTTTTAGTACGCTACAACATTCCAACAGCGGCTTACGAAAGTTTTACTGCCGAAACCGTTGAAAAAGGACATGCTTTTTTAGAAACTTTAAAACCACCATACGTACTTAAAGCTGATGGATTGGCAGCAGGTAAGGGGGTGTTAATTTTGGAAAATTTAGCCGAAGCAAAAACAGAACTAACCGATATGTTAACCAATAGTAAGTTTGGTGAGGCTAGTCAAAAAGTGGTTATTGAAGAGTTTTTAGATGGTATTGAACTAAGCGTTTTTGTGTTAACTGACGGTAAAAATTACATTACATTACCAACAGCCAAGGATTATAAACGAATAGGTGAGGGCGATACAGGTTTAAATACGGGTGGTATGGGCGCCATTTCTCCAGTTCCTTTTGCGGATGATGCCTTTATGGCCAAAATTGAAAATAAAGTCATAAAACCTACGGTTGAAGGTTTAGCAAAAGAAAATATCGATTATAAAGGTTTTATATTTATTGGTTTAATTAAAGTTGGAAACGAGCCTAAGGTAATCGAATACAACGTTAGAATGGGTGATCCTGAAACTGAAGCCGTGCTACCACGTGTTAAAAATGATTTGGTTGATCTTTTTATCAACGTTGGTAATCAAACCTTGAATGAAGTTACGTTGGATTTAGATCCCCGTACTGCCGTTACGGTAATGACCGTTGCGGGCGGCTACCCTGAAGCCTATAATAAAGGTGATGAAATTAAAGGCATTGATACTGTTGAAGATTCCATTGTTTTTCAGGCAGGAACTACATTAAACGATGGTAAAGTAGTTACCAACGGAGGTAGGGTGTTAGCAGTCACTTCTTTTGGTAATGATTTTAAAGAGGCATTGGCAGTATCATATAAAAATGTAAAGAAAATTAAATTTAAGGATATGTATTATCGTACTGATTTAGGTTTCGACTTATAATAAAATTAATAGAAAAGTAAGATTTAAAGCTTCTGTGTATGAAACAGAAGCTTTTTTTTGCACTAGCTGTAATATTAGTTTGGATTTTAAAATACTCAAACAAAAATGTAGAATTTTTTATTTCTATGATAGAGGAAGCACAAAAAAAATCCAGATTTAGTTATTCTTAAAGTTCAGTAACGATTAAAAAAGGACTTTCAAATGAATTATTTTATTTAAAAATTGATCCTAAATTGATTTTGACGCAATACAATTAAATTCAATAAAATTTTAATAAAATGCTAAAAAACACACTCCATTTTTGCCAAAATTATATTGTTTTTATATGCTATTTAAAAAGATTAAAAGTAATCTAGCTAACACTAGCATGAACCGATTAAACAAAACTTAAAAAAAGTTATAAATATAATTAACTGATAATCAGTTAATTGAAAGTTTTTTTATTTTTTTTAGTTAGTATTTTGAAAGCTGATTGACTGAATTTGTGTAGAAAGCATAAATGATTTGAAATATTGCAGGCCTGCTAAATTATATCATTTTACAATATTAACTTTAAAAAATAAAATCATGAAAAATAGAAATAAAATATTCGCAAGTGCCCTTTTAGCAGGTATGTTACTAATGAGTTGTGGTGAGGATGATGTCCCAGTAATTGACGGACCAGGAGATGGACCAGGAGTTGAATTACCTTCAGAAGCTTACATGCTTTTAAAAAGTATCAGACAAGATGGAGGAGTTCCTTACAACGCAAGTAATCCAGCGTTAAGTTTTACCGCTGAGCAAAATGTATTTTTACCAAGTGTTTTAGGTATTGATTTTAGAGTGGATAGATCAGTAGTTCCTGCTGGGCCAACAGCAAGATTTCCAATGTTTAAAGGATGGGAAACAACATCAAGTGGTCCAAGAACGCTTTATTATGTAATTACTGAAGCTTCGGACAGAGCAATGGCAGAACAGCTAGGAGTTATATTTGCACCACGTATGGCTGCAGCCTTAGGTTCTGATGGAGTACAAAACGGAACATTTACTAAGGATGGTAGATTAGTGTTTGAAGGATCAGTTGATTTTTCACCTAAAAGATCTTTAGTTGCAGGTGGTGCTTCTGAAGATGGAGCATTATTCGGATTTCCACCAGCAGAAGTTAACCCCGGAGCTATTGCTGATGATGCATGGTCATCATACGTAGTGTTACCTAGTGGTGTAGTAATTAATGCACAACCAGTGGCTAATAGTACAGGTATTCATGACAGGATTCCTCACCCTGATGGAAACGGACCAGAGCAAGAAGATGATTTAAACAATCCAAACTTGGCTATAGATCAAGCTTCAGTAGTAATGCAATTATTGGACGGATGGCATGATGGGAAACAATTTTATTTCCATATTGTAACTGATACTTCTGATCCTGCACCAGCAACTATTGAATTAGGAGTTTTTGCACCAAGATTAGCTAATTTACCAACATTTGGTTTATTCCCGGGAGGTTCAATGTTACCTTTTAGCCCAACGGCAAACGGTCTTACACCCGAGGCAGGTGATCCACTAGGATTCCAAGGATTAAATACAGCTTCATTGAGTGAAAGGCAAGTAAATGATCCAACAAATACATTCCCAATTGATCCAAGTGATGAAAGATACGCACCAATGTGGGATGCACATATTACTGAATTTACAGTACCCGTTGAGGAACGCTCTATATTAACAAGTTTTGATCAAATAAATGATTTATTGGCTGACGGTATTTTGATTCCTTTCCGTGGAAATGCTAACCCAAGCCCATTAGATAATTCACTATCAAGTTTACTAACAGCAACTGGAGCAATTATTAACTGCCCAGTTATTACACAACCAGATGAAAGTGTAATAGGTACACAAATTGGGTTACCTAGAAATAAATAGTGGTAAAATCATAAGATTCTTGTTTTCAATTAAATTAAAAAGCAGCTATTCCGAACGGATTAGCTGCTTTTTAATTTAATTTATAATTAAATTGTTACTTAACTGAAAAACGCTTTTTGATTTTATTGGATGAGTTGGAAGTTTTTACTTGCACTTCATAAATTCCCTTTTTAGCATCTTGCACAGGTATTTTAATTTGCCCTTTAAAAAAAGAGACTTTTCTACGAATTCGCTTTCCTGTTTTAACGTTTACAATTTTTACAATTCCAGTATCTCTTAAATCACTATCCAATACCACCTCTAATTGTTCATTTTCAATATTTGAAATATTTAAATCAATCAAACCACGAATATCATTTGATGCAATTACAGCTTCAGCACTTTCACTATTATCAGCTAAATATTTTAAATAATCATCAGTATTTGAGCTAAGTGTAGTTGCAATATCCTGGCTGTATAAATTGTATGCTGTAAATAAAAAGCTCGCTATTATTAGATTGATTTTCTTCATTTCAAAAGCTGTGTATTAATATGTATTTGGCTTGATGTAAATTAAAGGGCTTTATTTGTTAAAAAAAAGGAGTTTTTTTTCTTTTCGATCAATCTGATTATAATTAGATTAAAAACCATAGATTTTACATATCTAAATTTTATAAAGAAGGAAAAAGACTACAATATTAACAAATAAATTAGTTTGAAATAGGGATTTTTTAAAAAAAATAGTAACAAAAAAGGCTTAAAACAACAGTTTTAAGCCTTTTTGCTATTCAAATTTTCAATAATTATGTTGCAAAGAATCTTTTTATTACGCGATTATTTGTATTAAAACTTCTAATAATAATAAAGTAAACACCTGGTGTTAAATTATTAAATAGGATACTATTTTGACCTTTGGATATATTTATTGGTTGGCTATAATCGTGTTATTTAAAATAGCTGTTAGGAAAACAGCTTCATTAATAAACAAAAAGCTTTAGCAAATGGTTTGCTAAAGCTTTTTTTATGATAAACTAAAACAGTATTTACTGCTTATCTTCTGCTAAAAAAGAATGAGAAACTACGTATTTTCTCTCTTCATTGTTATCGTTAAAACCTTTTAATTGTTTCATCCAATAAACAAATGCTGCCATACCAACTAGCATGAACCCCCAATTTAAAATATTAGCGCCAAACCAGCTTTCAAGTTCTAAGGTTCTTAATGCATTTAAAGGTGCAAATGCAAACTCTTCCATTAAGTATTGAAATCCTTCAAAAAACTTTTTCATAAATAAAAATATTAAGGTAAATACCTATTTGTAAACAAAAATATAAAACAAGGATCGTTTTGGCAAGCAAGGAACAAAAAATAGTATAATTAACTTGTATTATTAATGGTCAATCTTAATTGTACCTAAAACCTGCAGCTAATTTTTTTGTTGTTTATTGAGGTTATTAATAGCTTTACTTTCGCCAATTTTTAGATTGCAGACGAGATTTTTCAGGATTTGTTGACTACTTTAGAGCGACCAAGCTATGGATTTCGGTCACTATTCACATAAATTAGAAAGTGTAATTGATTTTAAACACACTTTCTAATTCTAGAAAATTGCAAAAATAAATGAATGCTACTGTTTTCTATTTTAAATAATTACGCAACCTTTTACTTCTGTTCTGTCTATTGGGTAAACCAATAAACTAAAAGGAACATGAAAACGAAACTGTTATTATTATTATCAATTCTCGTACTATTTTTTTCTTGCGAAAAAGAACCTTTTGAATTGAGCATTCCAATTGCAAAAATTGATACCAACTCAGAGCTATTTGTAAATTTAAAACAATTATCAACCACTCAAACCAATGATTCCGATGTGGTATGTTTGACATTTATATATCCTTTTAATGTGTATTTATATGACAATGAAGGTCAGATTACTGAAGCCGTAATTGTTAATGAAAACACTGAATTTGTTTCGCTTTTAAATCAAGTTACTGACGATAATACAATTGGCATAAGCTACCCAATTAACGGAACTACCAAGAGTGGCAATACTATAAGTATCAATGGTAACAAAGCTTTAAAAGAAGCTATTGAAGCTTGTATTGACGATCAGATTATTAATTATTGCAACACGCTACTTGAAGAAGAAAACTGCGTTTGGAAAATAAAATCAGAAACCGAGAATATGGTATACGATGCATCTTTAATGGATTTTTATGATGATGGAACAGGTATATTTTATCATAACGGTGATGCCTATCGCACCTCGTGGATATCATTATTTATAGAAGATCAACTGCATATAAATATTCATTTAGAAGGAGATTCAGAAGTTGCAAAAGATTGGAATTTTGACTGGATAGCAACTATAATTAATGATGATACTATTCAAATTGAGAATGATGAACAATTGTATTACATCAAAAGTAATTGTACTATTGAAAATAACTGTGATTATGTTGAATTTAGAGAATGCGCTACAGATGATAATGAAAAGGCACTTTATGTATTTGATGATTATATTGAATGTATAACTTCTTTCAAAAATGAAGAGGAAACTACTAATGTAGAATTATCTTTTTTTGAAAACATAATTGATGCCGAGCAAGAACTTAATAAACTTGAAACCGATGGTTATTCCAATAAAGTAAATCCACAGGTTATATTTGTACAAACGAAAGATACTGTTACGCTAGATTCAGAAATTACGAGAATCGTGTTGTTTGCAGAACCCTGTGATTCAGAAGATTAATAGACTATTTTAAAATCTTCTCAATTATATGTACTGGTCGACGCAACCTTTCGCTTTTTATTAGTCTAAAGTAAACAAGTAAAAGCTGTTAATATTATAATACCAGTATTCTATTGAATGATAGAGAGCTCATAAAAAAATGTAAAAAAAATAATAGAGAAGCACAAAGTGAATTGTTCTATACTTATAAAGATAGACTTTTCGCTTTGTGCTTAAAATATTGTAAAAATTATAATGAAGCTGAGGATAATCTTCAGGATTCATTCCTTGCTATTTTTGAAAAAATTGACCAGTATAAATTTAAAGGATCTTTTGAAGGATGGATGAAAAGGATTACTATTAATAAAGCTATTGATAAATATAGAGACAATTTTTTTTCGGACACATCTATAAAAGAAGATATGATTTCTGACACTGATATTGATGTTGAATTGGTCAATTTTTCTATTGACGAGCTATTTTCATTTATTCAAAAGTTACCTACACAATACAAATTAGTCTTTAATTTATATGAATTAGATGATTATACACATAAGGAAATAGCCAAAATGCTCGCTATTTCAGAGGGAACCTCAAAATCTAATTTACACAGAGCTAAAGCTTTACTAAAAACAATGATTATTAGCGAAGTTGATGATCAAAAAAAAACGGTGCTAAGTAATGGATAACAAAAAAGATATAGGAAAAATTTTCAAAGAACGCTTATCTGATTTTGAGAGATCTTCTGAAAATATCACTTGGGATCATATTGAAGTTAAATTAAATAAAAGAAAAAAAACAAACCCACTTACTTTTCAAAATTAGTGGGCTTATCAATAATAGCATTATTACTTTCAGGTATTATGATTGTTCAACGTAACACTGTTTTGACAGGCATATTTTCAAAAACAACCTCTTTCGAGAAAAAAATAACAAACGATAGTTGCTATAATGCTTCTAATGCGGTTACAAAAACTTTAAAAAACGCATCAAATAACAAAATTGTTTCACAGGATAGTATTCAAAAAGATAACTTAACAAATACTCCTGTTGTTAATTTAGTAAATGCCCAAATTAAAAAAACCACCAATAACAATCCAATTGGTGATGCAACCAAATACAACTCACCTTATACCAAAAAAGGATCAAACCTTATAAAATCAAGAACTATAAAACCTACATCAATTGCTAAAAAAGTCAATAAAAATTCAAATAATAATCTAAATGGGATTATTACAAATACTACAGAAAAACTCATTGTAAAAGCAGGTATCGTAAGTACTCCTACCGATAAGAAAAACAGCCTAAGTGGAGCTATTTCTGCTTTTAATAAACCAAATAAAGAAAATTTAAATCCGAAAAAAGTATTAACTGAAAAAGATAGTATACCTAAAAAAACCAAAAATGACACCTTACTATATTTGAAACCTATTCAAAATGAGAAAGTCCAAAAATTGAACCTTACTATTCACACTATACCCTTATATAACATCCCATTAAGTGGTTCATTAATTAATGATAAATTTTCGGGAAATTCTAAAAGTGGTAGGCTTACTTTGAATTATGGTCTTGTTTTTTCTTCCTTAATTTCGAAAAAAAAATCGATACGATTAGGGTATAATAGACTAAAAATAAGCACAAAAGTTGACGATATACAATCTGATATTGTTAATACGGGAACCTTATCAAGTTCTGGAATATTTTTACCTACTATTGTTAAGCAAGACATAGGTAATCAAGAAACTTTTTCACTTACTCAAAAATTAGACTATCATGAAATTTCTGCAGAAATAGGTCATCAAATTTTTAAAAAATGGTTTAGTGTATCCTTAATAGGTGGTGCTAGCTTTTTAATTCTACAAAAAAGTGGCATTATCATCCATTCTGGATCACAAGACTTTGATTTAAATAGAAATACCAGCAATATCAGTGATAAGGGATTAAAACAATTTACCTATGGCATTACTATCGGATCGAGCTTTACATACAAGCTATTGGATAATGTTTCATTGAGCGTAGAGCCTTTATTCAAATATCATTTAAACAATGCTAGTAAAAACACTGACAGCTACAAACCGCTTTATTTTTCGACCCAAATAGGTCTTTCAATGGATTTGTAGTGCAAGAACAATACTTTCTATTTAAAATATTCAGAAACATGATCGCTGTAAAGAATTCTTCCTGCAGATACTCTTGTAGTTTCAGAATGTTTTTTTTAGCCTTAAAAACTAAAAAGTTATACGATTGTATTCACCTACGCTTGCTTTTCGTTTATTACATTTAAAAAATCTTCTAAACTATCATCAGAAGTAAGACTTAATTTCTTTTTTAGTCTGGCCCTTGCCATTTTTACGGCATGTACCGTAGTTCCTCTAAGTTCTGCAATTTCTTTTCGAGTCAGTTTCATTTTAGAAAAGGTCGCAATTTCAATATCTGTTTTTGACAAATTGGGAAACTTCCCTGTAAGTTGAAAAATAAAACTTGCATTATGCTCGGCAATTTGCTGTTTAATAACCAACACTTTTTCATCTTCTAATTTACTTGACCGAATATCTGCTAAAATAGAATACGTATCCACCTTAGTTTTATTTTTAATTACTTTTTGTAAATCTTCGGCAATTTTTATTTTTGACTGCAATTTTTTTACACTTTGCATTTGCAGAGACAAAATCTCCCTTGTTCTCAATGAAATATCTTTTTCTTTAGAAATTAATTGCGTTACTAAATCCAATTTTTCTGTTTCCAACGTACGGTATCGATCAACAACGGCTAAGGAGAGCAAAATGGCTTCCAACACGGATCCCATCATATAGGCATTGAGTGTAAATACATTTTCTGGGAGCACCGCAAATACTGTTAGCATATAGATGACAATCGTAGTGCAATAACATGTCCAAGCTATAACAAGATATTTTGCAAACGAATTGCCTGCCAGATACGTAACAATACCATTGCAAATTATCGCTTACTTTGGGGTGCGAGGTCCACCAAAGCGCTTGCTACATAAACTAAAGACGACATAGATTTTTTTAAAATCCCTTTTATAGGGTCAGGATAAATATTGTCTAAACTTAAAGAAAATAGCTTAAAATCAAATTAGTACCCACATAAAACTTATAATCTGTAATAATGGATTCATTTTTTGCTAGCTAGAGAGGGGATCAAGCAGTGAAGTCTTTTAAAAACGGGCTTGTACTTTTTAATACTTTTTGGCATTGGTCAACATCGCATTCATCTACAGCCTATCGGTAAGACGAATGCTTTATGTATTATAGTGCTTTCCGCCATGCCTTTAATAATCTTGTATCAACACTTCTGTTGGAATGTGTAACTTTTCGTTTAGTTTTCTGATCATATCTAAAGTCAGTTTGCGTTTTTTGTTCATTATTTCGCTTACTCGACTTTTAAAACCAATCATTTCGACTAAGTCTTTTTGTTTCAATCCCATTTGCTCCATTCTAAAGTTTATAGCTGAAATTGGGTCTGGCATTCCGATTGGAAAATTGTCCTTTTCGTAGTTGTCAATAATTATTGCAAGAATTTCCAATTCATCGCCTTCGTCAGTTCCTCTTTTGGCATCAAAGATTACTTCTAAACGCTCAAGTGCTTTGTGGTAATCTACCTCGTTTCTAATCGGTTTAATATTCATCTTAAATTTCGTTTGCGTTAATTTTGTCATATTCAGCGTGCGTTCCTATAAAACGTACCCACGCAAGTTGATGCTCAAAGTTAAATTTTACAATCAATCGGTAATCATTTCCTTTAATATTAAAAACAATCCGATTGTCTTTTAAAATACTTGCATTTGGATATTCCGATTTGAGGTCGTTAATAGTCGACCAATCTGATTTTTCAGTTTCACGATACCATGTCTTCAATTGTAATTCGCAATTACTGTGCTTTTCCCAAAAATCTCGCAACGTTCCTCTCGAAAATATTTTCACTTCAATTTGTTTGACGCAAATATACTAAAAAAGTTACCAAATTGATAACTTTTGTGTTTTTTCAGCATTATGGGCAACGTTCAGTATAAGAAACGTAGGGCAGGTGACAAGCACTTACGTTTCGATTTATTACTTAGCTCAATATAAATATTTTGCTTTTATCTTTTTTACTATAAATGCCAAATTTTATATTTAGCGGACTTTGTTAACAAGCACAGAACTTTCGATTTAGTACAAACGCCCTATGTTTTTTTATACATTGTGTGTGCCTTGAATGGTAAATATAGTTCATTTAAATAAAGAATGTCCCAAAGGGTGCGAGTTCCGGATACGAGGAAGCAACGCTTCTAAGTAAAGCAAGTGGCAAGGTTGATTGGTATGACCCAATGATTGAAGTAAGCCAGACTGTGCCGTTAGTTCTGAGGAATATTTTTTTATGAGGCTATAAGGCAGGATAGGTAGGCACATAACTGCAACTTCAAAACGTTTTTTTAACGATAACCGAAGCAGTAGATTCAACCTAAATAAACTGTAAGCGACATTGGCTAAAAGTCCACTAAATGTTAAAGCGGAAAAGGCTAAGGAGAACCAGCGTCTTTGCCCTAAATGTAAAAAAGGGACTTTTGCAAATCATTGCTTACTTTGGGGTGCGAGGTCCACCAAAGCACTGGCTACAAAAACTAAAGACGACAAAGATTTTTAAATAATCCCATAATAGGGACAGGATAAATATTGTCTAAACTTAGAGGAAATAGCTTAAAATTGGATTAAACGAACATAAAACTTATAATCTGTAATAATGGATTCGTTTTTTGCTAGCTAGAGAGGGGATCAAGCAGTGAAGTCTTTTAAAAACGGGCTTGAACTTTTTAATACTTTTTGAAATTAAGGAGCATCCCTCACCACTTTCCCCATAAATCCATCACCGGGTCAGTCAACATCGCATTCATCTATAGCCTATCGGCAAGACGAATGCTTTATGTGTTGTAAACTGGCTATCTCCACTTTGTAATTCAACAAAATTTCCTTTCAGTCAAAAGTTCTTATATAAAAATCAGCAAGTTTTTCCAATTTAAACTTATAATGTTAGTATGAGCAAATTTCATTTTACAAACTAAATTTTATCTAATTCTGATACGGTTAACTCATTTTGTGTATTTCCAGTGTTTAGTGTTGATGCTGGTTCAAATAACATTACACTAACTTCTTCAGGTGCAAATGGCTTATGTTCTACTCCTTTTGGAATGACAACAAATTCACCTTTATTTATTTCTAAAGTCTTATCTGTTAATTCGATGAATAATTTTCCATCAATTACATAAAAAAGTTCATCTTCAAATTCGTGTTTATGCATTACAAACTCTCCTTTGAACTTTGCTATTTTAACAAATTGATTGTTTAATTCTCCAACTATTTTTGGTGTCCAATATTCGTTAAATGTCTTTAGTTTTGAATCTAAATTAACTTTATTTATTTCCATTAGTATCGTTTTTGAGCTTGTTTACAACAATTTTATATGTGAATCAGTACAGACATATCTCCAAAACTATCAGGATTTTTCGAATCACCAAATTTTTAAAGCTTATTTTTATTTTAGACGCTTAATTTTCAAATAATTAAAACCTTTTTCTTAATATTAAGAATCATTTGAAACAATGCTGACCAAGTTTAAACAATTACCTATACGAATTCACTGAATTAAAATGCGCATTTACAAATTCTACATCAACATAAAAAAGAACCGTAACACATGCTATGCTTATTTTTCTGATTTGTATGACTCCTAAACCCATCATTTTTCTCTAAGGCAAATTCAAACACGAAATGATATTAAACGTATGATTTTTTCATAAAAAAAGCCCCAACTTACAAGTTGAGGTTTTTTTTGTTATCATTTTAAGCGTTTATTGAATTTCAAAATCTTCCATAAATTTTGTGGTATAATCACCAGCTACATAGTCTGGATGATCCATTAATTGCCTGTGGAAAGGAATGGTTGTTTTTATACCTTCGATAATAAATTCATCCAAAGCACGCTTCATTTTATTGATCGCTTCATCACGCGTTTGTGCTGTGGTAATAAGCTTTGCTATCATGGAATCGTAATTAGGAGGTATCATGTAACCACTATACACATGTGTATCTACACGTACACCGTGACCTCCTGGAATATGTAAATTTGTAATTTTTCCTGGTGATGGTCTGAATCCGTTATGCGGATCTTCCGCATTGATACGGCATTCGATTGAGTGTAATTCTGGAAAATAATTTTTCCCTGAAATAGGTGTTCCTGACGCTACTAAAATTTGTTCTCGAATTAAATCATAGTTTACTACCTCTTCCGTGATTGGGTGTTCTACCTGAATACGGGTATTCATTTCCATAAAATAGAAATTCCGGTGTTTATCAACCAAAAATTCTACGGTTCCTGCGCCTTCGTATTTGATAAATTCTGCAGCTTTTACTGCGGCGTTCCCCATGGCTTCCCTTAGTTCATCCGTCATAAATGGCGACGGTGTTTCTTCGGTTAGTTTTTGATGGCGGCGTTGTACGGAGCAATCTCTTTCGGACAAGTGACAGGCTTTTCCTTTACTGTCCCCAACAATTTGTATTTCAATATGTCTAGGCTCTTCAATAAGCTTTTCCAAATACATGCCATCGTTTCCGAAACATGCTTTTGCTTCCTGACGAGCATCTTCCCAGGCTTTTTCAAGGTCTTCTGCAGCCCAAACTGCTCGCATTCCTTTTCCTCCACCTCCAGCAGTAGCTTTTAGCATTACTGGGTAGCCTACTTCCTCGGCCAATTTTACAGTTTCTTCAAAGGATTCCAACACCCCTTCGGATCCTGGTACAGTGGGAACGCCTGCTTCGATCATGGTCGCTTTCGCGGAAGCTTTATCCCCCATGCGGTTGATCATTTCGGCACTAGCCCCAATAAATTTGATATCGTGCTCTTCACAAATTTTTGAAAAGTTAGCGTTTTCAGACAAAAAACCGTAGCCAGGGTGAATGGCATCGGCGTTTGTAATTTCTGCAGCAGCAATAATACTTGAAATTTTTAAGTAGGATTCATTACTTGGTGCAGGACCAATACATACGGCTTCATCGGCAAAGCGTACGTGTAAACTATCAGCATCGGCAGTAGAGTATACAGCAACTGTTTTAATGCCCATTTCCTTACAAGTACGAATGACACGAAGTGCAATTTCGCCTCGGTTGGCAATTAATATTTTTTTAAACATAATAGTACGTTTAGTTACCTAAAAAGCGACCTACGAGGGGTCTACCAAAAATAAGGGTTGATCAAATTCCACTGGAGAAGAGTCATCCACTAGTACTTTTACTATTTTACCTGAAACTTCGCTTTCTATTTCATTGAAAAGTTTCATTGCTTCAATAACGCAAAGTACATCGCCTTCATTGATAGTATCGCCAACTTCAATAAAATTTGGTTTGTCCGGGGATGGTTTACGATAAAAAGTACCAATAATAGGTGATTTAACGGTAATATATTTTGAATCCTCATCAGCAGCCGAAGGGGTTCCGGCAGCAGCAGGTGTTACCACATCTTGTGTTGGAGCAGCAACGGGAGCAACTGGTTGTGGTACTGCGGGTGCAGCACTTGGCATTTGCTGTATAATTGTTGTTTCCTTGTCATCGGATCCTGTCCTAATGGTGATTTTAACATCATCCATTTCTAATTTCACTTCGCTTGCACCTGATTTAGCCACAAACTTGATAAGGTTTTGAATTTCCTTTAAATCCATGATATAGATATGTTGTTAGTTATTGTTGTATTTGGTTAAGAATTATAAGCCCACTTTAAATAAACTGAGCCCCACGTAAATCCACCTCCAAAGGAAGCAAATACTAAGGTATCTCCTTTTTTAAATTTCTTTTCAAAATCGTTGAGCACTAAAGGAATGGTGGCTGATGTGGTATTTCCGTACTTTTCAATATTGATCAGTACTTTACTTTCATCTTTTAACCTCATTCGGTTAGCTGTGGCATCAATAATACGCTTATTTGCTTGGTGAGCCACCAACCAGTCGACATCATTGTTGGTCAAGTTATTGCGTTCCATTACTTTTTCGCACGCACCTGCCATACTTGAAACCGCGTATTTGAATACTGTTCTTCCGTCCTGTTTTATGAAATGTTGTTTGTTTTCTATGGTTTGTTGTGTAGTTGGATGTAAGGATCCTCCAGCTTCAATGCGTAAAAAATTACGTCCTACGCCATCACTACGTAAATACTCATCCTGCAACCCCAAACCTTCATCATTAGGTTCAAATAGTGCAGCTCCTGCGCCATCGCCAAAAATGATACAAGTAGTACGGTCGGTATAATCTACAATGGACGACATTTTATCCGCTCCTATAACCAGTACCTTAGTGTACCTACCAGACTGTACATAACTTGCTGCGGTTGACATGCCGTACAAAAAGCTTGAACATGCTGCGGCTAAATCGTATCCAAAGGCATTTACGGCACCAATTTCAGTAGCTACATGTGCTGCCGTAGCCGCAACTGACATATCAGGGGTGGCTGTGGCCACAATGATCATATCAATTTCAGCAGGATCCAGCTTGCGTTTTGCAAGGACATCCTTGGCTGCTTTTATTGCCATGTATGAAGTAGCCTTTTCGGGATCTTTTAAAATACGACGTTCTTTAATTCCCGTTCGCGTAGTGATCCATTCATCATTAGTATCCACAAGACCCTCCAACTCTTTATTGGTCAATTTATAGTCTGGTACATATGCACCAACAGCTGTTATAGCCGCTGTAATTTTACTCATAACAGTAGGTTAAAATTTCCTTACAAGAACAAAAATGCTTCAAAATGAAGCAAAACTGACCTTTTTTAAGCAAATGTTGTGCAAATTAAGTCGATTTTGACACATATTCAACTAAAAACAAAAAAAACGCTCGTTAATTGAGCGTTTTTCGATATAATGTTATGCATGCCTAATAAATAATTCAACATACATTAAATTTAATACATAATTGAATCTACTTGCAACCTAAAATTATCACAATTTTACACAAAAAGTAATAATAAGTTTTATAAAAAATTATGCTTGCGCTAAAACTAGTTGGAAAAATTACCAGTATTAGCTTTAGGAAAACCTATTTACTTTTATTTATATATAATTTACAAAACAAATTGTATTATCAATTTGGAAAGTAAATTTAAGCTACAGCTTCTTCTGAATTATCAATAAGTACATTACCGCGGTAATATAATTTACCTTCGTGCCAGTGAGCTCTGTGGTATAAATGTGCTTCACCAGTGGTTGCATCAGTTCCAATTTGTGGAGTAGTTGCTTTGTAATGTGTTCTTCTTTTATCTCTTCTTGTTTTGGAGATTTTTCTCTTAGGATGTGCCATAACTCAGTTATTTATTATCTTTTAGTAGATTCTTTAATTTATTCCATCGAGGATCAATATCCTCTTCGTTTTTACTTTTTCTTTTGTTTCCTTTGGGGCCAATGTTTCCAAATGCTCCAGTATGTCTGATTCCAGCGTTCCATCTTCCACCCCAGGGTGCACTCTTTTTGATGGTACAGCCAACACAATACATTCATAAATATATTGCGAAACGTTTATTTCGTATGAACCATGAGGAATAACAAGTATTTCTTCATTTTCATCATTAAATTCGTTTCCAAATTTAACTACAACAAACAGCTCATTACTTATTGGTAAATCAAAAGGCTCCGTAGTAACGTCGCAGTCCACATTTACTTTACCAGTGGCTTTAAAATTTAGTTCAAAAAAAGTGCTTTTTTTGTTAAATTCTAAAGTTACCGTTACGGCTGTACTATTGTACTCTTCAAATTCAAATAACGATAAAAAGTCGTTTCCAACTTGATATTCAAACTGATGAATTCCTTGCTTTAAACCAACAAAAGGAATCAAATACTCCTTGAATGTTTTCATAGACACTTCAGTTTGTTGCACTTTACGCAAGATAAAGGCGGGTGCAAAGATAATAAAAAATTGATACTAACTATTTTTTACATGCATTTTTTTTATCACTCCTTTTTTTAAAGGATTGGCCGTTAGTTCAGCATGTAAATTTCGTTGTTTAAAAATACTAATGGCTTTAAATACAGCTTCAGCAAAGGAACTATGGTCGGCTTTATTTTTGCCTGCTATTTCAAAAGCTGTTCCGTGATCGGGGGAGGTGCGGATCTTAGATAAACCTGCAGTAAAATTAACTCCTTGACCAAATGACAAGGTTTTAAAAGGAATTAATCCCTGATCATGATAGGTAGCCACCACGGCATCAAACTGTTTGTAATTGTTGGATCCAAAAAAACTATCTGCTGCGTAAGGTCCAAATACCAATTTACCGGCTTCTTTTATTTTTTCTAACGTGGGTTTTAATACCTCATCGTCCTCTTGGCCTATAACCCCATTATCTCCCGTATGCGGATTAATACCCAATACGGCAATTTTAGGTTTTGATATCCCAAAATCCTTTATTAATGAATGGTGAATGGTGCTAATTTTTTGACTAATAACGCCAGGAGTTAATTGTTTGACCACATCATTTAATGCCACATGATCGGTAAGCAACCCCACTTTTAGTTCATCAGTAATCATAAACATCAAACTTTCGCCTTCCAACTCTTGATTCAAATAGTCAGTATGGCCCGGAAATTTAAAGTCTTTGGACTGTACCGCGGTTTTATGAATGGGAGCAGTTACCAAAACGTCAACCTGGTCGTTTTTTAATGCTTCGGTAGCAGCGGTTAGGGATTTGATGGCATATTCGCCAATTTTTACATCTTCCTTGCCAAAACTGATGGATACAGCCTCATTCCATACATTAAAAACGTTTAGTTTTTTTTCAACAATTTCATCTAACGATTTGATGTGTTGTAAATGCGTTTTGGTTTTACTATTTTTTCTAAAAAAGGATAATAGTTTTGAATTTGCAAAAATAACCGGGGTGCAAAAGTCAAACATCCTAGGATCGTCAAATGTTTTTAATACCACCTCGGGACCAATGCCATTTAGGTCGCCTATTGAAATTCCAACACGTATTTTAGGTTCTTTCATCATTATTCAGGTTTCTGTAAAAGCTAATCACTAAATTTGTGTAGCGTAAAGGCAAATTTAACTAAATAAAACAATCTTATGTTTACAGGAATTGTAGAAACTTTTGGCGAAATTGTTTCGCTTAACCATGAAAAAGACAATTTACACCTTACTATACGTTCAAATTTTACCAGCGAATTAAAAATTGACCAAAGTGTAGCCCATAATGGGGTATGCTTAACTGTTGTTGCTATTGAAAATGACTTGTATACTGTTACTGCAATAAAGGAAACGTTGGACAAAACTAATTTAAATACGCTTGCCGTTGGCGATGTTATTAACTTGGAGCGCGGCATGAAACTTGGAGATCGACTTGATGGTCATATTGTTCAGGGACATGTGGATCAAACCGCTACGTGTACGTCTATTGAAGAAACAGAGGGAAGTTGGCAATTTACCTTTAGTTATGACCCTGCATTAAATAATATTACCATTGAAAAAGGCTCAATTACGGTAAATGGAACCAGCTTAACGGTAGTAAATTCCAAACGAAATGAATTTAGTGTATGTATTATTCCGTATACTTACGAACATACTAATTTTAAAAATTTTAAAGTGGGAACTGTGGTAAATTTAGAATTTGATGTTATTGGAAAATATGTAAGTCGTTTGACGGAGTTTGGGTTGAAATAATATTTTAAAATGATTATTATCAATATTTTATATTAAATTTATACATAACTTAAATTTAATTATCATGAAAAGAATAGCCACTTTTATTCTTTTTTATTTTATCACTTTCTTCTTTTGCCCGAAATTCTGACTTAAAAGAAATTGTAGTATCAGCTGTAGCATTAAATCACACTGGAGATTCTTACAGGTTTTATATAATCGGACAAGCTTCAGGGCTTGCAAGAGACAGAGCTCAACTTATTGCTATTGCATCTTCTAGGCTATAGCTAATTCGACAGCTGTAACAAATAACCCCAATCCACTAATAACACATATTTTTGATTCAAGAAACCCTTCAAGAAATATAAGAAACCACAGAGAGGTTAGAAGAAACTTACCATAAAACGATCTCAAACCCACAAAAAATGGCCATTAAAAAATGACCATTTCCATCATCAAAAAAAGGAGCGACAATAAAATGAAGCTCCTTCTTTTGTTGTTATTTTTCCTTTAAACTGTCGATATATTTTTTATCACGTGTATTTTTTTGTACGGCTATGGCCGAAAATAAACTCAATAAAAAAGACATGCTATAAAATCCTTTTTCACTTAAATCCAAATCGGCGTTCCAAAGGCCGATGACTAATAAAGTGATGGATGCCAATGCCGCAAACCAACTGATTCCATAATACATTTCAGTCACGGACAATCCTTCTAGTTTATCACGCACGTTTTTTTGTACGGATACTGCTGAAAATAACCCAAACAATAAAATGGTAAAATAGTATCCCTTTTCATTCAACTGCATTTCAGTATTAAATAGTCCTATACAAAAGGCTACAATACCTGCCATTAAAGCAACCCATGACGCTCCCGTAAATGCAGGCGTTGGTTTTTGGTCAAATACTACCGTTTTGTTGTTTTCGGTATGTTCAACTCCTTTTTCTTCTGTTACTTCATTACTAAACTTGTATTCCATAATTTCTATTTTTTTGATGATTTATACTGTTGTCAAAAATTGATTACTTCGTTTTGACAGTACAAATTTGCTTCAATTCAACCTAACTAAAAAAGCTATCTTTTTATAAAAATTACGATATATTTACCTATTTAATTATGTAAATATGCTAAAATAAGTATAGTTAGCTATTAAAAACTTACGATATAAATGAATACTTTAGTTTCAATTATTCAAAATTTGAGTAGTAGTGAGCGAGCTACCTTCTTGCTACAGCTAAAAAAAAAGAATAAAAGACACGATACTAAAAATATTCAGTTATTTAAATTACTTGAACAGGATGTTGTGTCTTCTGATTTAAGTGTGCTGCTTTATGGTAAAAAAGCAACTGGCGCCTTCCATGCGCTTTGCAAAAGATTACATGATAGTTTAATTGAATTTATAGCCACACAAAATTTTGCCAGTGAAAGCTCCGAAGAATTCGAAATTTTGAAATTTTTAATGGCAAGTCGCGTATTTTTTGAACAGAAACAATACAATATTGCTTTTAAAACGTTACGCAAAGCAGAACAGCAGGCGTTAAAATTTAATTTATATGCTATTTTAAACGAAGTGTATTACACCAAAATTCAATATGCGCATCATAACACTAAATTAGAAGTTACCGAAATTATTACTCAACAAAAAGCAAATAAAATTGCTTTGCAGCACGAAGAAAATTTGAACATTTTTTATGCTATGGTTCAAAATCAGCTGAGCAAAGATTTAAAATCAACTGAAAAGATTATACGCGAAAATTTGTCCAATTTCAACATTTCAATTTCCGAAAGCCTGGACCATAAATCTTTATACAAAATTTTAGAAATAGTTACCCAAAAAGCAAATATCAACAGGGATTACGGGGCTGTGTTGGATTTTGTGGAAGATAGCTATCGGGCATTAAATGTCAATTCCCGAAAAGCAGACAAACAATTGTTTTACCACATTCAGGTGTTGTACTACGTAGCTAATGCTTATTTTAGGAATCGAAATTTTAATGCTTCGGATACGTACTTACAGTTGATGCATGTCCAAATGCAGGAACAGCAAAACAAATACTATGCACGGTTTACGCCCCAATACACCCTGCTGAAATCATTAGTATTAAACTACAGTAGTCAAGCTGAAAAGGCAATTGCGTTACTCACCAGCTTTAACTTTGCAAAACATACTAATCAATTATCCTATATTTTGGATTTGCAACTTAGTTTAGTAGTTTTTTATTTTCAGCAATCCGAATTTAAATTGGCGTTAGGTGGCATTAACCAGTTTCAGCACAGCGATCAATGGTACGCCAAAAAAGCAAGCACTATTTGGGTAATTAAAAAAGCCTTAATTGATATTTTACTACATATTGAATTGGATCATTTTGAGGTTGTAGCATCTAAAATTAAAAGTTTTCAGAAAAAATATACAAGCGTGTTAAAGCAACGTAAGGAAACTAAAGTATTGCATTTTATTTCTTGTATAAATCAATTTTATTTTAATTTAAAAAATCCTAAAACCAGTAAAGAATTTGAAAAGTTGACTCAACAATTGGATACTCAAAAAGAGGATTTGTTTATACTTAGTTTTTACGCTTGGCTTAACGCCAGAATTAATAAATTGGATTTATATACAACTACGTTACAGTTGATCCGTAGGTAAATTTTTTAGCGGTATTAAAATCGGATGTTGCTAATTTTAGCCATTAAACACAATACTTTACTAGCGTACTAAAACTTAATTAACCTACAGTAAATAGTGAACTAAACTAACGGAGTGTCTTATAACAGTTTGGTAACAACGGGCATTCAACTGGGTTACAATTGACTTATAATTTTACAATACTAAACTAAAATACTTAAGTCATGAAAACAAGTTTGCTTACCCCTTTACTTTTATTATTTATAGTTTTACTTACTGGCTGTAGCAAAAATGATGATGCTACTATAGCTCAAGAGTCTATTGGATTGGAAGTCCAAGAAAAGTCTTCATTTTCAGGTAAAACAATAATTAACGGTTATAAAATACATTATAAAGTACTTTCAAATCAAGAAGGAATTTATACCACTGAAATTGCCATTGATAAAAAAATGTTAGAAGCCGCTGTAGATTTTACGGATGAACACATCGATTTTAATACCAACGACACCGCTTTAACTAGCGAAGAAAAAAATATTTTATTAGCCTTAGGCGAAGAAATTTCGCTGTATTTATTTCAGAAAAAAACTACTGAGAATTTTACAATGTCGGAATATACATTGTTGCGCTTATTGGAATATTGGGGGAAATCTCCTGAGGGTTATGTGCACCATACCCGAAAAACTGCTCCCTTAATTACGGATGGGGATGTTGGTAAAAAGGGGGTAGATGAAGGCATTGCGTGCATCCGAAAAAATACCTTTATAAATGCTGAATATGACAATGCCAACGGCAAATCAATTGTTGAAAGAGTACAAGTAAATGGAAATAGGTGTTTAGGTCGATGTGGATCTGGTTGCCCTTCTTTTTTTACGCTTGCCAGTGCTTGGACAAAGGATTGCTTAGATCATGACCGATGCGGAAGGGCTTTGGGAGGTAGTACAAATCCTTTTGATAGCAATTGTGGTGATGAATATGCCGATGCTGCCGATGATTATTTGTTTGGTGTTTTACGCGGCTGTAGTGGGTAACATTGTTTTCAATGTTAATTTTTCCATTTCAAATCGTTCTATTTTATACAGAAAAAAAATCCTAATTTTTTGTTGAGAAATTTAAAACTTTAGCTGATGCGAGTGTCTCGCTCGTATTTCAAAACAAATGATACAAAACCACTTTTAACTTTGATAAGTTAGGAGTGGTTTTTTCGGTTTGAAAAAATGTTAGTTTTTTACACTCCAGCTGTGCGAAGTTTATAACTTCTTTCCAATAAAGGGAATAATATAAAGTCACTTCGGTAATGAAGTGGTTGTTTATTAGTAGATTTTTTATGAATTTCATATATTGGAAATACCTTAAAGTAAGTTGTTTATTTATTAAAAATAGCTGTATTTTGAACTTATGATTGATGTTAAAAACGTTACCAAAAAATATACATTAACTAAAAAACAACAGAAAGAGCTGCAAACAAATACGCAATCAGTTTTTGCTGTAAATAATGTAAGTTTTACCTGTACGCCTGGCAAAGTCTTTTCCTTACTTGGGCCCAACGGAGCAGGAAAAACTACCTTGTTGCGTATGGTAGCTACTATTTTAAAACCAACTGAAGGCACTATTTTAGTCAATAATAAAAGTACCATTACAAATGCTACTGAGGTTCAAAAATCTATCGGATTTTTAACAGGTTCTACCAATTTGTATGACAAACTTACTCCACAGGAAACCGTTACTTACTTTGGTAAATTACACGGCATCAGCAAAAGTGGCATTCAACAACGGACACAATTGCTTTTTGATCAGTTAAATATCCATGAATTTTCAACCAAGCGTATTAGTCAATTATCTACAGGAATGAAACAAAAAGTGTCCATTGCTCGTAGTATGATTCATGATCCTGATGTTGTTATATTTGATGAACCTACATCGGGACTTGATGTAATTACTGCTAATAGTATTATTGAACTAATTAAGCAATGTAAGGCAGCAGGAAAAACAATTATTTTTTCTTCGCATATTATGAGTGAAGTGGATTTACTTTGCGATGAATTAGCTATAATAAATCACGGAAAAATTATTTACAATGATGCTATGGATAATTTTAGAATGCAGCTTAATGGGCAGTCACTTACCGAAGCTTTTATAGACATTGTTAAAAATAACACCTTAGCTCATCAAGAAATTTAAAACTAAATTTCAAATTAGAAGTACATTAATTAAGTTATCCTATTACAATTATCCATGCAAATTATAGTATCAGTATTAAAAAAAGAACTTATTTGTCAATTACGTGATAAAAGAACACTTGTTAGTATGCTTATTTCTATACTGGCAATTCCTTTAATACTATTTCTAACTTTTAAAGTGCAAAGCAATTTTATTAATAAAGAAAATAACAAGCAACTAAAAGTTGCTTTTGTGGGCGAGACTCCTTCTTTTTTAGAAGATAAATTTAAAAGTAAGCAATTTAAAATTCAGTCTAACCTTTCGTTAGTTGAAGGTTTGGACGCACTCCATAAAGACAGTTTGGATGCTATAATTGAAACAAATGCAAAATTTGAGTCTGTTGTTGATGCGCAACAAACAGGGACAATAAATGTATATCACAAATCAGAATCATTTGTCACTTTACAAAAGATAACCGCTCAAATAGATGCCTTAAAATCGCAAATTGTTTCGCAAAGACTTAGCAAACTGGCTATTGATGAGCAACTAATTACGCCAATAGTCATAAATCCTATTGATTTAACCTCAAACCAAGAAAAATTTGGAAAGGCATTAGGTGGATTTTTACCTTATATTTTTGTATTAACTTGTTTATTGGGATGTTTGTATCCTTCAATTGAACTCATTACGGGTGAAAAAGAAAAAGGCACCGTAGAAACTATTTTAACCACACCCGCATCGCGTTTTCATATTCTTTTCGGAAAAATTTTATGCATAGCCCTTATGGGATTAACGTTAGCCATACTTTCTGTTTCAGGAATTTTAATGGGAGTTAAATTTATTAATGATATTCCAAAAGAAATTAGCGAAACCTTACATCAAATTTTAAGTCTTAAATTTTTAATCATGCTATTTGTCATGCTTGTTCCTTTAAGTTTGTTTTTCGGAAGTTTATTAACTGCGCTGGTAGTTAGAGCAAAAACATTTAAAGAAGCACAAAGTATAACAACCCCCGTTAATTTAGTTGTTGTTTTTCCAGTTGCAATGGCATTGTTACCTGGAGTTGAATTAAACTGGAACACTGCTTTTATTCCAATTCTTAATTTGTCTTTAGCTACCAAAGAAATTATTGCAGGGACCATTGAGCTTCCTTATTATTTTGCCATCGTATTTTCATTAATTTTGCTGGCATTAGCTACCTTATATTATAGCTATAAACAATACACTAAGGAGTCCATGGTGTTGTAATAATTAGTTTTTTAATGATTCAAAAAAAATCAACCACTTACCCCGAGGCAAAAAAAAAGCTGGAGCATTATTGTGCTTATCAGGAGCGTTGTCATTGGGAAGTAGAGCAAAAACTGAATGAATTTCATTTAATTACTGAAGCCAGAGAAAAAATTATTATTCATCTTATTGAGCATAACTTTTTAAACGAAACACGCTTTGCTCAAAGTTTTGCCCGCGGAAAATTTACTATCAAGCATTGGGGGAAACGACGTATTACTCAGGAATTGAAACTTCGTAAAATTTCTACATACAATATAAAAAAAGCGCTACAGGAAATTGATGAAGAGGCATATTTAGAATCGTTTTCTGCGTTAAGCGAGCAAAAATGGAATAGCCTAAAAAATGAAACTAAAGAAAAAGCGAAGCAAAAGTTTATCAGTTATTTACAATATCGCGGGTGGGAAAGTCACTTAATTTTTGAAAAACTTAATCAACTAATTAGCGTGAGCTCGATGTAAAATTAAGGTGTCATTTCGAGTGATTTTTCGGAATGAAATGAAGAAAAATAGTACCAAGAAATAGTTTTAACAAAGAAAATTGACTCAATATAATTTCGTTGCGTTTCTCTCTATGAAACCAATTGATATGACAATTTAATAAGCACATTTTCTTATATCAAACTCTCGTCAATTGGCACTGGTAGTTTATAGTAATTTTTTTAATTCATTTAAAATACTAGTTTTTAATTTTAAATTACTCAAATAAAAATTAGGTTTTTTTTGGTTGATTAATAAATGGAGCCTAAGTTTAGCTAAGGCTCCGGTAATGTTTTATTATGGAGCATGAAATGAAAAAAATCATTTTAAACGGGAAATTTAATGTAGAAAACGGTACAAAATATCTTATCCCAATAGGATAATTTCAAAAGTTGCAACTCATTAAAGCATAACTGTTTGGTTTTTTTTGTTTTGTTAAATGTGAACTTTATAATACGCTTAGCTTGTATAAAAAAATAATTGAAGGTAGGGTAAATATTGATTAACCTGTTTAAGGTATAAATCAATTAAATTTAATTATTATGAAAAGAAATGCAGGGATTAATAAGTTAATCGGAATCGTATTAATGGCATGTGCTATAACTTTTGTTTCATGTGAAAATGAAGATGAAGTTAATTCAGAAACTATTGAAAAAGAAATTGTTGACACAGCAATAGATGATGATAAAGATCAAGACGAAGATACTAATGTTGCTGAGGATGCTGAAGATGGATCCTCTGAAAATCAGGACCAAGATTCTGATGAAAAAGAAGACGAGCAAGGTGATGCATCTGAAAATACTGATGCTACTCCAAGTGAAGAGGAAGGTCAGCCTACCACAGACCAAGACAACAGTGAGATGCCAACTGAGGACATGACACCCGTTGAAGAAAATGAAACGGTTACGGAACAAGAATTTGTTTTTCTTTTGCCAACCTGATAGCCTCTTCCGAAAGTGGAGAAGCCTCAAATTGTCCAATACCAAAAATTACCGTAACAAAACTTGGCGAAAATAGTTTCAGATTTACGGGCTCTGTGATCGAAAATTTACAGTCTGACACACAATTTCAGTGGGTGGTTGCAGGAAAAAAAATTGAAGATACTATTGGATCAGGGGCTTATGATGGCGAAAAAAGTTTTTCAACCACATTTAATAGTAGTTCAGTAAAGGAAGAAGGTAGATTTGCTGTTTGCTTTGAAGTAACTTCAGCTTTTTGCACTCAAAGAAATTCTATTTCAATAGCTGTTGCGCCAGGTTTAAACCCTGAAGGACGGGCTGCTTGTGCTTTTATTAATGTTGCCAAAAAATAATAAGCATTTAAATTTAAAACAAAAAGGTAGCGACTATGGTTGTTGCCTTTTTTACTTCATAAGCGTCCTCCGCTTTTAATTGTTGCTTAGTACTGTTTTCATGGTAAAAATTACTCATTTATAATGGTTACTTTTATCTCATTGTTAACAATAAAATAACGTAAGTAGCTACAACTATTAAAATTTAAAAAAATCAAACGGATTGGTTTAACTGCACTTGTTCTTCCTCTTTTTTAAACTCTTTCATTATTTTAGGAAGAATCAACGGAGCAAAAGCAGCTACCCTTCCATAAAGCATAGAACTTTCAATAGTTTCTTTTTTTACAATTTCAAGCTTGTTGTTAAGTGGTCCTAAAAACATAATAACGGCACTGGCAATAAATACCATTTTTAAAAAACCAAAAGCAGCACCTAAAATTTTATTTATAATGCCTAAGGCTGCAAAATCAGCAATTTTAGTCAAAATTTTTCCCAAAGCGGAAACGGCAAGGATAATTACCACAAAAGTGATCGCAAAGGCGGCAAGCTTGGTATATTGAGGTTCCCAGGTCACCGACTTTTCTAAAAAATTACCTGCATAATCTGAAAAATGCGTGGCACCATAAATACCTGCAACAAGAGCAATAAGTGATGATAGTTCAACAAAAAGCCCTTTCATAATACCTTTTACAAGCCCATATAAAAGCAAAATCCCTAAAATAATATCGAGGTAGTTCATGTGTTATTTTTATTAAATGTAGGAAAAAAAAGAAATTACTTAATTTAATGGGATCAGTTATACGGGTTCTGATTTAAAATTATTCAAATAAAAGTTTGGAATTTTTCGTTTAGACTATAAAAAATATAAATGCTAGTTTAACTACTGTATTGTTTTATTTTGAAGTATCAAGTGAAAATTAACCATATCAATTGAACATACTTAATTTCTGAAACAGTATTAAAATCCGTAATTATTTAAATTCAGTAATTTTGACTTATTATGAGTAGAGATATACAATTAAAAGAACGTTGGGAATTAGTGCAGGAAAAATTATCCAATCAATTTGCTGATGGAGATCAATTGGATTTGGATGCTATTATTTATTTGGTTGGTGTACAGGAACTCGGGCAACCACATCGGGCATTTAAAAAAAATGAAAAGCTAGATTTAATGCATATTGCGATCTGCCGGTTATTGGAACCCTATGGCTATTATGAGTTTGATTATATTGATGATGACGGCTGGCCACATTATAATGTAAAGGAAGCGCTACCTAATTTAAGGGCAGGAGAACAAACAGTTTTAATGAAAGAAGCCATTGTTGAGTATTTTTATACTAAAAAATATATTGAATAATTAAAGGAATAGCACCAAGCGGTCAAATATTTTGAATATTTAGTGGTTTTATTAATTTTTTTTCGTTTGTATAACAATAGATAAAAACACTATAATTTACGACAAAAAGCACAATTTATGCACTTTTTTCCAAAAAAAACTGAAAAACAGGCGCCTGCTAGCGAATTTCTTCATATTTTAGTACGTTGTTAAAAAGTTATTAAACATTTACTAACATAGCTCCAACTAGTTAGTTGCCTACAAATCAATGTTATGCGCTCAAAAAGTGTTAAAATAGTAATCAAATTTAGCCTCGCTCTAGCTGCGCTACTTGCAAGTATCCCAATATTTTCGCAAAGTATTGAAAGGCCTTTATTTGAAGGAGCGGGTTCTAACAGTGGTATCACAAGATGTATTAGTGGCGATGAAATACTTCCAATAACAGTAGAGGCTCAAATTACAGGTGGTTTGTTTCCTGAGGGTACTACTTTTACATTACAGCTATCAAATAAACAGGGTACTTTTGGATCAAGCACGTTTGACATTGAAACTAAAACTACTTCAGGGAGTTCAGTGATTTTCGAGGATTTTATACTTCCTAGCGTTGATGGTTCTGGTGAAATTTTAGGTAGCGAAACTTATACACTAAGGGTAATAGCAAATACTGATCCGATTGTTAGGGGCAGGGTTTCCCCAAATTTAAGTGCCTATTTCTTTAATGGAGAACAACCAGAATTAATACCACAAAATCAACTATGTATCGCGTCTGGTGCAACGGGTGTTTTAACGGCTGTTGATGAATTTGATGAGTATATATGGGTGAAAGACAGAAGGGGAGACGACTTTACTCCTATACCTGGTGAAACTGGCAGAACTTTAAATGTAACGGAGCCAGGACGCTATGAATATGCGCCTAATTTGGGTAGTTGTAATCAGTTTTTGACAGGAGCATTTTCAAATCAAGTTAGAGTTTCTATACAAACACCAATTCCAGTAAGCATAAATAACTTGAGTACAACCACAATTTGTGCTTCAGGATCAGTGGTGTTGGAATCTAGCCAAACGAATCCTGATTTTAATTACCAATGGACAAGAGATGGTGAGGCAATTTCAGGAGAAATCAATACGAGTATTACAGTAACTGGTATTGAGGCCGAGGGCGAATACAAAATTGAGGTCATTGACCCTTCGTTACCTCTAAATGAACGATGTGCTTCTCAATCCAATCCAATAAATGTCGACTTATTGAATCCTTCCATAAAAATTACATCACCTTTAAACGTAGTTGATGTACCAGGACAAGATGAGATTTTAGTTGTTGAGGTGGATGGAGTAAGTCCGGTTATTACATGGATAAAAGATGGAGTTGAAATACCTGATAGTAATACTACAAGCTTTGTAGCAACTGGTTTAGGAGTATATACTGCTAAAGTGGTTGATAATGCTTCTACCTGTGAGATTAAAGAGGGAACAACTGAAGATGCAATTAATGTAACCAACATCACCAATTTAACATTTTCAATCCAAGCCCCAGAAAATATTAGCGACTGTGAATTACGAGCGGCTGATTTAACTATTGGAGGAGTGCGGATTTTTAATGACAGTGGCGATGCCTTAACTCCTGAAAGTTTAGATGGACTGGAATTTGCTTGGTTAAAGAACGGTACGCTGATAGATGGAGAAACGGAGAGTACCCTGGAACTAGAAGAATTAGCTGATAATGGGAACTATACTGCAGAGGTAAGTATTGGTGGAACGGTTTTTGATTCTGAAAATAATGTGGATGTAGTTTTAAATTTAGAATCATTAAGTATTTCGCAAGAACCAGAAGAGCTTGAAGTTGGTGGCTCGGTAGAACTTACTTTGGAGCTGCCTTCAGATATTGCCATTAGCGACTTTGTTATTCAATGGATTCGTGGAAATAATTTTGAAATTCCTGGCGAAACAGGGCGATCATTAACCGTTACTAATCCAGGAACATACACAGCGCGGGTAAGTTTATCAGGTTGTGGTACATCAACTGTTGAGCAAATTTCAATCCAATCAGGCTCGGCGGTAATACCAAATGTATTGTCAAGGGATATTGATGCTTTAAATAATGACTGGATTTTACCAGGAGAGCTTAGGGGAAACAGTGAAATTAAAGTTGAAATTTATTCTAATAGTGGGCAATTGGATTATACCTCGGAGGGAGAAATTGATGGCTATATTGATCAATGGCCTGAGGAGTCCAAATCACAATTAAAAGAATCTATTTATTATTACGTAATTAGTAGAAATAACAATCCTGTAGAAAAAGGATCAATAACAATTATCAGGTAAATGCATAGGATGCGGAAGTTATTTTTTTTAGCAGTAGTATGTTTCAGCGTGCATAGCATTGTAGGGCAGCAAGACCAATTTGTTGGACCGCCAGATGAAACGACTCATACAGCGATGAAATATAATCGCTTTTTATTCAATCCAGGCTTTTCGTTTGATAAGGAGGCTGCGGATTCAGGAGATAAAAACGGATACATTTCTTTTTTCGGAAGAGTAGAAAAAACAGGTTTTGAGGATGCTCCAGCTAACTACCGGGTAGCATACAATAAAACTTTAAAGGAAAACATGGGTATTGGAGCAGCTTTGTTTCAACGAAATATTGGAGTAATTACAAATTTTGGCGCCGTACTAAATTACGCTTATAATGTTGAATTTACTCGCGATGTTAATATGACGTTTGGTGCAAACGTACGTTACCAAAGATCGGGACTAAAATCCGAGTTACGGACACAGTCGCCAATAGCATCCGATCCAATTTTAACTGATTTTGAAAATACTTCATTAATAAGGGTATCACCAGGGGTTAATGTAAGTTATAATGAGTTTGATTTTGGGGTAGCCGCAAGAAATATACTCAATTTACAACTTGGGGGAGATAACCAAGTATATGATTCTAGTGTTATTGTGTTGCATGGGATGTATTCGAAACCGTTCAGACGTAGATCGCCAAATACTTTTAGGGGAATGCTGTACGTGGAGCAGGAAACTGGTGGTGCTGATATAGGTTACGGATTCAATGGAATGGTCGAAAATAACAAATACGGTTTTGCACAATTGGGGTATAATGCCACATTTGGTATTTCATTAGGACTTGGATTTAATATTGCTCCATATGCCACTATCGGTTATACCGTGGAAAGAGGTTTGGGTAGTGCAGATATTTTTGGTTTAACGCATGAGTTTACATTAGCTTATAACTTTATTGAACCGCAGCGAAGACCAAAAAAGAAAAGAAAAACAAAGCCTTCGCGTAAATTACCTGAAAGAGAAGAGCTGTCAAAAGCTGAAAAAATTGCTGCTTTAAAAGAAGCCAGAGAGGAACAACAAAACAAGCAAGACGCATTAGCTGAAATTAGAGCTAAAGCAGAATTGTTAAGAACAACCGAAGAGCAAAAAATTAAGGATGAAGCAGTGGCTAGCGAGCTAATTCGAATAATGAATACGCAAATAGCAAATAATGATTTAGAAGGAGCAAAAGCAACGCTAATTAAAATAGAAAGTAATCCTTATATAACTGAAAATCAAAAAAATTCGGTAATAACCCGTTTTACGGAAAAAGAAGAGCTGGCTGAAGATATTGAAAAAGAAACAGTACGTATTGCAGCCGAAACGGAGGATAAAAATAAAGCCAGAGCGTTGTTGTCAAGAACATCTACACTAATTGCCAATAAAGATATTGAAAGCGCAACAGCAGCGCTGGAGCGAATTCAGACTAACAAGTACATTTCTGATGAAGAAAAACGAAAAATAAGTAGTTCATTACAACGAATTATTAAAGAAAAAGAAGCGGAAGATTTAGCAATTGCTCAAGAGGAAAGATCTAAAAAAGAAGCAGCAGAATTATTGCGTGTCACCAACACCTTGATAGATGCTGAAAATATTGAAGAAGCTCGTGTAAAAGCTAGTTTGGTAAGACAGAACAAATTTATTCCTGATGCAGAAAAACAAGCATTATTGTCACGTTTAGAGCGTATAGCACTTGTTAAAGAAACTGAAGCTGCAGATTTAGCCAAAGCAGAAGAAGAAAAATCCCGAAACGCTGCAGCTGAACTTGTGCGTGTTACTAACACGCTTTTAGATGCTGAAAATATTGAAGAAGCTCAGGCTAAGGCAAACCTAATTCGTCAAAATGCATTCATATCTGCTGAAGAAAAACAAAAAGTATTAAGCAGATTAGAGCGAATAGTAGCTACAAAAGAGTCAGAAGCTGTGGCGGAAGCAGAAACAGAGGCTAAAAAGAACAGCGTATTAGAAAGAGTAGTTGTAACAGATACTTCAGAGCAAGATCGTTTGGCGGAAGAAGCACGATTAGCAGCAGAAGCGGCAGCTAGAGCGGAACAGGATCGTATAGCAGAGGAAGCACGATTAGCAGCAGAAGCGGCAGCTAAGAGCGGAAGCAGGATCGTATAGCAGAGGAAGAACGATTAGCAGCAGAAGCGGCAGCTAGAGCGGAACAGGATCGTATAGCAGAGGAAGAACGATTAGCAGTAGAAGCGGCAGCTAGAGCGGAACAGGATCGTATAGCAGAGGAAGCACGATTAGCAGCTGAGCAAGAGAAGAAAAGTCTGAATTACTACGTGTTACTAATACGGTAATTGATAGTGGTAATGCGGTTGATGCCAAAGCAAGAATAGCGTTAATTAGAAAGAGTACACTAATTTCAGATGAAGAAAAAAATACTATACTAAGCAGTTTGCAACGTGTAGTAAAACAAGAAGAAGATCGTTTGGCTGAAGAAGCGCAATTAGCAGCTGAGCAAGAAAAGCAAAAGTCTGAATTATTACGTGTTACCAATACGGTAATTGATAGTGGAAATGCGGCTGATGCCAAAGCAAGAATGGCATTAATTAGAACGAGTACATTAATTTCAGATGAAGAAAAAAATACTATACTAAGCAGTTTACAACGTGTAGTAAAACAAGAAGAAGATCGTTTAGCAGAAGAAGCTCGTAAAGCAGAGGAAGCACGTTTAGCTGAGGAAGAGGCTCGTAAAGCAGAAGAGGCACGTTTAGCTGAGGAAGCGCGTAAGGCAGAAGAAGCTAGGTTGGCAGAAGAAGCGCGTAAGGCAGAGGAAGCAAGAATAGCAGCAGAAGAGGCTCGTAAAGCAGAAGAAGCAAGAATAGCTGAAGAAGCTAGGTTGGCGGAAGAGGCTCGTATTGCTGAGGCAAAAAGAAAAGCCGAGGAAGCGGCTCGTAAGGCGGAAGAAGCACGTAAGGCAGAGGAAGCAAGAATAGCTGAAGAAGCGCGTAAAGCAGAAGAAGCTAGGTTGGCGGAAGAGGCTCGTATTGCTGAAGCAAAAAGAAAAGCCGAGGAAGCGGCTCGTAAGGCGGAAGAAGCACGTAAGGCAGAAGAAGAAAGACTGGCAGAAGAAGCACGTTTAGCTGCTGAAGCGCTTAAAAGAAAAGCGACTTTAAAGCAAGTAACAAAAACTGTTGAAGACAAGAAAAGGAATAGTGCGGAGTTAAAACGTGTGACCAAAGTGCTTAAGGATGAGGATCAAAAGGAAGAACGAAGAAAAGCCGTACAAGCTGCATTAAAAAGAACAACTACTACAGTTAAAAAAGAAGGTAGCGGAGTCATCAAAAAAACAACAAAACAACAGGGTTCAGGAGGGAGTGATTCAAACTCAAATGGCATGGGATTTAATGAGTCGAACCCAGTAAATATACAGGATAATTATTTCATTAAAGAGTTGTTTATCAATCCAAAACTAAAAATTTCCGAACTTGATGTGCTTGACATTATTGGCTCACTAGTTGCTTCTGATAATAGTGCAAGTGATCGACAAACGGAAAAATTAATAGATCTAAACAAAAAGAACAAGGTTTTGCTAAAAACCAAGCTGAAAGTTGTTAAAACTTCGGATAAAGAGTAAATTCGTAAGATTTTTTTTACCATTTTACAAATTAGTGTCGTAAATTGAAGTCCCCAAACTTTAAAAGAGTTGACCTATGGAAAAACTTTTACCCAATTTTAAAAATAAATTTTTAAGTGTAATTGTATGTGTGCTTGCATACAGCTTATCTAATAGTCAGGAAGTTGTCAGATTAGAAGTTAGAGATTCATTAACTGTCCGAGGTGATATGAGTATCACTGGTAACAGTATTTTAGGTGTTAATGGTCGATTTGGTCGATTCAACTTCAATCCCGATGGACCATTTAATTTTAATAGCAATAATGGTAGTGGGCAAACTCGTGCCTACATCGATATTGATAGTAATAATTTTTACAGAAATACACTAGATACTGATGCGAACTCACCTGGTAGACAAGCGTTATTTAGTGATGCTTTTCTTAATAATACATCTGAATCGTCATATTCGGGTTCTTTAAATGCTGATGGCAACGGCTCGCCAACATCGTGTAGTACAAATGAAGATGGAACATTTAGTTCGAGTTCGGGTTTTTTAGAATTAGATGCAAATTGTTCAACGGTACAGAGAGCTTATTTATATTGGTCCGCAGCTTATTCGGGTGAAACAAGAAATGGCGCAACAGTAACTTCAAGAACCAATTCTTGTGCATCAGGAGGAACCATATCAAGTGCAAATGATGATGATGTTGTTGCTGATTTTACAGAAATAAAAATTTTACCTCCGTTAGCAAGTAGGTATTATGATATTAGTGCCAATCCTGCTAACACATCAGGTAATCCAGGAGGGATACAAATTAAGGCGGAAGTTATAGTCGATGGTTTGAGAGGATCCCCATATAACAATGTTATACCTAGACTGCCTGGAGCAGGAAATCCCGGTGATAATATTAAAGATGAGCCTTATGTTTGTATTGCTGATGTAACTGAAATTTTTACATCCATGCAAGATGCGGGTGAGGATGTTGCAGGATTTTGGACTGTAGCAAATATAAGAGCTACCACTGGTAGAAGAAATGGTCAGGGATTAACAGGAGGTTGGACATTAGCAGTAATTTATGAAGATCAAAGACCGAATATTACAAATAAATTATTTGCTTTTTATGATGGGTTTTCTGTAATAGCAACCGGAGATGCGCCAGTATCTTTTCCTACGCCAAATTTCAGAACTATTCCCAACGGACCAATAAACGCCTGGATTGGAGCAGCAAGTCTGGAAGGTGATCGCAGTTTAAATGGCGATAGCTTTTCAATAGAAACTCAAACAAGTCAATTAAATCCAGCTACGGATCCTCGAGGTCCTAATGATCCGCCGCAATCAGCAATACGTTTAAGGGAAACTCCAAGTAATAATAGTAATAACTTTTTTAATAGTACAATTACTGGATTGAATGGGAACACGCGAAAATACCCTAATTCATCAAATACTTTAGGTTATGATACTGATCATTTTCAACTTGCAAACCCCAACAATACAGTTTTAAATAATGGAACCGCATTTGCTGGTGGGTTAACTGATGACCAAGCAAGGTTTTATTTAAGTACCAATACTGATAGTTATTACAATTTTTTCATTGCATTTGCTGTCGAGGTTATTTCACCTGATGTCATTATTTTAAAGCAGGCTAGGAATGCTGATACTGGGGTTTTATTAGCTAACAATGAAATTGTGGATTTTGGACAGGAGATTATTTACGAAATGACCATTCGGAATTTAGGAAATGATATTGCTGAAAACATAGTTTTTGAAGATTTTCTTCCCGGGAATACGGAACTTTTAGATGGGCAGTTTACAGATGCTGCAGATTTTTCTGGCTTTGACGTTCCAGTACCTGACGTTCAAATTGTAGATGAAACTATAACAGACAGGGCAGGTATTACTTACAACACAAAAAACATTAGAATTGATATTCCTGATTTAGGAGCCTTTGATTGTAACAATCAGCCAAGTGACCCTGCTACTGGAAATATCATTACAGATCCAGCTTGTGGACAAGAGGTTACTATACGTTTTAGAGTTAGAATTGTTGATGAATGTGGAGGGAATAGGAATGCTTGTGTAGAACGTGTTGAAAATATTGCTTTTTCGTCTTTTGAAGGAAGGTTTAATAACAATAGAGTTGATCAAAAAGACAGTGCTTTTGCTTTTGATAATACTTGTGATGAAGCACCAATACAAGGGCCGACCGTAGAAATTACACAAAAAAGAGAACGTTGTTCTTCTCAAGTGGTTGAAATTTGTACAGGAGAGCAAACATTAACTGCAGCGTTAGGATTTGATACTTATACCTGGTACAGGGTTCCTGGACCAATTGTTGATCGTAACGGAAATGGTTTTATTGACGATGCTGATTATGATATTACTGATGGCACATTGGTGGCAACTACAACGGTTAATACATTTAATGCAACTGATGTAGGTTATTATATTGTGGATCAAGTAAGGGAACCTGTTTGCGCTAATGCGAGGCAAACTTTTAATGTTGTTGATGGTTCACTTGAAATAGCAAATCCTTTCCTTAACACTACATTAAACCCTTCTAGACAGGATGCATGTACAATTGATGGTAATCAGATTACAAAGTTTGTGATGTGTAATACTGATTTGACTATCACTACTGATTACACGGATAACACGATATTGCTATGGGAACGCTTTAATGGAGATTGTAATAGACCTGATGATGACAATAATTGTGCATTTATTGGTAGCGATTGTACTTATACAGAAATTAAAAGTGCAACAGTAAGCGCTGCTAATCCTGATACAAATACAATAACGATTGATGAAACTGGCAGTTTCCGATTGTCAGTAACAGAAGGCGGTTGTACTAATATCTTCTATTTTAATACTACCAAAATTGAGTCAAATTTAATGCTGGAAACTCCAGATCGAGCATTATGTAACGCTGGTGATGCCACGGTAAATGTTACTGGACTTACAAGCCCTGGTGATGGTTTGGATTATGAATTAGAATTATTTATTCAGGACCCTAATGATGCATCAAACTTTATTTCTCAGGAGACTCAAAATGCTAGTGATGTTAATTATGGTACTTTTATTATTAATGCACCTTCACCATTTAGGGAAGTAATAAATATAAGGGTTAATGCCATACCAGTGCTTTCAAGTAATACTGATAGCTCAGGGTGTACCTTTACGCTAAATGAAACGTTACGTTTTATAAACCCTTCAATTGAAGTTTTTGAATTTAGCCGAGAGCCTTCTTGTTCGGAAGATCAAGCCATAACTTCTACCTTTGATGAAACTTTAGCAGATATTTTGGTAAGGGCAAATGCGGGTTTGCCAAATTATTTCTTTCAATTAATTAACACAAATAATACACCAAATATTTCTGATGATGTGGTGGTGGCAACCAGAGATAATGGGAGTAATAGGCAATATACTTTTACTAATGTTGATCCTAACATAGAATATAAAGTTCGAGTTTTTGCTAATAGTAGTGGTGCAACCCTCCCAAATATGTCATTAGATGGCTCACTTTGTCAAATTGAACAGGGACCAATAAGCACAGCTCCTTTACCTACATTTACTACGAGATTTCAAATTTTGAAAGAAGTCTCCTGTACTTCGGGTGAGTTTCAACTTACCATTGAATCCTCAGACCCTTCCTTTGATCTGAGTTCATTAAGTTTTGATATTAATGCAATAAGCACGACAACAACTAATACCGTTGAGATTACTGGAGGAACGGAAACAAACCCGCCTGCAAACCCAAACCAGCGTGTGATTACATTTTTGATTGATGATATTAGTCAACAACCCACACCAACAACTGAAGGAGACCCTTCAACGATACCTGACGATGGAACAAATTATATTGATTTAGATGAGTTTGATAATTTTTCAGTTGCTGTTATAGTTTCAAATAGTTGTATAAATGATGCAGAAATCTTCCCAAATAGCTTTTTAGAATACCAAGGCATACAACTTGTTGAGGATACTGTGGTAGATATCAATTGTGATGGTGATACTGATGGGGAAATTTTCGTAACACCACAACAAGCTGATGGCTCACCATATCCATCAGGAACAAGTTTGGTTTACGAAATTATTTCTGGCCCTTCGGCATTACCAGCAACACGCTTGAATGCACGACAATCAGACCGTGCATTTGTAGGTTTGCCAGCTGGGGATTACGAAATTATTGTCACTGATATTACCGATGCTACAGATGAATGTGCGTCAGAACCAGTAACGATAACTATAGAGGCAGCTAATCCGTTAAGCGCACCCGAAATTAGAGCTACATCTTACACCTGCGAAAACCAAACTACAACTAGAGGTACAATTAGTATTACTGGGTGGGCAGCAATTAATGTTGGTGGGGCTACGCCGTACCAAGAATACAGATTATTTAAAGATGATTTAAACACGGCAACTGCACCAAATCCAGTGTTGGAAGCAACAATTACTGATCCAAGTGTAGCATTTCAAAATTTAACAGAAGGGACCTATACTTTAGTAATTGAAGATGCTAACGGATGTTTATCACCAGAATCATTGCCTGTTGAAATTTTACCACTATCTACAGTAACTTTTGGAGCAACTACAAATCCTGATTTAACTTGTGATAAAGAAACAGCTACCGTAACAGTAACGGCTACTGCTGATAATGGCGATACTATTGAAGGTTATCGCATTAAAACTTCAAACCCTGCGGGAACACCAACAACTCCTGTTCCGGTTACAGCAACCTTTGATAATCTTACGGGTACTTTTGAATTACCAGAAGGGAGCTATACTATTGAAGCCAGAAGTGCTAATTCACTTTGCGTGGAAGAAATGGATGTTACAGTATTACCGCTTACGCGAATTAGAAGTTCGCAGCCAGTAGCTACAAGCACAACATGTCAAGGAAATACTGACGGATCCGCAACAACGACAATTACGGGCTTAACATCAGGGTCTACCTATAATTATGTATTAACGTTGCTTGATAACTCAGTAAGTCCTGCTACCCGAACTGAGGTAAGTAATGTTACTGGACAAACAGCATCCGGACTTTCATTAACAGGATTAGCACAAGGAGATTATGAGTTGGTAATTACAGATACAACTACGAATTGTGATGAAACGGAATTATTTAGTGTAGGACAGCCAGCGACGATACCTTCGGTAACAAATACTACGCCTGTATTAGATTGTCAGACTAATATTTATAATTTTTCAGTTACAGGAGCTAATGGTTCAGGAACAGGACATACGTTTGCATTAAACGACCCAAGCAATCCTGGAACTATTGAATTTCCATTCCAAACAAGTACGGACTTTGCAGTACCTGCACCAACAACAACGGCAATAACCTACCAGTTGTTGGTAAGAGATGGCAACATGTGCGATGGATTGGCAGTGGATGTTACTATTGATCCAGTACCAGCATTTACAGTTTCGGCAGATGCATCAAGTAATTTGTGTATCCCTACAGCTACAGGAGCTCCAGCAATTAATTTTGTGGTGAATGTGACAGGAACGGAGCCGGTGCGTTATAAATTAGATTCTGAAGTTACATTTACAACAGCAACAGTTACTGGTGGTCAATTCAGTATTGCTAACCCACCAACCACGCCAGGAACGTATACGTATCAGGTAGTAGATGCAAATCAAAATATAATTGCTTGTGCACAAACGGTTAGTTTTGTTATTAATTCAACAATTACGGTGTCAAATATTGTACAAAACCAACCTGATTGTAGTACGGGGTCTCCTGTAGGTGCTGTGCCAAATTCAGGAGCATCCATTAGTTTTGACGTTGCTGGTGGCGATGGTACTTATACTTATGTGTTGACAAATACCTCAGGAGGAACAGATCCTTCAGGAGTTTCTAACTCGGGGTCGCCAACAGCGCCTACTTTTACGTTTAATGATAATTTTAATGGAGACACCATTGAAATTGCAATTACTGATAGTGGAAATTGTGCTGTGGGAACGCCAGTGACTTTTACGCCTACTTATCCAGAAGCACCAACAGTGTTAAGTGATAATGCAACTATAGTAAATTGTAGTGGCGATGATTCAACGATTACTTTAATTCCAGCAGGAACACTTCCCGTAACAGCATATCAGTATAGTTTTGATAATGGAGGCACATTTCAAAACGGGAATAGCCAGGCAATTGCAGTTGTTGGATCAGTAACAGTGGATTATGTAATAAGAAATAGAACAACACTGTGTACGGTAACGGGAACAAGAACAATTACGGCGCCAGATCCTATTGTTGAAACCAACAGAAATATAACCCCAGTAAATTGTGATCCGCCAACACTTGGAAGTTTTGAATTAACAATTTCAGGAGGAACAGCTAACTATAGTTATGAGTTGTTTGATGATATGGGTACTAGTCTTGATGTTCAATCAGGTTTAGGAACAACGGTAACCTTTAATAATTTAGATATTGGGAGTTATTCTGTAAGAGTAACGGATGCCAATAACTGTACTAATGAAAGTCCAATTCAATTTATTATTCCACCAACACCAAGGGTAGATATTACCAGGATTAGAACAGTAGCTAATTGTGTAGATGGAGTAACCGTGTTTTTTCAGATTGATGCCATTATGGGATTGACAAATCCTGATTTGTTTAGAATTTCACCATTTTCTTTGGATGTAGCAAGTCATGTTTTTCCATCGGCACCTGGCGATGATATTGCTAGGAGTGGTGATCCTGATTTCCCTGTAACAGATATACCAATATCAGTAACTACTGCTCCAGGGTATAATCCTGCTGAATTTGTTTATCGAATTAGGAATTTAGATTTCGATATAGCATATTCTATTGGTGTTATTGATGATGCTACTGGATGTTCTTCATCATCATCAACAACTCCTGAACCTTCACCAACGGTAATTATAAATAGTGTTACGCCAACACCAACTGGGGCTTGTAATCCAAGTTCTGGTTCGGTAACTATTAATTTTGATGTAGCTGATCCGACAAGTGTAGGTGAAGATTTTGACATTGAAGTTATTAGAGTGTCAGATGGTGAATTAGTAAGCCCATTACCAGCAGTTAGGGTTGCTTCGGCAACAGCTACAAATAATGAAGCTACGGTAACAGGCATACCCGAAGGAATTTTGAGAATTCGCGTACAGCAAGTATCAGGAGGTAGTGTGTGTAATGCTACACAGGAATTCAATGTAGGTAGAGCCGCACCTTTGGAAGGGCCATTTATTGTGAATAATATTAATGCAAATTGTGAAAATGATGCGCAAATTGATGTAAGGGCACAAGGAGGACAATCTCCGTATGAGTATCGAGTAATAGCAAACGGCGCAGCTGCTCCAAATGAGCTAAGTAGTTTTCCTTTGACAAGTTCGTTTACCATTGCGGCTAATGATCCTCGTGTAGTTGGTGGAGAGGTAGATGTTTATGTAAAAGATGTTAATGGCTGTGTGTCTGGTCCATTGGATGTGCCAATTAATGAAGACCCAACGCCAGAATTAAATGTAGAAGCATTTAGTGCGGATGAATGTAATGAGTTTGGCCCTTTTACAGTGAATTTTACTATTGATAATTACGATGCTGCTCAAACATATACGTTAGAAGCAAATGGGTCGCCAATCACTTATACGACCAATACCACTACAGCTACTCAGCTTCAAGGCTCATTTACAGTAAACGCAAGACAACCTTACACTATTGAAGTTTCAGGAACGTTACACCCAACGTGTACCACTACGGATAGTTTCCGAATTTTTGATCGTTTGGTAGTAGATGCCAATTTAACAGAGCCTGATTGCGATAATAATATAGCAAGCATAACTACTGATGTTACTAATGGCTTTGCAGGTGTGCCTACCAGAAGTTTAACTTATGAGTTGGTTGATGCCTCAAGCCCAGCCACGGTGTTGGCTTCGCAAACTACCACAAGTACTTCGGTAACCTTTAATAGTGGAACAGGTAGTCCTGTACTAAATTTACAAGCAGGAGTTACTTATGAAGTTAGAGTAATCGATACCTTTGATAGCGCTGCATCTTCACCAAGATTTTGTACACTTAGCGATACTGATACTAGTACAGCAATTACAAACCCTGTGCTTACAGCGCCAGACACTACACCTGTAAGTTGCGAGGGTACTGCGGATGGAACAATTACGATCAATATAGATAGCTCGATAAGTAGCGATACGCCACCTTTGGAGTATCGTTTGTATGAATTTTCAACGGAGGCTGATGCACAAGCAGCTATTGCAGCAATGAATGTAACCACTTCAGGAATTTTTGTAACTACTGTTGATGGTTCGGACTCTACCTTATTTACACAATTGAAAGGAATGCCAGTATATTATGTGCCAGTGCTTATAGCTACTGCCCGAAATTGTGAAATTGTCGGTACTGAAATTGGATTGGAAGTTCCAACAAATTCTACAGCGGCTAATTTTACAGTAGTTGGAGTTGATGGGAAGTGTGATGATTTGGACGATGCCAATAATTTTAGTGCTCAAATTGAAATTACTGTAGCTTCATTAGCACAACCTACGTCTTCATACGTATACACCATACCTGGAGTGGTAAATACAGAAACAGCATTACCATCTGTAGGAACTACCGTAGAAGTTATGGTGGATTCAGACGATAATTTTATAACAAATTATTCGGTTTTAATAAGGGATTTAAGTACTAGTTGTGACCCATTGAGTATTCCAATTGAAATAGCGCCATGTCCTCCACCAGTACCATTACCACCGCCATTAATTGTTGGTAGGCCAGTTGTGGAAAATATTGATTGTACGGGTGATGCCGATGGCACAGTAAGTATAAGTGTTTCCAGAGCAGATGGTGATCCATTTACATTTGATTACACTATTACAGGAGGCGCACCGACTATAAATAGAACAGTTACTGGACAAACAGTATCTCCAATTTCGGAAATAGGATTAACACCAGGGAATTATACCATTGAAATTATTGACAAGTCGGATAGCAGGGTGGATCGATTTGCCGGTAGGGTTAACTTTACCATTACCGAACCGGATTCATTACCAGATTTTACATTTAGCCAAACTAGCTATGATTGCGTGGCTAACACGGTAACTATTACAGCTAACGCAGTTTTAAATTCAGGCACACCAGACGGATCAGGAAATTACACCTTTAATTTAGATAACGCAACAACAGCAGCAAATCCTGATTTTACAAATACTACAGGGATATTTAACGATGTGCCTGCTCCAGTAATACCAGGAGGAACAGTAATCACTTACCAATTAACCATGGTAGATGCTAACACTTGTGATACGGTTAAGGATGTAATTGTTGATCCACAGCCGCAGTTAGCAGCCACGTTGGATACTCCATTTGTATGTTTACCTAATGGTACAACTACCGCTGACGCAGAAGTTCAGATTACCATTACTAGTGGAACACCACCATTCCGATACAGAAGAGTTAACACGACAACGCCGGATGACCCTGCATTTATAACTTTAGGTGCTGGAGAAACCGTGATTAATGATAGATTACCAGTAATTACTACGGATACGGATTACGAATATGAGTTGTTAGATTCAAACGGTTGTCCAGTTGTTATTCCATTTACTGCAAGCACACCATTGACTTTAAATGGGCCTGTTACCAGAGTAGAGCCTGATTGTGAAATCCCAGCGGCAACACCGCAATTGCGTTCTAACGGAATGTATAATTTTACGCCTCAAGGAGGGGTAACTCCTTATCGATTTGAAGTGGCACAAGGGTCTAGCCCAACTACGTTGGGTGCTTTTACCGCATATACAGGAACTTTTCCTTTTATGGTGGATAGCTCACAAGATGGAGTGTTTTTTCAATTCAGAGTTTTTGATGCAAATGACTGTCCATTGGATTTAGAAGCATTCAAATTTGATTTTCCTGAAGCGCCAACCGCAACATTTACCGCAACGGATATTTTATGTGAGGGTGACAATGGGGTAGCTACCATTACAGCAACGGGAGGGATGCCTCCATATATGTATAGTTATGATGGCGGAGTTACATTTGTTTCCCGAAACACATTGACCGAAGCGGGAGGTACTTACGATTATGTAGTACGCGATGCTAAGGATTGTGAATTTAATGGGCAAGTTACTATTGAAGATCGATCAATCCGTTTAAGCGGAACACCAAGAATTATAGATATAACCTGTACGTCAGGAATGCCAGATGATGACAATGGAGCAATAGAAGTTACTATTATTGGTGGTGACCCAACAGGACCTGGGTTTACCTATACATTAGTAGATGATACAGGAGCTACCGTAGGTGCGCCACAAACAATAACTTCAAGAACTGTTACGTTCCCAATGCTAATGGCAGGTACTTATAGTATTAGGGTTACGGATGCCAATCCATGTGCACCAGTAGTAATTGATAATTTAACTATTGAAACCATTACACCTTTAACACTTACTAATGCTACTTTTGATATCAATTGTACATCACCAGATTTGGGAGTACAAATGGCATTTTCAGTATTAGGTAATACTGGAACTATTTTTATTACAGATCCTAAAAATGTAGTTGCAGGGTCAATTGATCCATCTGCAGACACTACAAATGGCGACAATGTACACAAGTTTGGAGATGCAGATTTTCCAGCAGCATTGGCACTGCCAGCAGGTACGGCACCAGCAGTTGAAGACACCTATTATGCAATCACAGGTTTGGATGCCAATACCACTTATACTATTTCAGTTTTTGATAGTGGCGGTAGTGGTTGTATTGCACAGCGTGAATATACTACACCACCATCGGGAGTATTAAGTATTACTGATTTAACTACAGTGCCAAATTCTCCAGATTGTACAGGAACTAATGGTAGTGTAACAGTTACTTTTTTAACTGATCCAGGATCTACTGCAACAACTTTTGAAGTTGATGTTTTAAATGGACGTAATGAAGTGCTAACCTCATCTTCTGATGTAATATTGTCTGGTACGGGAGGAGAAACTGGAACGGCAACCATAGGTTTTTTAGGTGCTAGTGCAAATTATACAATCAGAGTTAGGGAGGCAGGTAATTTATGTGGTGACTCTAGGATGTTTGAAATTAATGATAGTCCTCCTTTGGGAGTTCCTGTTATTGAGAGTCAGGAAACATTAAATTGTGACAGGGTATCGGAAGTAGACATAGTTGTTAACACAACTGGGGGAGTTCCACCTTATACTTATGCTGCAGCTTTATTGTCTGCACCTACAGTGCTAGTTCCAATTACTGTAAATGGATCAGTAATAACAATTGACACTTCTTTTGGAACAAATTTAGATTTTATAATATATGTTACTGATTCCTCTAGATGTAATGCAGCTAATAATGAATTATTAACAATTGAAGTTGATCCAGATCCTGTGTTGGACATTAGTCCAATCTTTAGCGATGATCAATGTCTGGATGTTACAAGTTTTACAGTTGGAGTTAGCGTTACGAATTATGATCCAGCTTTTGAGCCATATGTCTTTACGGTCAATGATGGGGTTTCAAGTGTAGTCCAAACTTTAAATGCGCCAGTTGTAACAGGTTCAGTGCTTTCGGGTGAACTTGAAGTTCCAAGAGGAACATTTCAAATTTCAGTTGCCAACAAGGATGGCTGCGATGGTTCGGATAGCATAACTATTTACGAAGAATTAGCTATTGTAGCTAGTTTGGGCGAAGTGCAATGTGATGATACAATTACTGATATTACTGCAACAGTTACAGGTGGATTTACTGGAGCACGAATGCTGACTTATGAGTTATTTGAAGCAGGGAATACAACGGCAATCAATAGCCAAACAATAGCAGTTGATAATGTTACCTTTACAGGAAGTGCTTCTGGAGGAGCTTTAGCCACAGATACGTTCTACACAATAAAAGTAACTGACGATTACGGAACGGCAGGTGATCCTATGTGTATGATTACATCCGAGCCTGTTCGTAAAGGAGCAATTTCAAAATCGAGCCTAATACCACCAACGGTAAGTCAAATTACTTGTAATGCAGCTGATGATGGAAGCATCACTTTAAATTTAGCTTCGGGTGATGCAGGGGATGCTCCAATTGGATACCGTTTATTTAGATACCCAAGTCAAGTTGATGCTGATGCGGCAGTGGCTGCAAATATGCCAGGCTCTGGAGTACTGCAACCAGCCTTAGCTGCTCCTAACGATAATGTATTTGAAGGTTTAACAGCAGGCTTTTACGTTGATTTTGTAGTCAACTTGGACGGCACATTAAATTGTTTTAATGCTAATACTGTTACTGAAATTATTGAACCGTTTGAATTTACAGGAAATAATCTTTCAGAAACACCAACAGCTGGTACATGTTTGCCAACAAATAGAGGGCCATTTATTACGATTAGTGTAAACGCAAATACGGGTGCAGGAAATGGAACCCCACCTTATTTTTACAGAATACCCGGAGTGGTAAATGAGTTTACAGAAATTGAAGGTTCGGACATGCCGCTAGCTTCGGGTGCAACTATTGATGTTGTAGTCCCAGTTGATGCTAGTCCTACAGGTAATATTACGTATACTATTCAATACCGCGATAGTGGAAATGCAGCATGTATTACAATTCCTGATAGAACGGTAACTATTACTCCATTTACACAACCAGTAGTTAGCATTGATGAAACAGCTTCATTTTACAATTGTGTTGATCAGCAAATTAAAGTAGACGTTACTGGATTGTCTACAGATCAATATGAGTTTGTATTGGTGGAACATACTGATACTTCAGGAACAGCAACAGCAGTAGGAACGATAAGACCGACTACACTGGCACCTGGTACTTTAACCTATACATTTACGCAAGCTGAATTGTTCGGACCTGGTATTTATACCTTTGAGGTAAGAAATACTGCGAGTGGATGTTCCGATGAAATTGATTATGTAGTAAGAGATTTGGAGCAACTTTTAGTGCTAGGAACTGGAAATACTTTAGATTGTCCTGAAGATTTGAGAACTATTAGTTTTGAAGTGATTGATTATACAGGATTCTTTACCTATACGATTACAAATGAAACCACATCAAGCGTAGTGGAAACGGCTGTGGTTGATACGCCAAATGTAACGTCAATGACTACTAATTTAAGTTTAGGAACTTATAGAATTGACGTAACAGCTGTTGCTGATGCTTCTGGAACACCGTTAAGCACGCTAGGTGAGTGTATAGCTACGGATCGCGTACAAATCACAGGGCCTGATACGCCAATTACGGTATCGGAAGATGAAGTTATTCAGCCTAGCTGCGTAAATATGTTTGGAACCATACGTGTTTCGGCTATGGGAGGAACACCACCGTACACATTTGAGTTGACCGAAGCTGGTGCGCCTGCAACAATTATTGCCACAAACACGAACGGATTCTTTGCTTCGGATTTAAATTTGGGCGATGGTACGTATACGGTAACTATTAGAGATAGTAAAAATTGTGTGCCGGCTACACCATTAGCTAATATTGATATTGCAACCCCGAATAATCCAACGGTAACACTAATGGCTGATGTGGTTGTAGATTGTCCTGATGATTCGGCAACGTTAACAGCTACTGCCATGATGGGCGCTATGCCAGCCGCACCTTTAGCATCTATCCAATATACATTGACGCGAACGGATGCTAGTGGAGGCGAACCTGTTGTGGTACAAGGCCCACAAGCTACTGGTAATTTTATGAATGTTCAGGCTGGAGAAGCCGGAGCGCCTATTTTTTATGTTGCCACGGTTAGGGACGCTAATGGTTGTATGGCAGCTTCAAGTCCAGTAGTTAGAGTGGAAAAACCAACATCTATTACTATTGAAAGAGAATTGATTATTGACATTACTTGTGATGATAGTCGTGCCACCCGAGGTGGTGTTGCTGTTAGGACAGCACAATATGAAATTACACCTTCAGGGGGTACAGGGACAGCTTACACTGTGGATTTATTAAGTAGTAACCCATTAACTACTACACCAACAGTAGTGGTATCACAAAATACCACTACTTCAGCTACCTTTGAATTAGAATCAGGTGTGAATTACATACGTGTAACCAATAGTCCAAATGGATGTGAGGCATTTACAACAATAAATGTTGGTGAGTCTCCTGAGGATATTGAGTTCAGTATCTTGTCTACTAGTGATTTATTATGTCCTGGAGAAACAGGTTCGGTGAGATTGCAAGCAGTTAGCGGTGGATTGCCAGAGTACACTTATGAATTATTTGTGGTAATCCCTTCTGGCGGAAGCTTTACAGAAATTGCAGGGCCTTTAAATGCTACATCTACGCCTGTTGCCAGAAGAGAAAATGAAACACAATTTTTTGATTTGGTTGATTTGAATACTGTTTCAGGATTATCATCAAACGCAACGTATGCTTATAAAATTTCATCGGAAGGGATGTGTTTGCCAGCTTATCAAGCATTTGAAATTAATCAAAGAGCGCCCCTTGACTTTGCAGCTGAAGCAACAGAAATATCATGTGCAGGTGAGGAAGATGGCATTATAACTGTCACTATTGACATCACAAATGGCGTTGGTCCTTACACGGTAACTATTATTCCTGAGGCAGGAGTGAGTGGTACGGAGGTTTCGGATAATATGATTAATCCAACGTCTTCATTTGATATTTTTGAGGGAGTATCGCTAAATGTACCAGTTGGTGAAACGGTGGCTGAATTTTTTAATTTAGCTCCTGCGGACTATCGAGTATTAATTAGTGACTTAGGAACTGGATGTAATGTGCCTCCAGGGTTAATTACTATTGCTGACAAGCAGGCGCTTGAGTTTACTGAGTTGACCAGAATGGGACCTGACTGTAGTGGCGATGATGACGGAATGATTACTTTTGAAATTCAGTTCGGAACGCCTCCTTATTACTATCAAATCATTGAAGATAGAGATGTGGATAGTGATCCAGAACCAGATCCGTTAACTATTGTTGGAAATACTAACATTATAGATACGCCAACGAGTACGGATATCAATGGTAATGATATTTACACATTGGATTTATCTGGATTACGAGATGGAGTTAATTATGAAGTATTCTTAGTAGATTCTGGAAATCAAGAAACTGGGGATAACCTCATTGTTTGTGATGCTCGATTGCTAGACTTTAGATTCGAAACGCCAGACTTGGATCAATTTTCTGCGGAAGCAACACCTGATTGTCCAGTTTCAGGAGCATTAGCAGGTACTTATACTATTGTATTGGATAATGAAAATGAGGCGTTAGATAATTCATTGATCAATTATACGGCTACCAGAACTACTGACGGAGCAGTGTTTACGTCAAGTCCAGGAAGCAACCGAATTTTTGGAGTAGCTGAAGGGACTTATACTATTGTATTAAATTATGAAGTTAGGCCAGGAGTTTTCTGTACTTCGGAAGTATACAGTGAATTGGAGGAATTAGTGCCTTTTACTAAAGTTCAGTTTGATAGAGATATCACTACTGATGCGGGTATTTTTGCACCGTACGTGCCATTAGCTACACGTAACGTAAATGTATACCAATTGGTAGCTACCGGAGGGCGTATTGAAGAAGGAGATGCGAACCCTTACATATTTACGGGATCATTTATTAGTAATGCTACTGATGATATTAATTTTGCGCAAGATATTGAGGTTAGTGCTGATGGTACTTTTGAAATTACTCAAGGCGGATGGTATACATTTACAGTAACAGATAAGTTTAATAGAGAATGCTTTGATATTGCAGCAGGTATACCTTTGGATTTTATGGATGTAGATATCCCTAATGTATTTAATCCCGATAGCGGTAATCCAGGAACAAATACCTGGTATCCTGATGATATTACAATAAATTCACCTGAAGGAGAAATTACTACTACTACAGTAATAGTAACTACAGGAGGTACTACCACAGGAAATATTACTACAGGAGGAACAACTATTGTTACTACTACCAGAGCGGGGATAACCGCAGTTTCAGTTACTAATAATACTACAATTGTTGGAGGTGAAGTTAGTGAAAATGGGGTAGTTACCGGAGGTGTTATTTCTAGCGGAAGTAATCCAACGCCAACTTTTGCGGATGTATCTGTAATTGGCGGAGTAACTACAGTAACAGTAATAACGGCAGAGGAAACTACTGGGGGTAGTACATCAAGCGCAACCACCACAGGAGGAACCACCACAGGAGGAACTGTCATTGATGATACTATTGTTGGAGGAGAAACTACTGGAGGTACAGCTACTGGCGGAACCACAAGTGGCGGAACTTCAATAGGAGTAACTACTTCGGTAATAACTATAGATAATTCAGGGCCAAATACAAGCAGTTCAGTAGTAGTTACTACTGGTGGTACTTTAACTGGCGGCACGGTTATTGGCGGTATTACTTCTGGAGGTACTACAACAGGAGGTGTAACTTCAGGAGGAACGCTTACCGGAAATGTAATTACAAATGGTATTACCGAAGGTGGTGTTGTAACAGGAGGTACAACTAGAGGTGGAGTTATTATTGGAGGGACAGTAACTGGAGGAACTACAACTCCAACTATAAGAACAGGTGAAACTGAACCCATTGAAGGAGGAAGCGGTGAAGTTGTTTTTGAAGAATTTGAAAATATAGAAGTGATGGTCTTTGACCGTTACGGACGATTAATTGAAGAATTTAAAGGAATTCAACAAAGACGAAATGGTGAAGGATGGGACGGAACTTATAAAGGGACTAACATGCCTTCAGGAGATTATTGGTACTTAATTAAACTTAATGACGATAAAGGAAGAGAATTTACAGGGCACTTTACATTATACCGCAAACAATAATTAACATGAGAAATTACATTATATACATAACAGTAATGTTGTTAGGTGGGTTTAGTGCTTTTGCACAGGAGTTCAATCTGCCCATATTAAACCAGTACATAACGGATAATCCTTTTTTAATATCAGCATCTTATGCAGGTATTGGGGATTGTTGGCAAATTCGCGGAACAGGATTTGAACAATGGGTGGGTATTGATGATGCCCCAAGTACGCAAACAATATCCATTGATGGCCGTATACAAAATCGTTCAGGAGTAGGAGCAGTATTGTTTAATGATAGTAATGGTGCTACCTCACAACAGGGGTTTCAGGGTTCTTTTGCGCATCATTTAACACTTAGCGAATACTCACGTCAGTATTTATCGTTTGGTATTAGTTATAAATACACTCAGTTTTCTATTGATTCGTCGGAATTTAACAGATCATTGTTAGCTGCTGAAGGTGATATTAATACGGTAGATCATAATTTTGATGTAAGTGTATTGTACCGATGGAAAACCTTTTTTATTACGCTAAACGCCATTAATTTGCTAAACAAACCTTTGGAAGATTTTAGTATAAATGAACCAGGGAATTTGACAAATTACTATGCCTATACAGGGTTTACTTTTGAAAATGTGTTTAAAAAATTACAATTTGAGCCTTCGGTATTATATCGCCAATTTTCAAGTGACCTGCGGTCTACGTTAGATGCTAACTTTAAAGTAAGAAAGTTTTTTCAGGATAGTTATTTGTGGGGGGGTGTGTCAGTACGAAGTTTGATAGATCAGGATTTTAAACCGTTATCAGTATCCCCAATGATAGGTATCAAAAAAGCTAAATTTTATTTTGCTTATGGCTATCAGGCAAACGTTAACGAAGTATCGGGTACGGATAACAGCGGATCGCACCTTATTAGCTTAGGAATTGACTTCGGATGTAAGAAGAGTACGTGTGGTTGTACGTATTAAGTGCTATCTTTTATAGTTTACCTAAAATCTAGTCCTTTAATACTGTTTTAGATGGATTAAAAAAG
>NZ_AFPB01000125.1 GCF_000218485.1 Aquimarina agarivorans | reverse complement strand
GCAGCGCCTCTACCGGTATCCACACGTCCAGGGACAGAACGCCGAACACTCGTGTGCTAGCACGCGATGCAAGGCTAGGGTTTGGCTCGAAAGTGGGAGGGTTTCCGTGGAGATTGATCTCGGCGACTTCTGTTGCACGCGATGCAATTGACGTGTCGCAGCTCTCCACCCCTCCCNCCTTTATATAGAGTTGGCCGACTAGGACTAGTGGCCGACCAGGACTCTATTTTGAATCGGATCTCATCCGTATCTCATAGAGTTGGCCGCCCATACGTCGTAAGCCCATAGGACTCTATCCGATCGGATCCCTATCCGATCGAGCCGTATCCGAGTCCAACTCGAATGCCTGTTCTTATCCCCTTAAGCGTGCGACCCTGTAGGTTCAGGTATACTCGGTTTCGGCTATAGTCTAACTTAGCCGATCGTCGGCTCGAGTCCAACTCAGCCGACCCGTCAACAGCGGCGCCTAGCAGCACATATTGACACCATAGTATACAAGAATAATATCGGCTCTGAACCTGTAATGTGTACACAAATCCCTTTGCCTCACGATACCAGCTAAGCTATAGGCAAGATGTGTGCCATCCCTTCAATAGCTTAACCATTCACTCGAACCGTATTGGATTATCTGTCTGTTGATTGACTCCTCAATCAACTTAGCATGGCCATGCATTTCCATAATCCATTACCTCGAGGGGCCCAGAGATATCTCTCCAAAGGAGGGGCAAATTCCATCTTGATCACTCACATCACTACTATG
>NZ_AFPB01000126.1 GCF_000218485.1 Aquimarina agarivorans | reverse complement strand
AAAATAGAAACCCCTTCGAGTTTAGTACTCAAAGTAAAAGGACAAGTAAAAAATACGGGAGACACCTTAAAAGTCACCTTACAAACTACCGTTCCTCTCACCAAACAAATGCTCATCCAAAAGTTAGATTTATACGATTACACGAATCTAGAAAAGCACGCTAAAGTAGCCGCAAAAACCCTAGATATTGATACGGGCGAAATCTTAAAAGAGTGGCAAATCTTTGCTTTAGCCTTGGAAAAACAAACTGCTACCGAAAAGCAAGAAAAACAATACACCTTAGACGAAGCCACTAAAAACAGATGTTTAGAGTTTTTAAAATCTGACAATCTACTCCAAAGAATTAACGAAGCTATCGGGCAAACAGGTGTTGTAGGCGAAGCCGAAAATCGGCTACTCATTTTTTTAATTGCTACGAGTTATTATAGCGATAGTCCGCTGCATGGACTGATACAAGGATCTTCGGGAAGTGGAAAAACCAAGCTATTACAAAGTATTTATAAGCTAGTACCCAAAGAAACTTTTAAAAGCTTTACAAGAGTAACGGAAAGTAGTTTTTACAATTATGCAGAATATGCGCTGTGTCATAAACTCTTATGCTTCGAGGACTTGGACGGCTTAGAAGAAAAGGCCTTATTAGCCTTAAGAGAATTACAGAGTAGCGGAAAGCTAGACAGTTCTACAGCACAAAAGTTAGAAAGCGGACGTATTACCAGTGGTGAGAATAGCGTAAAAGGTCCAATAGCTTCACTAGCCTGCACCACTAAAGCCGATGTATACGAGGATAATATTAGCCGGTGTTTTGTAATTGCTGTTGATGAATCTGCTAGGCAGACAGCTGATATTATAAATTATCAAAACCAAGTAGCAGCTGGTTTAATCGATCTAAACCAGATCCAAAAGACAAGAGTTTTTATACAAAATTGTACTCGTGTTTTATTGCCCTTACAAGTGGTAAATCCTTTTGCTACGAAAATACAATTACCTCAAAACATCCATAAATTAAGACGATTACACGGTATGTACCAACACCTAGTTGCCCAGGTAACGTGGTGGCATCAGTTCCAACGAAAGAAGGATAACCAGGGCAGACTTATTACCGAAAAACAAGATTTACAATTAGCTTGTGATATCCTTTTTGAAACCATCATTCTAAAAGTAGATGAACTCCACGGAAGTCTACGACAGTTTTTTGAAAAGCTTAAAGAAGGGATTAAAAAGAAAGGTGAAGATGAACTCTTTAATCGATTTGATGTAAAGCAAATTACAGGAGCTAGTAAAACCCAAGCACATCGTTTTACACAACAGTTAGTTGAGTTAGAGTACTTACAGCAATTTGGATATGCAAATCGAGGATTTAAATATAAAATCGTGTATTGGGATAACTACAAAGCACTACGTGCTAAGATCAAAAATGACCTACAAAACCAAATAAACAAACTATGATGGAACACCACAGGAACACCAGACTACCGTAAATAAAGGTTTTATAGTTTGTGTTACAAGCGCTTGGAACACCAAAATTTAGCATAAACTCAATAAATACAATAGATACCACCGTTTTTTGTGCTAGTGTTCCAATATTCCAAGAAAGACTTAAGCGTACCCTTTTAAAATCGACCTATCCAAAATCAACCTAAGTCATGCCATTACCTTCAAAACGTTATGTAAAAGTCAATGTAAGTCAGCAGTTTAATTACCATACCGAAGCTTTTAATCATTTGGTTAAAATGTTATACCCTAAACGATCTACGATTAATAAATACGATTACTTGATCGATAAACATGCTTTTTTTACTGAACCTCAAAAACAAGTGATTAGTAAAACGGCTTCGAGTTTATGCATGCTTAGTGAGTTTTACCGAGATCAAGATAAGTTTGGGAATTTGTATGTGACACGAGAAGATATTTGCAATGCCATCCACATTTTACAAAGAGAGCTAGACCTTACAAATCGAAGTGTTTTGTTATCTCCTGTACTTCGTTGGTATGCCACTCAAATCCAATATCATTTTGGTAGTAATCCTTTTACTTTAAAACAGTTAAGATTACAACTTAGAAAAGGCAAAAGCCGTATTTATGAAGTCGTCCGAGAATTAGAATATCAAAAGATCGTAAAGCTTGTAGGTCAACAAGGTCATGCGCATGTTTTTGAGTTGGTCGAACACATCTAATAAAAAGGTATCTTTGTAATAGATGTAAAATACAAAGGTTATGGATTTAAAAGCAAGGAAATATGAGTTTATGCAGCTACTTTTTCAAGTAGAAAAAGCAAGTATCATGGATAAATTAGAAAGTATTATAAAGAAAGAACAACTCAACCAACGAGATACTTTAGAAGAATATAATGCTGATATAGATGCTGGTATTTCTGAGATTGAGCGCGGAGAATATTTTACTCAAGCAGAAGTTCGAAAAATGGCAAGTAAATGGTAGAAGTAGTTTGGCGTAAAGGCGCTTACAATCATTTAGAAAAACAATGCAATCACATAAAAAAGGACTCTCCAAAGTCAGCAGAAAAAGTTAAAAATACCATTCTTGATATTGCTGAAAGCTTAAAAAATAGTCCTAAAATTTACCCTTTAGATAAATACCGAAAAAATAATAAAGGTAATATCAGAGCTTTTGAAAAATACAGTTTACGAGTAGCTTATCAAGTTACAGAAAAGCAAATCAGAATCATTAGAGTTCGTCATACTAGTAGAGAACCTCTGAAATACTATTAAAGAAGTGTCTATAAAATAATCAGGACTCCCTAACGGTCGGAATTTAATACACATAGGTTACTCCTTAGCAGTCGAGCACCTATTCCACTATCAAAGGTCTCACCAGCCCCCACCCTATGCCAATACTTTTTAGTATTCACTTCCGCTGCGCTTCAGGACTACAAAAAAGCTATTGCCCCAGCCGCCTTGGTCTGGCTCGTCGTGTTCTCGGTCTTTTTTGTGTCATGGTTGATTG
>NZ_AFPB01000127.1 GCF_000218485.1 Aquimarina agarivorans | reverse complement strand
TTGTGTACAGTTATTTATCAAGTTCAGATTCAAGTTTTTCTATTTTAACTTTCAATTTTTCGTTATATGTATTTCCATCAATACCGTTAGTAATTTTGCTATGACAATTGGGGCAAAGTGCAATTACGTTTATTGGAGAATCACTTCCTTTTTTGCTTAATTCAATCATATGATGAACCTCTAAATAAGGCTCTCCATTTTTTTTAAGAAAAGGAGCTTGATTTTCACACCCTTCACAATTGCCCTTTGCTCTTGTTAAAGCATATGTTTTTATTATTTCACTTCTTTTAGTTCTTGATGAAGATGATTCACTACTTTTCTCAGGGTTTTCTTTTGAGTTTTCATAAGCTTTTATCCTAAATTCCGAGAATGATATTAACTGGGGGTCTTTATTAAATTCAGTTTCAATATACTTATATGCTCTATCACTTACCGTATTTAATTTGACAGCTTTTATTATTTTTTCAGGAGTATAATCTGTTATTATTTCTATGCTCTTATTTGTTACGACTAAATATGGCTTACCGATTTTACTTCCGTCTTTTTTTGAAGTCTTTTGAGCAATTTTGACATCTCCTCTGAATCTAGTTCCAATGGGGTTTTCATCTCTTAAATTTCTAGGAAACTCAACTCTGAAATCTTCAGAAAATAGTTCTAAGGGTTTTACTCTTGGTCGAGAGCTCTTAGATTCAACTATAGTTTCCAAAAGTACTCCTTCAAATCTGTCTCCAATTTTGGGTGAGTCAATCATTTTATTGTTTTTGGTAATTGTACACAAC
>NZ_AFPB01000128.1 GCF_000218485.1 Aquimarina agarivorans | reverse complement strand
CCCACCCGTCAGTCGCCCCGCGCCCTCCTCTCTCTCTCCTCCCCGGGCCCGCGTGTCAGTCTCTCCCTCCCCTCTCTCCCACTGACAAGTGGACCCCAGCCGTCAGCCTCCTCTCTCCTCGCTGACGTCAGCAGCCCCATTAATTGCGCAATAATTGATTTAGGACTTTTCTGTTTAGTTAAAAACCCAGAAAACTTCTAAAATTCATAACTAATTCATCTAGTCTCCGTTTAAGTCCATTCAAATTTCATTAAATTCATAAAATTGTCAAGAATCCATTAAAAATACTTTCTTTTGCTGTTTCAGTAGAGTTTGTGCCTGTTTTATTTATTTTTGTGCTTTGTCACTTAGATTCGGACCCCGCCGAAGCGCCGGTTTATTTCGAGATCGTCACCAAAGTTCCCTAGGGGCCAGAGCAAGGCAAGTGGCACTCATCTTTGATCATATTGAACCTATTATTGCAAATTCCCCGCTTTATTTATTCAAATATGCATTGTTTTAATTAAAGTATTTACTGTATTTATTTTTCGGGTAATCCTTATTACTATGTCGTTGTTTATCCAACTTTATTCATGTAGAGACACG
>NZ_AFPB01000129.1 GCF_000218485.1 Aquimarina agarivorans | reverse complement strand
CGTCTCGCCGCGCCGCCGTCGTTCGCCGCGGCGTTCCTCCAGCAGGCCTGCGCCAGCTTCCTCGAGGCGCATCCGCGGATCAGCCTGCGGGTGGACCTCGACGAAACCTTCCTCGATCTCAGCGAAGGCGGCTACGACCTCGGCCTGCGCGACGGCCCCATCGACCTGCCGGGGCTGGTGGCGCGGCCGCTGGCGCCGAACCAGATCGTGCTTTGCGCCAGCCCCGCCTACCTGGCGCGGCAACCCGCGCCGCAAGGCCCGGAGGACTTCGAGCGGCACGCCTGGCTGGTCTTCCAGCACCCTTCGCTGAACCAGAACTTCTGGTGGATGGAGCGCGACGGCGCCCGCCAGCGTATCGACCAGCCGCGCCCGCGACTGGCCAGCGACAACTACGACTTCCTGCTCGCCCACCTGCTGGCCGGGCTGGGTCTGCAGTTCTGCCCGCAGTGGAGCGTCGCGCCGCTGCTCGGCGAAGGGCGGTTGGTGCGCCTGCTCGGCGACTACCACTTG
>NZ_AFPB01000130.1 GCF_000218485.1 Aquimarina agarivorans | reverse complement strand
AATCCAAATAATTAATTATTATTAAATTAATTAAAAAGAATGATTATTCGATAGCTTAGTGCTTGTGATTAGGATCAGAGTGATCGTGATTGTCTTTTGGCTTTTCAGCTTCTAGCTCAGCAAATTCAATATCAAATACAAGATTTGCATTTGGAGGAATTACACCACCAGCTCCACGCTCACCGTATCCTAAAGCCGAAGGAATAAAAATAGTTGATTTGTCACCAATTCTATCCATTGAAAGTAATCCTTCTTTAAAACCAGGAATCATTTGTGCTTTATTTGAATATGGTACTGGCATAGGTTTGTATAAACCTCTGTCCAAACGAACTTGATCAAACTTATTGTTAGCTCTTGCTACTGACTCAATGTTGGTATCAAAAATACGACCATCCTCTAAGTAGCCTACGTAATAAATCCCTACTTTTTCTTCTTGTTTTATCTTTTTACCAGTTCCTTCATTAACAGAAACAATTCCTAAACCAGATTCAGTAATTTTAGCTTGAGGTTTTAAGGCATCATTTTTGTCTTTATTTCCTTTAGCTAAAGCAATTTCTTCTTGCTCCTTCTTTAACTTTTCTGCTTCAATTTTTTCAAGTTCAGCTTTGTATACTGATGGGGCATCAAAAGCTTTAGCTAAGCTTCCTTTTCTAATAATATTAACTGAATTTAAAACAATAGTATCTTTTGGCTTGTCGCCAGGTTTAGTTTCAGTATTACCGATACTATCAATAACAGCTTGCCCTTCAACAATTTCTCCAAAAACAGTATGTCGTCCATTTAACCATGGTGTTTCTTTTAAAGTGATAAAAAACTGACTTCCGTTAGTTCCAGGGCCAGAATTTGCCATGGATAAAATTCCTTTTTTATCATGACTTAATGAATCCACTATTTCATCAGGGAATTTGTAACCAGGATTTCCTACTCCAGTTCCTAATGGATCACCACCTTGAATCATGAAATCCTTAATAATACGGTGAAAAATTAATCCATCGTAAAATCTTTTTCCTGCATAAGTACTATCTACTGCGTCTTGCTTCCCTTCAGCTAAAGCAACAAAATTTGCTACAGTCATAGGAGTATCTTCAAAATGTAGATCTGCTACAGCTGTTCCTTTGTTAGTATTAAATTCAGCATACAATCCATCTTCCAAGTCTGGGTATTTCTCATTACAGCTAGTAAAAACAGCTGCTATAAGGGCAATAAATAAATAATTTAACTTCTTCATTTTTAATTTAAATTAGTATTGATTTAATTTTAGTTGTTGTTTCGATTATTTTTCGATTTTTGAAATCGAATTTACGGTAACTTCTGTAATTATTGGTGTATTAGCTTCAATTTTTTTAGTATCACCATAATATCCATAAGCTAAATGCGATGGAATCAAGAAGGTGGCGCTTTCTCCACTTTGTAAAAGTTTTAAAGCTTCCCTAAGTCCATAAAATAATTCTTCCTTATCCATCCTATAATTACGATTTCCTAATTCCTTTTTGGAATAAATAAGACTGCCGTTTATTCGTTTTAGATTAAAATCAAAATTTACGATATCTCCAAATTGAGGTTTTATATTAGGAATACTGTCTTTTTTTGAATAGTAATACCAAAAGCCATTACCTGAATTCAGATAGGTATGTAACGTATCTTTTTCAATAATGGTATTTATAGCAGTTTCTTCTCTTGCCTTTATTTTTTTATTTAAAATAACAGACTCAGAAAGATAGGAACCAGATTTTACCGAAACCGGCTTACGCGTTACAGGTTTACTACAACTAAATAGGCAAAAAATAGTAATAAGTGAAAGAAATAGATACTTCATGAATTTAATAACTCCTTTTTATACACAGGTAATATACTCATAAATTTATCAATCGTTTCATTTAGTGGTAAATCGCTTTTTCCTCCAGCGGCATTGTCATGACCACCACCTTCAAAATGATTGCGGGCAAATTGATTTACAGAAAATGATCCTTTTGATCGGAATGACATTTTGATAATGCCTTCATTTTCATTTTCTATAAAAATTACGGCAAATAAAATATTATCAATTGATAGTCCAATATTTACAAAACCTTCGGTATCTCCTTTTTTAAAGTTATGATCGTTTAATTCCTTCTGCGAAAGTGAAATGTAAGCAGTACGGTATTCAGGAAATAAACGTAAGTTTTTTAAGGCCACTCCTTTTAATTGTAGTTTACTTAGGGTGTTAGTGTCGTAAATACCTTCGTGTATTTGAGTGTTTTCCGCACCAGCATCAATTAAATTAGCAATAACACGATGTGTTGTACTAGTTGTGGAGCGGTACCTGAATGATCCAGTATCGGTCATAATTCCAGTGTATAAACAGGTGGCAATATCTTTATTTATTAATGCTATGTCTTGCATTTGATCAATAAAATGGTACACCATTTCGCAAGTTGAACACATGGCTGGATCACTATACATGTATTTTGCGTAATCATCGGGTTGTTGGTGATGATCTATCATAACAAAGGAAGCTTTTTTGTTAGCTTCCAAAAGCTCTTGTAAATCGCCACAACGCCCTAAGTGATTAAAATCTAAAGTGAAAATTAAATCAGCTTCGGCGATTAATTTTTTAGCAGTTTGACCATTGTTTTCGTAAACAAGAACGTCATTGTTACAAGGCAGCCATTTTAAAAAGCTTGGATAATCATTTGGAGTAATTACGGTGCTTTTCTTTTGTTTTAACATTAAATATGAATACAACGCTAATGTTGATCCCATGGCATCGCCATCAGGATTTTTGTGCGGAATTATAATAATATTTTGGGACGAGGCCAGTTCAGCTTTAAGTCCTTTGATGTTTTTCATTTTCATAACAAAAGCGAATATAGTTGTAATACAAACCGGAATCAAGAAAAAAGAGATAGTTTATTAACTAAATTTTAATATGCCCGAAGTACTGAAAATAAAGCAAAAAAGCTGCTTTTTATTGACAATTGTGTAATTTGTTTTTTATGAATGGATTGTGTTTAAAATTTATTTTTTAAACAAGCTAAATAATTAATTTTTTTAGTGACTAACTTTTTTTGAGTGCAACATCAATTTAGTTACATTTGTTAAAACACCTTATTTATGGCAACAAACAGAACACTTACAATGATTAAACCCAATGCAGTTAAAAATGGTCACACTGGGGCTATTTTAGAAAAAATAACAGCTTCGGGCTTTAGAATTGTTGCATTAAAAATGACTCAACTGACATCCAGCGATGCCAAAAAGTTTTATGATGTTCATGTTGATAAGCCTTTTTATAAGGATTTATGTGATTTTATGATTAGTGGACCTATAGTAGCCGCTATTTTAGAAAAAGAAAATGCCGTTGAGGATTTTAGAACTTTAATAGGAAGTACTGATCCTGAAGAGGCAGCAGAAGGTACATTGCGTAAAATTTTTGCAGAATCGAAATCAAAAAACGCCGTTCATGGTAGCGATAGTGATGATAATGCCCGTATTGAGGCAGGATTTCATTTTTCGCGCCGAGAGCAATTTTAACTATTCGAAATTATAGTTTGTTTCTATATCAACTTTAAGGTTGAATGTTTTTTTAATGCATCATTTATTTTAAGAGATCATTTGAAACCGCTGATTAGTTAGCGGAGTACTAGCTTCTGGATAATTTCTCGACCAAAGGCTTCGTTAATATTTAGGATAATTTTTGATGCTCCGTAGCTAAGTTGTTCTCGTAAAACGGATGAACTTAACTGTACAAACAGGGTGTTATTCTGAAGTTTTATTTGGGTAGTGTAATTAACAATACCAAGCCCCATAACATTTTGCCAAACATTTTCCATTTCCACCTGATCAATGCCTCCTTGAAGTTTGTTTGCTACTACAAAGTTTTTAAGTACATCGCTAATGGATTGATTTTCGTTATGTCTTCTGCTATTTTTCTTCATTGATTTTTATAGGAGTAAATTTTCTGTAATAAAACTGGGTACCTTCGTTATTTTCAATACAAAGTTGATTTTCGGTGGCTTTAATAAGTATATCTTTCCACGTATTTGATGCGTTTTTGTAAGTTATAACATATTTTTCTCCTTTACGGGAAACGGTGTAATTTATTTGCTGTTTAGATCCTTCATAGGTTCCTGTAAAATTTGGCTTTAATTTCGCTCTAAAACCAACGCTGTCTTTGGTAGCAAAATAATCAACCATCGGATTAAAGTTGTATTTTTTTTCGCTTCCGCAAGAAGTTATTGCGCGGTCGATTTCCCAATACCCATTTAAATAGGTTAAATCCACACTATTTTTAGTATTACAGCTGAATAATGTAAACAATGCTAAAAGAAAGGATATAACTTGTAACTTCATGATAATTTAAAAACTTTATAAGATTGTGATATTTTTTTTACTATAGCCTCGGTACGATCCGCATGGGTATCACTAACAAATAATTGCCCAAAATGATTATCATCAACTAACTTCATTAATTGTTCCACTCGGTTTTCGTCCAATTTGTCAAAAATATCATCTAATAGTAGGATAGGAGTATCGTTACTTTGTTGCAAAATAAAGTCAAACTGAGCCAATTTCAAAGCAATTAAAAATGATTTTTGCTGCCCCTGACTCCCAAATTTTTTAATATTAAAATTTTCGTCAATGGTAAAGTCCAAATCATCTTTATGTATGCCAACACTTGTGTGCTGTAGTATACGATCTTTGGGTAAGTTTTGCTTTAGTAAATCAATAATAGTTGTGTCGTGTACTTTAGATTGATAGGTTAAACCGACCTGTTCGCTATTTACGGCAATATGCTGATGACGTTCAATAAAAATTGGCATAAAACGCTCAATAAATGTGTTGCGCTTTTGATGTATTGCAGTACCTAATTGATGTAATTGTTCATTGTAAATACTCAAATTTGTATTGTCAAACGTGTGGTTTGCGGCAAAGTATTTTAATAAGGCGTTACGTTGTGTTAATGTTTTGTTGTAATTGAGTAGTACGGTAAGGTATTCTGCATCAGTTTGTGCCAGTACACCATCCATAAACTTTCTTCGGGTAGCACTACCTTCAACAATTAAATCATTATCAGCGGGCGAAATGATGACTAATGGTAAAAAGCCAATATGGTCACTTAATTTATCGTAGTTTTTGCCGTTGCGCTTAATAACTTTTTTTTGTCCTTTTTTTACGCTGATCACCACTTTTTCCTCTCTGCTATCCCTATCATATAAGCCTTCAATCATAAAAAAATCAGAAGTATGCCTGATATTTTGAGAAGTTATAGGGTTAAAATAGCTTTTGCCAAAGGATAAGTGATATATGGCATCTAAAATATTAGTTTTGCCTACGCCGTTTTTACCGACAAAGCAGTTAATTTTAGGGTCAAACGCTAAATGTTTTGACTCAATATTTTTATAATTTACTAACGAAAGGGCTTTTAAATTCATTCAAATTTTATGGCTAGATGCAAAAGTAAATCATCTGTAAGAATTACATTTCTAAAAATAGGATTTAATTCTCTTTTAAAATTGAATAAAAATCATATTTTTGCTCATCTGATAAAAATAATATAAATGGCCACATATAAAAAGAGAGGGTATAAACCTAAAGCAGTAAAAGAGACTGTTGAAAATGAAGTAGAAGATAACATTGCTTCAGAAGATATAGAATCAACAACAGCAGAGGTATTTAATACACTTGACGAAACGGCAAACAAAACTGAAGAGTGGGTTGCAGCAAATCAAAAATATATTTTTGGAGTTGTTGGTGCTTTGGCATTAGTTGCATTAGCGTACATTGGTTACGATCGTTTTGTAAAGCAACCGAAAGAAATTGAAGCAGCTAATGAAATTTTTCAGGCTCAAAAATACTTTAATCAAGCACAAGAGGCGAGTAGCACACAAAAGGATTCCTTGTATAATTTGGCACTAAATGGTGGCGAAGGCAAATTGGGATTAATTGACGTTGTTGACCAATACGGAGGTACAAAAACAGCAAACATTGCAAATTATTACGCTGGTATTTCTTATTTAAAAATTAAGGACTACAAGCAAGCTATTGATTACTTGGATAATTTTAAAAGTGAAGACTACATTTTACAAGCCATAGCTTACGGAGCTTTAGGAGACTCGTTTGCACAACTTGAAAAAGAAGGTGTGAGTAGCGAAGCAATTTCATATTACAACAAAGCTGCTAATTTGAATAAGAACAGTTTTACTACGCCTATGTTTTTATTAAAAGCTGCAAAAATGGCTATTGCTAGTGGCGATACCAATACAGCAATTAAAAATTTAGAAACTATTTCATCTGAGTATCCTAAAAGTAACGAAAATTCTGAAGTAGAAATTTTATTGGCAAAAGCAAAAGCTATGTAACTTATGGCAACAGCAAACAAAAATTTATCACAGTACGATAAAGCAACTATCCCAAATGCGAAAAATTTTCGGTTTGGGATAGTTGTTTCTGAGTGGAATGATACGGTAACTAATGGATTGTTTCAAGGAGCTTTTGATGCGTTAATTGACTGTGGTGTACTTAAAGAAAATATAGTACGTTGGAATGTGCCAGGAAGTTTTGAGCTGATTTACGGAAGCAAAAAAATGTTGGAAACCTATGACATGCTTGATGCAGTTATTTCTATAGGTTGTGTAATACAAGGAGAAACAAAACACTTTGATTTTGTATGCGAAGGGGTAACCCAAGGCATAAAAGATTTAAATGTGCAGCAAGATATTCCTGTTATTTTTTGTGTGCTTACGGATAACAACCAACAACAGTCATTAGATCGATCAGGAGGTAAGCATGGCAATAAAGGTACTGAAGCTGCTATTGCCGCTATAAAAATGGCACAATTGCGCAAAGATGCTAATTTTTATAAAGGATAGGTTTTTAAAAGGTATTTGACGCGTTCAGAAGCATTTTTTTAAAATAAAAATTTGATAGGAAGTAATTTAAGTTACTTCCTTTTTTTATATCTATTTGGATATGTTTCATTTATACATGCTTATTGACCTTTTTTTACGGTAAAAAATAAATCAATTATAAGTTAGAACTAAGCTTGAATCAAGGTTTCATTTATACATCAATGTAGGTATTTAATAAATTTAACTTGATATTATGATATTGAATACTATAAAAATATTAATTTTTCGCTCTCAATAGGAGTTATTTTTTGAGGTTAATACATTTTTTGTATTATTTTTTTGTGGTATGTATAAGAAATTAAAAATATAATTATTGAATTTACATGCCTAGTTGAATTTTATAAAATTAATGTAAAAATCGAAAATTGTAAGTCCTATAATTTTATTGATGGTAGTTCGCCAGTGATTATACTATTTATTTTGACTGCTTAAATTTTAAAACAATAAGTACAAAATAGCTGTCAGAACTATAACGATAAAGTAACAATGTCTAATAAAAAAAATAATTATGAAAATTTACAAGTTAATTGCGTTAAGTTTACTATCACTTACTTTTGCATGTTCATCTGACGACGAATCCCCTGCAGAGGAAATGCCAAATAAGGCACCAGTTTCTGAGAATCCTACACCTGAACCAATAGTTATAGATTTTAACCCTAAGCCTGCAAGCGGAACTCCTTTAAAAGCATTCAAGCTGTCTGATCTTGACCCCAGTTTACCTTCATTCGTGTCTTTAGATAATACCACTCCTGACAATACAAAGTGGGAAAAGGTTGAAGAAATGTCTGATGAATTTGATGAGTGGGATCCGGTAAAATGGCGAAATTCTTTTTGGAATTACGGCGGGACTCCTGTTTCCATGAGAGCTGAAAATTCATTTGTTGAGGATGGCAAATTAAATATCAAAGCAACCCTTGATCCTGACCCAAATACGGACATGTGGTTTAGAACGGCCAGAGTACATTCGCAAACACAAATTAAATATCCTATGTATACCGAGTGTAGTATGAAAACTGCTAAAATTGCAGCTTTTAATACATTTTGGATGAATAATGGTGATATTGACAACCGTGACGAAATCGATATCGTAGAAAATAATGCAAATCCTACCGCTGATTGTAGGGATCAAACAAATAAACCTGCAGATTTCCCATGGACTCCTTGGTTATTCCCTACGCAAATGAATTCGCAATATTTTATAGCTAAAGGGGGTAGAGCAAATACAGAGAACAGACATGGCAATTATGATACTCGTTTTTTATCTGATGCAAACCCAAATAAAGGTAAAACTTGGGATGAAGATTATCATATAGTTGGTGCATGGTGGATTGATGAGCGAAATGTTCAATTTTACCTCAATGGTGAACCTGCGGGAAAAGTAACAACGCAACAAGATATGACCTTGGAATTAGAACTAATATTTGATTTATGGACCGCAGAGCAATGTAATATAGGTGGATTGCCAGAAAGAGAGGCATTGAATGATGATGCAATTAACACTATGCGTGTTGATTGGGTGCGTACCTGGAAATTAAAAGAGGATAAATAATCTAAGAAAATCAAATAATTAATTAAAACTCTAGTTTATTTTGACTATTTTACTTTAAAGTAAAAATTACAAATACTGCACATTAGCAGTCAAATATTTAAATAAAAGCCTATTTGTACAAGCCATTTAAACTATAGTTTTAATTTATAATCAATAATAATTACCTAATATTTTATGAGAATTGGTATCAAAAAATCCAAAAAAAGTAATCAACTTAATAATACAATTTTTGCAAATCTTTGTTGCTCCATGGCAATAATAATGTTTTTCAGCCTTAATGATATTTCGGCTCAAAATAGTAAACCACCCAAATTGAAAGAAGCAACAAAATCAGAAGCAAAAGTTATAGGACTTAGGTACAATTGTGTACATGTTTTAGATTTAGAAAAAACAATGAAATTGTACCGAGAAATACTTGGGTTTAAGTTAGCAGATTCTGAAGTTTTGCATGGATCTTTAGAGGGCATGCTTATTTTAAAATTAAGAGCTAATGACTTTCAGATTAACCTTTCGGTAATGCCGCCTGAAGCATCTGGTTCAATAGGACCTATTGGAAATACAAATCACAATCATTTTATGTTGAAAGTTAATGATATTGGACCTATTGGTGATAAGTTAAAAAAGGAAGGGTACGAATTGGAAAATAATAATTACGTTCAAGATAAGTATACTTTTTTTGTAGGACCTAATGATGAAATTATTGGATTATCTTCTTGGTAATTTTTTATAAAATTAGTCTTCACAATCATAAGTTATTATTTAAACTATATTTAATAAAAAGCATTTAACTATTATGGTTAGATGCTTTTTCTTTACATGAATTTCAAATTTGAGTATTTTAAACTAAAAATTATACCGTTTTTCGAGATTAACTCCCTATTTAAAAGCAGTCTTTTTTACTGAATATTTCAAGGCAATGAAGATGGCATATTACATACTCATTCTGATAAAGTAACCTCCAATTTTTGATATTTTTTATGTATGTTAATCGAATTAATAATCTATCCCAACCAGCCCTCTCTATCCAAACTACGGTACTGAATAGCTTCGGAAATATGATGATCTAAAATTTGTGAACTAGCTTCTAAATCAGCAATAGTTCGGGATACTTTTAAAATACGATCATAAGCTCTGGCAGAAAGATTCAAACTTTCCATGGCTGTTTTTAGTAATGTTTTGGCTGATTTTGGCAAGTCGCAATAGGTGCGAATTTGCTTTACGGTCATTTGTGCATTGTAGTGAATATCATCTCTTTCGGAAAAACGCTTAGTTTGAATTTGTCGCGCTGTAATAACTCGTTGTCTAATAGTTTTGCTGGGTTCTCCTTTGCGTTCGTCGCTTAATTTGTCAAAAGGAACTGGTGTTACTTCAATATGAATATCAATTCGATCTAGTAATGGACCAGAAATTTTACTTAAATAGCGTTGCATTTCTGCAGGAGATGATGTTACGGGAGCATCGGGATCATTAAAGTACCCTCCAGGGCTTGGATTCATACTGGCCACAAGCATAAAACTTGAAGGGTAGGTTATCGTAAATTTTGCTCTGGAAATGGTGACTTCCCTATCTTCCAAAGGTTGTCGCATTACTTCCAATACTGTACGTTTAAATTCAGGAAGTTCATCTAAAAATAATACTCCATTGTGAGCCAATGATATTTCTCCTGGTTGCGGGTAACTTCCGCCTCCTACGAGTGCTACGTCCGAAATTGTATGGTGTGGGCTACGAAAAGGGCGTAAGGAAAGCAAACCAGTTTCATCTTTAAGTCTCCCCGAAACACTGTGTATTTTAGTCGTTTCCAAAGCTTCGTGTAGTGTCATTGGAGGTAAAATACTGGGCAATCTTTTAGCTAGCATAGTTTTCCCCGAGCCAGGCGGACCTACAAGAATAATATTATGCCCACCAGCAGCAGCAATTTCCATACACCGTTTAATACTTTCTTGTCCTTTTACATCGGCAAAATCAAAATCGGTATTATCGTTAGCTATTTCAAACTCCTTTCTGGTATCAATAATGGTAGGCTCAAGTGGAATTTCTTTATCAAAAAAATCAATAACCTCGCTAATGTGCTCTACACCGTAAACTGCTAAATTATCTACAATTCCAGCTTCTTTGGCATTTTGTTTTGGCAGGATAAAGCCTTTAAAACCTTCTTCTCTTGCTTTTATGGCAATGGGCAATACCCCACGTATGGGTTGTAAACTACCATCAAGCGAAAGTTCGCCCATAATAATGTAATCACTAATATTTGGCGCTTTAATTTGGTCACTTGCCGTTAAAATCCCAATTGCCAAGGACAAGTCATAGGCAGCACCTTCTTTTCGTAAATCGGCAGGAGCCATATTTACTGTAATTTTTTTGCCTGGAAATTTGTAACCGACATTTTTTAAAGCCGCAGCAATACGATAGCTACTTTCCCTAATGGCGTTATCAGGTAAACCAACAAGGTGATATCCCACACCCTTGTCAATATTTACCTCCACGGTAATTGTAGTTGCGGAAACACCAAAAACAGCACTTCCAAATACTTTGATAAGCATAGTCGAAATTTTGAATATAGTTAAATTTACAGCTAAATAACTGAAAATTAAATGTTTTATTTTCCATTGTAGTCATTTAAATTGGTTTTCAAAAAACTAGAATAGATCTAAATGTAAGCTATATTTTTTAGTTACTACTGTTTAAAGCGAATGATAAAAAGCAAAACTAATTATTTGTTCATTTTGCATTGCCCACTAACATAATACTATAGTTAATAAAAACTGCAAAGTACTTATTAACAATAGTTATTGGTAATTAAAATTTCATAAATAGCTGAAATATAGTTTATTGATTTTTTATTTGTAGGAAATGGGTTATAAACAAGATTTTGTTGTTAGTTGAAGTTCTTTATCTCAAATTAATAGCGCCAAATTTATAGATAATAAATTTGGTAACTTGATCGCACTAACCAATCTAAAAACTTTTATGGATTCATTTAAATTACACGCGTTTTCAAGGGCAAAACTCTGCGTATTATTTTTATTCACAGTATTTATATCTTCTGTAACCTATGCACAAAAAAAGAAATCTTTTGTAAAGTTTGATAATGAGCCTGCAATGATTTTAAGCAAAAGAACCAATCAATTTGGTAATTATCAAATAGCGTATTTTTCAAAAAGGAGTGCCACTATTTATCTTGAATTAGTTGATAAATATGATAAGGTGGTAGGCAATTCTATTGTGCAATTAAAAGGAAGGAAGAAAGGGCTACAAACCCTTAATATCCGGATATTTCCTGAATGTAAATTAATTTCTAGTAAATATTATAAATATCGATTATCCATGTATGAAGCGCCCATGCACGTATGGGAAAATAAGGTAACCAATATTGAAGTTAGGGGAGTTCAGATTACTTCTAAAATTTGATGAATCTCCTTTTAATAGTAATGGTATAATTGAGTCAAAAGTTTAACGATTCAATTTTAAATTTCTCTTAGAAAACTTATTTAAAAATCGTTTTAACACCCCTTACACTTAAACTGTAAGGGGTTTTTACATGTTTAAAAGTA
>NZ_AFPB01000131.1 GCF_000218485.1 Aquimarina agarivorans | reverse complement strand
GTTAATAGTTTTGATAATAATAGTAAACATGTTTTTGAAATTGAAAAAACGGATAATATTATGGATTACTCCCATCAGGTAGGTATTAACAGAGTAAGTACTTGGAAATGGCAATGGGTAACTATTTACCCTCAGGTTACTAAAGAATAAATTATGAAACTATTAATTATAATATTATTAATATTTGTGTGTTTTTCTTGTAAAAGTCAAGTAAACAATCAGAATAACACAAAACAAAATAATGTAACAATGACTACAGAAAAATTTGATATAAAAACATTTGAAAAAAACAAAATAGATGGGGAGTATAATTTTGTATTAGATGATGGAACAAAAATAAGACAATCAAGTAGTAAAGTAGATTATTCAGAATATATTACTCCACCTCCTCCTGAGTTATATCATACTTACAATGAATACTTTAAAAATGGTAATTTAAAAAGTAATCTAATAAGTTTTCCTAATGATTTTTCAAAGAATTATAAAGAATTTGATATAAATGGAAAATTAATTGAGGAAATCAATTATGATAAGCCTTTTAAATCTTCTTTTAAACAGTTATTAGAATTAATAAAAAATGAAAAAGATTCAATTGATATTTTTGATAAAAATACACTAATAACGCGGGGTATTCTAGACGAAGGACCTATATGGGAAATTACATATAGAAAAGTTTTTATGCGTAGAGAAGTAATTAAAGTAGATGGAATTACCGGAGCAATTTTAGAACGTAGCCATTATCCGCATTTAGACAATTAAGAAGATGTTCAAAGGCTTTTTTTTCGTAGTATTTTTGTTGTGCAATGGTTTGGTGCTTACCAGTCAAAACATTACCCATAAAAAGCAGCTAAAAAAGCAGGAGCGTACCACACAAAATGACACCACGCGAACCACAGAAAAATTTGATATAGTAACTTTCGAAAAAAATAAAATTAATACTGAATACAATTTTGTTTTAGATGATGGAACTAAAGTGAGACAAGTTGAAGGGGAAAATGATTATTCCGTTTACGAATACCCAGCACCACCCGAATTATTTATGACTTTCAAAAGGTTTTATAAGAGCAATAAAAATTTAGAGCAACATGTGATTAGGTTTCCTAATAGATTTTTAAAAAAAAGATTAGAATATGATAAAGAAGGAAAATTAGTCGAAGCAGTTGATTATGACAAACCCTTTAAATTTTCTTTTGAACAATTATTAGAATTAATCAAAAAAGAAAAAGATATCATTGATCTGCTAGGTAAAAATACAACTATAGGTAGAGAGAGTGGCGAAAACGGAACTAATTGGTACGTAACTTACAAAAAAGTATCCATGCGCCGAGAAGTGATAAAGGTAGATGGTATTACAGGAGAAATTTTAGAACGCAGTCATTACTCACATTTAGATAATTAAAGAGATGTTCAAAGGCTTTTTTTCATAGCATTTTTGTTGTGCAATGGTTTGGTGCTTACCAGTCAAAGTATTACTTATAAAAAGCCCACACTGGAGCGAGCGTTCCGCTCGTGAACCTAAGCAAAGAGAGTAAAAGAAAGAAGTGACAAATGTGATAAAAGTTGTTTCAGTGTTAGTAATTTATCCAATTGATTATTAATATAGTAGTGCTGTAAATTATGGAATTGATGACTATATTATTTTAAAAATTGATTTGAATTGGCTTTCAAGGTCACGAGCGAAACGCACGCGCCAGCAAGGGGCAAGCTATTTTGACGGTATTTTTCGAAATTGTTTTCAATGTAAACACGTTAATTTTTTGTTTGTGTTAATTTCCAGTATAATCTCACTACTAAGACGATAGTATAAAATTATTATTTATATAAATTAGATAAAATTTTATAATAAAAGAAAAGTGTGTTTTTGTAAAATCATAAAAATTTACTTTTAAAATTAGTATTATGAAAACAACATTTAACTCAAAAAACTTAAAATTAGGTTTACTTCAATTTTTATTTATTTCAATTGCTTTTGGTTTTAATGCAAATAGTCAAAATCGAATTAACATTAATTCACAATTCAATTTATCAAACGTTGCCAATGGAGAATTAGTCTCATTGGAATTTACCTCAAGAGGTTCATTTGGTTGCTGTGGCACACAAACAGTTTTTATGCCTATAATAGCAGATGGAGGGCGTTTAGAAGCTGAGACAGCTACAGATATTCGTACGAACTCGACAATTTTAAGAGATTTTCAGAAATGGAAATTTGTATCTTTAGGAAATAACATTTATCAAATTATCAATGTAAGATTGGGTAGAGCTATTGATGTACAAAATAATAATGCGTTGCCATCACAACAACAGCCAAATAGATCGGATATTGGTCAACGATAGAGAGCAGTAAATTTATCAAACAATCAAGTGCGTTTTGTAAGTGTACTTTCAGGAAAGGCATTGTCATTTGATAATAATGGTATTTTAGTACAAAGAGAAGTAAGAAATAGAAATAGAAGACAACTTTGGACTATTAGATCAGTAGAACCATCGCCTGTTGGTGATCCAACAGAAATTCAGGAAAATTTAATTATTGCACCTAATCCTGCATCTTCGTCGACTACTTTATTTATTTCTAGTAATGTTGATGATCCTAATGCAACTTATCAAATAAATGAAAGAGGATTTATTAGATTAGGAAGAGTGCCTATTAATATTAAACGAGGGCAAAATGAAATTCGGATTGACGTAAGTAGGGTAAACACAGGTGTACATAGAATTGATATATTTATTAATGGGAGACGTCGATTGCTTGAAAATTTAGTTATAAATAGGTAACTAATAGTAATTTCAATACTGATAAAGTTGCAAAAGTTTTAAAAGGCTGATGTAAATAGTTTTTACATTAGCCTTTTTTATGTAATAATTGTAAATCAAAAAATACTAGCGCTCTAAAATTTTAATCATTTTAAATGATTTTAATAAATGAAACAACCCTGGTAAAATGATAGCACCACCTATGATTAATGAAATACCAAGTACCTTTATGACACTATTGGGAGCTATTTGGTGGAGTATATTTATTGATCCAGTTGTTGTAAAAATCATATTCGGAAATATGGGAACTAGGGCAGCAGTAAGAATAAGTAATACTTGAATTCCTGCAAAAAAACGACTAAAAACTCGACGCTCATTTTTTATACTTATCCAAAGGGGATACAATAAAAGTCCTGATAAAATGATAGCAGTTATGGTTATAGAGTTGTTTAAAAAATTGCGCGTAAATGGTACGCCATCATAAAATCCGTAGCAAATGGTAACAAAGCCGACAAGGACCACAATAATGGTTGCCACGATCGCTTTTTTCACATATATTTTACGGTTTTTACTTTCAGCCTCGCCAATTAAAAGTACTGATGATAAAAAGGCACAAAGTGCAGTAAAAAATAGCCCAGTGAGTATGGAAAAGCCATTGAGCCAAGAGTCTATGTAAAGTGACTTGAATGATAATTGCGGAGTGGTTTCGTTTACCATAATTATATTTCCACTTAGTAGTGAGCCAAAAGTTATCCCCAGAAAAATAGGGGTTATTAAACTTGAAATTTTGAACATCCAATCATACATGAGTTGTGATTTGTCCTGATAAGCATCATAATGCCTAAATACAAAAGCCACACCCCTTAAGGTTATGCCCAAAAGCATTAAGGTGAGCGGTACATGGAGTGATATCATTAAAATATAGTAATACGCAGGAAAACCAACCCATAAAATAACGATCATAATGATGATCCAAATATGGTTGGCTTCCCAAACAGGACCCATTACTCGATATACCGTTTTTTTTGTAATGGCTTGATTTTCCTTTGATGAGAATAATTCCAAAATTCCCGCTCCAAAATCAGCCCCAGCAAGTAGCACATAGAGTAATAGCGAAAAAGCTAAAAAAAATAAAACAACATAAATCATGTGGTACTCGTTTTTAATTTAATATTTTGAAGCATTTAATGCTTTTATTTGTCTATTCATTAACCAGGTAACTGCAATTGTGAGTGTCGAGTATACTAATACATACATATAAAAACTATAAACAATTCCTGGTACTGGGGTTACCGCATCCTTAGTTTTCATAATTCCATGAATAATCCAAGGTTGTCGTCCTACTTCGGTAACAATCCAACCGGCCTCCAACGCAATAAAACCCATAGGCGCCATAACGCTAAATAATAACCAAAAATAAGGCTTAGAAAACCATTCTTTTTTTCGCGAAAGCGTAATAAAAAATAAAACACCTGCAAAAAGTAACATAGTTCCCAAACCTACCATAGTTTGAAATGCATAATGAACAATTGCTACATTAGGGCGTTCATTTTCAGGAAAATCATTTAAACCCTTAACTTCTGCATCAAAATCACCAAAAGCTAAAAAGGATAAGGCTTTTGGAATTGCAATTTTGTAATTGACTTCCTGCTTTTCATTATCAACAATACCACCGATGTAAAGTGGAGCCCCATTTTCCGTATGGTAATGCGCTTCCATAGCAGCTAGTTTAGCAGGTTGTCTTTTGGCAATATCTTTAGCAGAAATGTCACCACTAATAGGTTGCAAAATTGCAGCTACAGCTCCAAAGCTTAAAGCAATTTTAAATGCTTTTTTATGTAATTCAATATTCCGTTTTTTAAAATTTGATAGGCATGTATGCCCGCGACAGCAAACCCAGTGGCTGTAAAAGCAGCTAACGTCATATGTAAAGCTTGGGTAAACCAAGCTGGATTGAGTAATGCCTTAATTGGATCAATATTTAAAAATTCGCCATTGATATAATCAAAGCCTGAAGGCGCATTCATCCAGCCATTAGCAGCTACCACAAGTATGCCTGAAGCTACCCCAGAAACTCCGACGATTACCCCAGTAAACCAATGAAATTTTTCGTTAATTTTTCCCCAACCATACAAGTAAAAACCCAAGGCTACTGCTTCAACAAAAAAAGCAGCACCTTCAAGCGAAAAAGGCATTCCTATTATTGGACCAGCGTGTTTCATAAACTCTGGCCAAAGTAAGCCTAATTCAAAAGAAAGCGCGGTACCAGAAACCGCTCCAGTTACAAAAAAAATGGCCACTCCTTTTTGCCATGACTTTGTTAGTTTTAAATAAATTGGGTTGCGCGTATTAAGCCACTTTTTGTGAGAAACAATCATAAAAAAAGGCATAACCATTCCAATGCAAGCAAATACAATATGAAAGATTAATGTAAAGGCCATTTGAAGTCTAGCAGCATCTATATTTTCCATAAAAATTCGCTTTAATATCGTAATAACAAAGATACGCCAGCGGTCAATTTTTTGAGCTGTTTTTAGCGGAATTTTGAATTCAAAAAGTGATAATAAAAAGTTAAAAACGAGTTGTAATTTATTGTGATTTTAGCATATGAATTCGGTTAAAGTTTAGTGTTTTAAAATCAAATGATGTATACTAAGAATGAGTGGATCAATAACTTTTGTGCTCAATACAATTAATTTTTTGTCTGGAAGCGCTTTAAAAAGGTGAAAATATAAATTTTTTGTTTCGATGAAAAGCGATTTTAATTTATCATGGTCTAAAGCTATTGCAATAATGAAAAATTAAATTACGCCTTTCAATTACGAATAAGTATTGAAAAGTTTTAAGTTTAAAAATTACTTTTCAACTAGTGTTGGGTGCATTTTATATTAAATATAAGCAACATATAGGTTGTTTTTCAAGTTATATTGCTCAAAATAATTACTGTTTAATTTGTAGAAACAGCAGTCCATTTAATTGTAATAGAATTAGTACAACATTAAAATTGTAGTAAGAAGAAGTTTATTCTAATTTGCAGCATTATTGATCTTATTGTATTTAGGTAATTTTTTTAACAAATCCTTGCTCAAGGATCTTAATCAATTAGAATAACGTAATAAACTAATCGCTCAAAAAACTAGAATTATGAAACTTACTACAATGAACTTTTTATTGTTGCTTTTTTTTTCAATTTATATTGGTGCTAATAAATTTTATGCGCAAACAATAACTGAAAAAATTTCAACGGAGAAAAAACAACACCTTATAGCCATTAAATCGCTGCCTAGTGATTTACCCAATAACGTAGTTATTCCGATAACCTACGCTGGTGAATCATTATCTCTAGTATTAGAGAAAACAACAGTTTTTGGTAAAAATACAAAGTGCTTGGTGGACGATGGTAAAGGAAATATGGTACAAGTACCTATGAATACAGAATGTACTTATTTAGGTAGGGTTGCCGAAAATGAAAAATACAGTGTAAGCGCTGTACTAACAAAAGGGGGGCTTGTAGCAAATATTTTTAGACCCGGGCAATCTACATTAGAGATTTATCCTAATGATAAAAATAAAACACTGCACCATTTGACTGAAGTTACAGAGGCTTACAGGTGTACTTCAAGTTGTAATTCTTCCGATAGTCATGTTAGTGGTGGTATTAACTTTGAGAGCAATACAAATAGTTCAGATTTGCAAGGCGCGGAACCTTCCTTAGGGGCGATAACTACTAATTTGTACATGCCTAAATCGGTAGCCATGCCGACTAGAGCAACCAGGAGGCCTACAAATAGAATGGAAGTTAGGGAATTTGAGATAGGTGTAGAAATTGGTTCGAGATCATTTTTTTCAAATACGGCTTACAAAGGGAATTTGTCCGCAGCTCAGGCATCAGCACAATCCATTATTGGAAATTTAAATTTGAGATTTTTAAGATCAGCGGGTGTTCGTTTTAAGCTAGGAACAGTTATTATCCGTACTGCCGTAAATACTGATCCGTTGCGAAACAGCGTAACTAGTACAGGGGGCGCTGACAATTCTACTGAAAGTCTGCGAGCTTTTGGAGACTATTGGAATAATAATCCAAACGTGGTGGGTAACACACATGATCTAGCGGTTTATCACGTTGCTGCACGTCCTTCAGGTTTGGCTTGGTTAAATGGGGTTGGTAATACCAGAAATAGATACGCAACAATGGGCGGAAATGGCCCTACCAGTTGGGCTAATGGAACAGCAGCTCATGAAGTTGGGCATTCATTTGGATTACGACACGTGAATGATGCTAATTTTTTCTTTGAAGATAAACCCCGTAATAGATCAGGTTCTAATAGTAGAGGTGGTGAGCAATCATTTATTAGTATTATGGACGGTAGAGGAAGACATAATATTAGCCGAATGGCAACAAATGAAGCAAGAGTAGTTATGGCTACTAAAAATAGATTGAGATCATCCGCACCAGTAATAAACAATCCACCTGCAATTAATCCTTTTGGTGTTTATGATGAAGTTGAAATTCCAACGGGACAATCATCTATCATTATCGATGTTATAGCAAATGACTACGATATGAACAATGACGTATTGGATGTACGCATTTTGGATAGAGTAAGTTCAAAAGGAGGAAACATAAGTATTTCAAATGGGACAGGACCAGGGGGAAGAAATCAAATAAGATATACGCCTCCATCAAATAATTTTTCGGGTAGGGATTTTTTCCACTATACAGTTTTTGACACTTCAGGAAAAACAGATTTTGGAGCGGTTTATGTAACTCAAACCAGAGGCTTTTCTCCAAATGATAATGAAGCTACTTTTGATTTTGGAACTGCAACTTCTCCTGTTTTTAATAATGCAATTCGAGTATCAAATACTACTAATAATCCAAACTACAGGTGGACTAATAGGTCAGGCTTAGGTTCAAGAGACCGAGGAGGAGCTTCAAATGTTAATGCTTTGAATAGGGATTTTGTTCAATCTTCGCAAAATCGAACTTTTGAAATAAATGTTCGCAATGGTGTTTGGGAAGTATTACTAACTTTTGGTGATAGAGACTTTGCTCATGATGATATTGTAGTAAAGGCAGAAGGGCGAACCAGAGTGAATAATTTTGACGCTACTAAAGGAAGGTTTGAAAATAGAAGATTTGATGTGGAAGTGAAAGATGGTAAATTAACCTTAGAATTTTCGGATAACGGTGGAAATGATCCCAATTGGATAGTAAATAGATTACGTATAAAAAGACTTCGTGATTTGCCAAATTCAAACAATAATACAAATAGAGCTCCTATTGGCTCAGTAATCAGTTTACGAGGAAACAACAATAAATATGTAAGTAGTGAAAACGGAGCAAAACCCATGAATTGTAACAGAAATAGCGTAGGAGTTTGGGAAAGATTTACCGTTGTTGATGCTGGCGGCGGAAAAATAGCACTTAAAGGGAATAACGGGAAATATGTAAGTAGTGAAAATGGTATAAGCTCAATGACGTGTAATAGGGATAGGATAGGAAATTGGGAAAAATTTACTTGGGGAACAAATCGCGGAGGAGTTACTTTAAAAGGGAATAATAATAAATTTGTAAGTAGCGAAAGTGGTCGAAGCCCAATGAATTGTAACCGAGATAATGCTAATTTATTTGAGCGATTTAATGTTGCCGTGGTTTCAGGAAGAAAATTACTCGAAGATTCTGGACTTGAAAACAGCAGTATTATTTACCCAAATCCAACTGCGAATATAGCTACTGTAGAAGGTCTTACTATTGGCGATATAATCACCATAACTGATGTTTCCAGAAAAACAATAGCGGAAATTACAGCAAGTAGTACTACTGAGCAGTTAGATTTAACAAACGTATCAAAAGGAATTTATCTAGTTAAAATTAACAATAATAAAACTTTTAAAATTGTAAAAGAATAGTATTTACAATTATAAAATTTTATAAAAACGCAAGCTAAAAATTTTCAGCTTGCGTTTTTTATTTTGAGCTCTCATGACTTTTTAAATTGATAGTACCCGCCAATTTTAAAGACAATTTTATTTATTAGTAAATTAGCTTTATAAGTTTTACTTAACTTAAACTAGTTGTAATCTATCACAGGAAAGAGTGTTATATTTATAATTGGATAAGCAGTATTTTAGCATTATGAAACATTTGAACGATGATATTGAATCTCCATTTATTTTAAAAATAAGCTTTAATACCTATTTAAAAAAGTACGAAGCGTTAACTACAAGTACAAATAAGTTTTTAGCAGAAAAGGCAAAACGTATTTTAGACATTCAAGCGCATCACCCTATTTTGAGAGATGGTTTTAGCGATGTTTCCTTGTTGGATAAATACAAAGATGAAATCAAATTTATTTTGCAAGACGCTTTTAGCGAAATTTTAACTTCAAATGAAATAAAAACAGCCTCGGTTCCTTTTTATAATTACACGTTTAATCCTTCAGAACGGTTTAAAAATATATTAGAAGTAGCAGGAAATGATTATGAATTAACAATAGAAAATATACCAGAGAACGACCAGTACATTATTGCTTGTACGGTCATACTAAATTTTTGTTATGGATTTGACGTAAATATCAAGCGTCCTTTTTTCTATAAAATACCTGATGCCAATGGCATAATGCGCTACTATAAAATTTTGTACAATGCGGATTTTATGGAGATTATTCTTACAGAAAAAGCCATACCAATATCGCAAAATGATTTTGACCAATTATTGGATAATTTTGATAATATCGCATTATGGAAAACAAAATTTCCTGAAAACAGCTATTTATTTAAAGGCTTTGTCATTTCCAATATCTTTGATGTTACTGATGATCAGTCTATTTCTAATATAAAATCAAAGCTAATTGGTAAGGATAAAAGAAAAGACGGTAATTTTATAGCTCATTTCGAAGAAATCTTTCAGTCTTTACTCAATATTAAGGATTTAAAAGTAGGTTTCGCTAATTATAATAATGAAAATCATACTTTTGAACAGGTATATGGAACTAAAACAACCAGTTTTCTATTACTTAATTCCGATTATAAAAAGTGTACTACTTGTTTGTGTAATTGGAGTCAAAAACGATTGTTGGAGGATAATAAATTTGTGACTATATCTGATATAGATGAAATGTACTTGAAAACAGAGGGGAAAATTCCTCAGGTAAAAACACTGTATAAGCAACAGATTAAAAGTGCCATTTTAGCCCCTATAGCAAATGATCAAGGTTTATTTGGAGTGTTGGAATTGGTTTCCAGCACACCAAAAGTATTAAACAGCATAATAGCAAATAAACTAATTGATGTTATGCCACATATTGTTGCTGCCGTGCAACATTCAACAGAAGAAGAGGCAAATTTAATTGAAGCAATTATACAAAAAGAATGTACATCCATACATCCAAGTGTGCATTGGAAGTTTAAAAAGGAAGCCAAAAGGTATATCAGAGAACAGCAAAAAGGGAATCAAGTTTCTTTTGGGAAACTAGTTTTTAAAGATGTATATCCATTGTATGGTCAAATAGATTTAAAAGGATCTTCGGAAGTACGCAATTGGGCTACTAGGGAAGATTTGTCAATTCAATTAATCAATGGGAGGACTATTTTAAACGCGGCATTTGAATTAAACCCGCTTCCTATTTATGAGCAGTACTTATTTCAAATAAGTTCCTTTTTAATGGATTTAAAAGAAAACTTTCAAGTAGATAGTGAACAGAAAATAACGGCGTTCTTAAAACAAAAAATCAACATAATTCTTTATCATATAAAGAACTCAAGGGTGTTAGAAACTGACATCGAATCCTATTTTAATAGTATTGATTCTAATTTGCAAGTTTATTACCATCACAGAAAAAATTATGATAATACGGTTACATCAGTAAATAAAAGAATGGCCGCTTTATTAGATGCCAAACAAGTGATTGCTCAAAAAATGTATCCTCATTTTTTTGAACGTCATAAAACTGATGGTGTGGATCACAACATGTACATTGGAGAAGCTATTACTGAAAAGAATAGTTTTAATTTATTTTACTTGTATAACTTAAGGTTATGGCAATTACAAGTTATGTGCGAAATGGAAAACGCTTTTTATAAAATGCAACCCAAATTTACAATAAGTATGGATGTAGCTTCTATGATTTTGGTTTTTAGTACTCCGCTTACAATAAGCTTTCGTACCGACGAAAAACAGTTTGACGTTGATGGTACTTACAACGCTCGTTATGAGGTAGTAAAAAAACGAGTAGATAAGGCGTATATAAAAGGGACAAAGGAACGAATTACTCAAAAGGGTAAAATAACCATAGTGTACTCCCAAAAGGAAGACGAACGAGAATATTTAAAATATATTAAATTTTTACAATCTAAAAATTATTTAGGAGTTGATGTTGAAATTATTGAGTTGGATGATTTGCAGGGTGTTACAGGCTTGAAAGCCATACGGGTTAATGTGCTTTATATGAATTCCAAATCAAAAAAGGGATATTACACTTATGATGATTTAATGAAAATTATAAAAGAATAATTTTTGATTGCTAAGTTAGCAAGTTTCCTTAGGGTATTTCAAATTTTAGTTTGAAGAAGACAAATAATAGCAAATAGAAGATAAAATTAGTAGAAAATTCTAAGGGAGTTCTGATCTGTTACCGTAAGGCCTTTAGGGTGAAAATTTCAAATAAGATATTTAAGAATAAAATCGCCTCCACCTTTAACCAGATTAACCTAACCAGACAATTTTGTTTTTACGAATTACAAACCTTCCAACTTATGACAAATTAAGACTTTGAACCTTTTGTACTAAACGAAAATATTCAAATTATAAATTACCTATCGTTTTTCAATCTACCATTAAATACCCAACAACTGATAACTTCCCTCTGTTATCGAATCGGTAGTAACACAATGTGTAAGATCCTCCTTTCATTAAGGTTTTTTTAACTGATTGCTAATACGAGTATCATTTTTTCTTCGTTTCAAAAAAAATAGTACTATGAAAAAAAGAATATTCAAATTAATGCTCATTTATTTAGGAGCATTTACATTTGCCAACGCTCAAATAACTTATGAGCCAGCATTTCCAAATGTTTCGTTTCAATTTCCAGTAGAGTTTATGCACCCAGGCGATGGAACAGACCGTATGTTTGTTGTACAGCAATCGGGAGAAATAAAAGTGTTCCCTCGCAACCGAAATGTTGCGCAGAGTCAAGTAACTACATTTATTGATTTGTCATCAAAAGTTTCATTTGCTGCTGGTTTGGAGCTAGGTTTGTTAGGTTTGGCATTTCATCCGGACTTTCAAAATAACGGTTACTTTTATACTTATTATACAAGTACAGGAAGTGGTACTAATCCTCGTATGATATTATCTAGGTTTTCAGTTTCTGCAACCAATCCAAATGTTGCAGATTTAAATAGTGAAGAAATTATTTTTCAATTTGATAAAAACCAAAATAATAGTAACCACAATGGAGGTAAAATAGCTTTTGGACCTGATGGGTATTTATACATCTCCATTGGTGATGGTGGTGGAGGGAATGATCCTCAGCGTAATGCACAAAATATTAATAATGTATTTGGTAGCATTTGCCGTATTGATGTAGATGTGGATGGTAGCAATCCATTGGAAAGCAATCCAGTGTTGCCAAACGGAAATTACGAAATACCATCGGATAATCCCTTTTTAGGACAGCCTGGAGCCGACGAAATTTTTGCTTACGGAATTAGAAACACCTGGAAATTTTCATTTGACAGCCCAACGGGTCGTATGTGGGGAGCAGATGTTGGTCAAGGAGCTTTTGAAGAAATAAACCTTATCCAAAACGGTAAAAATTATGGGTGGAATCGTTTTGAGGGCGAATCAGTTTCTAATAATGTAGCTATTTCAGGACCAGTAGAAAATCCAGTACTTTTTTACGATCACTCTCAAAATGATGTTTCCATTACAGGAGGGTACGTGTATAGGGGAAGCGCCATAAAAAGTACTTCACCAGCCATTAACTCTCAATATATTTTTGGAGATTACATTAGCGGTCGTGTTTGGTCAATGGATTATAATAATGCAACGGGCAGAGGTACCCGAACATTTTTGTTTAAAACTAATGGTGAATTTATTTCGTCATTTGGGACAGATATAAATAACGAGTTGTATTTTACAAGTTACGGTACAAACGCCCGAATATTTAAAATTGTCGATGGTGTTTCAGCTACGGTTGGCAACACGCTAAATGGAAGTGGTACATGGGAAGGTTTAGGAGCAGGTATTAATAATGGTACAGTAAATACAGTAGCTACAGCTAGCAACGGTGATGTTTATTATGGCGGAAATTTCAATCAAGTTGGGAATAATGTTACTGCTAATAATATAGCGGTTTACAATCAAGCTACAGGGTGGCGCTCACTAGCAGCAGGAACAAATGGAACGGTTAACGATATTAAAACAGCCGCTAATGGCTCCGTGTACATTGCAGGAGCTTTTACACAGGTAAATGGCGTATCCGCTAAAGGGGTTGCAGTATGGAACGGTGCACAATGGAGTGCCTTAGGTTTAGGAACTGAAATTGAAGGTATAGCGTTTACCTTGGAAATAGATAGTGCGGATCAAGTGTACGTAGGTGGGATTTTTGAAAATTTAAATGGAATTTTGGCTCAAAACATTGCCAAATGGAATGGTACTGCATGGACTACTTTGACAGATAGTACTACCAACGTAGCAGGAACAAATAACGAAATTAGGTCTATGGAAATTGATCCTGTTACAAACGAACTATACATAGGAGGTAATTTTGATACCGCAGGCGCTGTAAACGCAAACCGAATAGCGGTTTGGAATGATGTCACACAACGATGGTCTAGTTTAGGCAATGGAACAAGCGGATTTGTACAAGCCATTGTAGCTACGGATACTGATGTGTTTGCAGGAGGTAATTTCGCTCTTGCGGGAAGTAATATTACCGTAAACAGATTAGCACGTTGGAATAAACAAAACAATACTTGGAATATTGTTGGAAGCGGAGTAGATAATTTAGTTGAAACTTTAGCGCATGATGGCGAAAATCTATACGTTGGAGGTTCGTTCAATTTAGTATCATTCAATAGTGAAAACTTTATTGCTAACGGTATTGCAAAATGGAACACTACGACTGGTTGGCAAACTTTAGGTGAAAATACAGTGGGAGTAAACGGTAGAGTATCACAAATTGAAGTAAATACAACTACCACAGCTAGAGAATTATATATTGCAGGAAATTTTTCAAGTGCTGGAAGTATAGCAGCAAATAAAACGGCTTTTTTTACCAACGAAATTGCAACACCACCACCAACACCAGTAGCGCCAGTACCTGTTACCCCAGTATTGGGAGATGAAATTGTTATTGAGGCTGAAACTTTTGTGGCAACTAATGGTACTTTTAATGATGCAAGCGCTGGTGGACCAGGCTTAGGAGTTAACGCCACATTAATAGGGGTAAATTATGTTAATAGTCAGGATTATGCAGAATATGAAATCAACGTAGGTACCGCAGGAGATTATTCCATTGCCTATTTAATTTCCTCTCCTTCGGATAATGCCGCAATTGAGTTTTCAGTAGTAAATACAGCTGTTTCTGCTAATGATACCGTTATTAATAATGGAAGTTGGGATAACTATCAACCCTTAAATTCTTCATCAATAGTACAATTAAATGCAGGATTACAAACGGTGCGAATTACTGCTTATGGTTCAAATCTTTGGCAATGGAATTTGGATAAGATCACGCTAACTAGTCAAACTACAACAACCCCTGTAGTAGTGACGCCGCCTTTAACTTCAACTACCGCTATTGTTATTGAAGCTGAAGATTTTACTAGTTCCAACGGAACTACTGACGATAGTGTATTTGGAGGTAGTGGTTTAGGTGTATCTATTGCAAATACAAACATTAATTATGTAAATGCAGGGGATTATATCATGTATGATATTAATGCAGCTTCCGCAGGAAATTATAATCTGGAATATTTGATTTCTACGCCATCGGATAATGCTGCAATTCAAATGCTAGTTAATGGAACGTTAGTAGCTACAGATAATGTAATTAATAATGGAAGTTGGGATAATTTTGTCGGTTTGCAGTCTTCTAGTATTATTACGTTAGCAGCAGGGGCTAATACAATTCGTATTAATGCTAGTGGATCTAATTTTTGGCAGTGGAATTTGGATAAAATAACCTTAACTCCAGCAGGTCAAACTGGGGCTAAATCTTTTGATATACTTAATAGCCAAATTGCTACTATTAATGTATATCCTAACCCAACAACGGATCAAATTTATTTCAGTAACAAAATTGATTTATCTAATTATACAGTTAAAATGTATGACACCAAAGGAGTTGAATTTAAGGTGCTTTTGCATGATGATCAATCGATAAACATGTCTGATTTAACTAAAGGAATCTATTTTGTAAGTTTAAAAGACTCAGATAATAGAGAAAGAATAATTAAAGTTATAAAAGATTAGATTATAGGATAAAAACACCCAAACATTATTGTTTGGGTGTTTCTATGAACTAACTCATGTTTTTACTTTAATTCAATAGTTTTAGTCAAAGAATCAATTTTTATAACGAATTCACCAGGTTCCGCTACCCATTTTTCGGCTTCGTTAACAAACATAAAATCTTCAGGATTTAAGTTGAAATTGATTGTTTTGCTTTCACCAGGAGTGAGGTTTATTTTTTGGTAAGCACGTAAGGACTTTACCTCAGGCGTGATACTGGCTACTTTATCAGTTAAATACAATTGAACTACTTCTTTGCCAGCTAATTTTCCTGTGTTTTTTATAGTCACATTTACTGTAATAGTATCGGAATTGCTAAAAGTAGTTTTGTCAACCGTTAAATTAGTGTATTCAAATGTGGTGTATGATAAGCCCGCACCAAACTCATAAAGCGGATTATAGCTTTTCTGGTAGTCGGCATCATCATTTTGTTCCTCGTCACCCAAACTTTCAGTGTATTTACGGTTGTATTTTTGGAGGGAGTTTGTAAAACGCGGGTAGTTGTAAGGGAGTCGACCGCTAGGGTTAACGTCTCCGTAAATAATATCAATAAGTGCTCGGGAACCTTCGCTGCCTGGTAAATAACATTGTATGGTAGCATTCGTTTTAGTTTCAAATGATGTTATGGTACGTGGACGACCTTCATTTAATACCAAAACTATGGGTTTTCCAGTAGCAATTAAAGCCTCAGCTAATTTTTGTTGTGGCTCGGTAATAGCTAAGCCCATAATATCACCAGGGGTTTCAGTGTAATTATGTTCGCCTATACACAAAACAATCACATCAACATTTTCTGCTTTTTTTACGGCTTCTGTAATATCTAATTCTTTAAAAATTTCAACTCCTTGCACATAGTTCACATTTTCTTTTCCTATTTTTTCTTCAAAAGCTTCGAGTATGGTGTATTCGTCTTTTTCATAAGTATCCGCTTTTTCTCCTTGCCAGGTAAATGTCCATCCTCCGTTCAAAAATTTCATGCTGTTTGCAGTGGGGCCCGTAACAAGTATTTTTTTGTTTTTGCTTAAAGGTAAAATGGCTTCCTTGTTTTTAAGTAAGGTGATGGATTCTGCAGCAGCGTTATAGGCTAAAGTTTCATGCTCGGCGGAACCAAACTTATCATATGCTTTAGCTTTAGCCACAAATGGCTGATCAAATAAACCAAGCTCATATTTTAACGATAATATTTTTAAAACGGCATCATCAATTCTACTCATGGGTACTTCGCCGCTTTTAACTAATAAAAGTAAATCAGTATAAAATGTATAATTGTCGGGTACCATACTCATATCAATACCTGCGTTAACAGCCATTTTTACGGCATCTCTATTATTTTTAGCTACTTTATGGCGGGTATGTAGGTAAATAATATCCTGCCAATCCGTTAATACCATACCTTGGAAACCTAATTGTTCCTTTAAAATAGTTGTTAATAGTTTTTTACTGGCATGTACTGGTGTACCGTTAATTTCGCCAGAGCTTATCATTATACTTTTTGCTTTGGCATCAATAGCAGCTTTAAAAATAGGTAAATCAAATTGTTGTAATACCCTGTCAGGGATAATACTTGGAGTCCGGTCACGTCCAGTCACGGTACTTCCATATCCCACAAAATGTTTGATGCATGTAGCAACATTGTATTTGTCACCAACATTATCTCCCTCAAATCCTTTAACCATAGCTACTCCCATAGTTTTTGAAAGGTAAGTATCCTCGCCAAATGATTCCCATAAACGAGACCAAACTGGACTGCGGGGCAAATCTAAATCAGGTGAAAATACCCACGGAATAGATGATGCTCGTGTTTCGTACGCGGAAACCCTTGTACCTTGTTCTACCAGGTCAGTATTCCAAGTTGCAGCCATACCTATTTGTTGCGGAAAAAGTGTGGCACCTGACGTATAGCTTGATCCATGTATGGCGTCAATGCCATAAAGAATAGGTATTTTTTTGTCAGTTTTGTTTGAAATAGCTTCAATTTTAGCCATTAATTTTGCCCAAGATTTAGGACTTACAGCTCCAGTACCAGGGACGTTTAAAATGGAACCAATATTGTATTTTAAAATAGCTTCTTCTAGTTTAACTTCATCTAAAACTCCAGGGCTGGATTCAAATGAAGTAATGGTTAATTGATTCATTTGACCAATTTTTTCTTCTAGCGTAAGCGAAGCAAGTAGTTTTTTAGCTTTTGTAATTGATGATTTTGAAAATACGGGAACAGGTGGTCCAGTAACTTCTGCTTTTAGTGGCGTAGTAATACAGACTAGCATACCTGCAACCCAAGTGGAAAGCATAGCTTTTTTAATATTCATGATAATAAGTTAGTTATGTAACATGAAATATATGAAATTAATAAACTATTAGGCAAAAAAATGTACTATTATTATTTTCAGGTTTTAGTTTAAACTAAAATGATACTTGTATACTAAAAATCTAGTAAATCTTGTGCAAGCTTAATTAGTGGCTTCTTTAAACAAACTTTCAATATTAATTTCTTGCTGTTCCAGTTGTGTGAGTTTTATATTTTGGGAAACAGCAAAATCAAAAATTAATTCAGCACCTTGTTGATTGTTGGAAAAGCTTATTAAGAACTGCTGCTTTTTCAATGGTTTTACGTGTAATAAATTTGGCAACTTTTTCAGCAAATCTAGTGAGGGATACTTATTAAAGCTTACCAAAAAGTTTTGTTGTTTTTTTGAATTATCTATCAATTGGTCGGTAACCAACTTTCCTTTATTTATTACAAGTACCCGATCGCACATGGCTTCCACCTCCTGCATAATGTGAGTGGAAAGTAATACGGTTTTATTTTTTCCTAGATTTTTTATGAGGCTTCTAATTTCCACTAATTGATTAGGATCTAGTCCTGTTGTGGGTTCATCCAATAAAAGTACTTTTGGATCATGTAGCAGGGCACAGGCCAATCCAACACGTTGACGGTACCCTTTGGAAAGTGCTCCGATTTTCTTTTTAGTCTCGTTTTTTAATCCTGTTATTTCAATTACTTCATCAATCCTAGATTTGGAAATCTTGAATAAATTGGCGTTAAAACTTAAATATTCTTTGGGATATTGGTTTAAATACAACGGATTGTGTTCCGGCAAATAACCGATACTTTGTTGCACTTGTTTAATTTGTGTATGAACATTAAAATGATTTACAAAAGCTTCGCCCGAGGTAGGGGATAGGTAGGTGGTGAGTAATTTCATTAAAGTAGATTTACCTGCACCATTTGGACCCAAAAAACCTACTATTTGCGCATTTGGAATATCGAAAGATATATTGTCAAGGGCTTTTTGATCGCCATAGGTTTTTGAAAGGTTGAAAACTTTTATGGACATAAATCGCTTTTTAATACTGCAAAAATAATTTTATATCTAGTAAAATTGCCATAATTTTTTTCTTTTCTAAAAATTAATCGATAAAAAATTTTGCAGTATAAAAAGTTTAAATACATTTGTAACCTAATAAAATGTTAATGTATAATTTATTTTTTTATAATCGATTTTATTTCTTCTTCTTTAATTAGGAGTGGGGTTTCGTATGTAAAAAGTAAATGCTAAATATATAAAATCCCGATTCTTAAAAAGAGTTGGGATTTTTTTATGTAATACTTGCAAATAGTTAATTAGATAGATGAAACAAGTTATAGGAATACAAGGAGTTAAAGGATCATACCATCATGGTGTTGCTTTGACTTATTTTGGAAACGATATTGAAATTAACGAGTGTATGTCTTTTCAAGAGTTGGTTTACAATTTAGAAAATGGCATTTGTAGTGATGCTGTAATGGCAATTGAAAATTCAATAGCAGGTTCCATAATTCCTAATTACGCCTATATTGATGAGCATAATTTGACTATTAGTGGGGAGTTTTATTTACCTATTCATCATTGCTTAATGGCTTTGGAAGGACAAAATGTATCGGAAATACATGAGGTTTATTCCCATCCTATGGCACTTTTGCAGTGTAAAGATTTTTTTAGAGCGCACCCGCACATTAAATTAATTGAAGATGTTGATACCGCTGAGGTTGCCAAGCGTATTACCGATGGCCAAATAAAAGGGGTTGCCGCTATTGCGGGAAAAACAGCTGCAGACATTTATAAATTGGAAATACTTGCTGAAGATATTCAAACGATAAAAACAAATAGCACTCGTTTTTTTATTTTAAATACCAGAAATGATTCAGGAGTAAAAAAAGACGAAATCAACAAAGCATCGCTAAAATTTGTGCTGGATCACAAACGAGGTAGTTTGGCAGCAGTATTGAATGTGTTGAGTGATTGCCGAATGAATTTAACAAAAATACAGTCGTTACCTGTTATTGATAAACCTTGGAAATATGCATTTTTTGTTGATGTTACGTTTGAAAGTATAATCAATTACGAAAAGGCTACTTCAATACTAGAAATTATGGCTACTGAATTTAAAATACTTGGTGAGTATAAAAATCAAAAAGTATGAGTATAGTAACAGCAAAACGTTTGGAAACGGTTGAGGAATACTATTTTTCTAAAAAATTAAGAGAAGTACGCACTTTAGCTTTACAGGGGAAGCCTATTATTAATATGGCTATAGGTAGTCCTGATTTGGAGCCACCAGCAACAGTAATTAAAGCAATTACTGAAGCTGTTTTGGTTAACGGCGCACATAAATACCAAAGCTACCAGGGCTTACCACAATTGCGTAAAGCGATTGTTGATTTTTATGAGCAGCATTATGGAGTGTCCTTAAATATGGAAACCGAGGTGTTGCCTTTAATGGGGTCAAAGGAAGGGATTATGCATATTTCCATGGCATATTTAAATGAAGGAGATGCTGTATTAATTCCTAATCCTGGATATCCAACATATACGTCTGTTAGTAAATTATTAGGGGCTACACCAATGTTTTATAATTTGTCCGCAACTAATAATTGGCAGCCCGATTTAGAAGCTTTAGAAAAAGAAGATTTAAGTAAGGTTAAAATTATGTGGATCAATTATCCGCATATGCCTACAGGAGCATCAGGATCAAAGGAAATGTTTAAAAATTTAATTGCTTTTGCAAAAAAGCATCAAATTTTATTGGTTAATGATAATCCGTATAGCTTTGTCCTAAATCCAAATCCAATAAGTATTTTAAGTATTCCTGGGGCAAAAGAGGTAGTTATTGAGTTAAACTCATTAAGTAAAACCTTTAATATGGCAGGTTGGCGTGTAGGTATGGTGCTAGGGCATGCTACTAAAATTGAAGCTATTCTTAAAGTAAAAAGCAATATGGATAGCGGCATGTTTCAAGGATTGCAAAAAGGAGCAATTGCAGCGTTGGAGTGTGGCACGGATTGGTTTAATAAAATGAATACTATTTACGTGAAGCGTAGAAAGTTGATTTGGAAATTAGCCACTATGTTAGGATGCTCGTATGATAAAAATGCTACAGGCATGTTTGTATGGTCCAAGTTGCCAGCCAGTATTTCGGATGCCGAAGCATTTATTGATCGCATTTTATATGAAAAATCCATATTTATAACGCCAGGTACTATTTTTGGAAGTCAAGGTAAAGGATACATACGTTTTTCGTTGTGTATTGATGAAAAAGCTATAGAAAAAGCTATTGAGCGTTTAAATGGATTTGTTTAGCCAATAAAAAGCTTAAAATAGTTAAATTAAAGTAAATATTAAATTAAGCTAATTGCTTAGCGCTTAAAGCTAATGGCAATTCGCGTTAAGCGAATCAGATTAATGAAAGTTTTTGTAATAGGAGTAGGGTTAATAGGAGGTTCATTAGTAACGGATATAAAAGTTGCATATAAAGACGCTATTATTTACGGTATTGATACTAATACTGAAAATCTGGAAACAGCAATTTCATTAGGCTTTGTTGATAAAAGTGCTACATTTGCAAACTTAAATGAGGCTGATGTAGTAATTATAGCTATACCAGTAGATTTAGCGCAAACGTTGTTGCCTAAAGTGTTGGATGCAGTAACTGATAAATGCTTAGTTTTTGATGTAGGTTCTACTAAAGAAAAATTGTGTAATCAGGTATTACATCATGCAAACAGAGCTTGTTATTTAGCAGCGCATCCAATTGCAGGAACCGAATTTTCAGGTCCAAACGCTGCGCTATCAAATTTATTTAGGGGTAAGGCAAATATTATTTGTGAAGTTGAAAAAACAGGACAAGAACAAGTAGCATTTGCGTTGGATATTTTTAATCGTTTAGGAATGCGTATTCGTTATATGGATGCAGCATCGCATGATAAACATATTGCTTACGTATCGCATTTGTCTCACGTAAGTTCGTTTATGTTGGGAAAAACGGTTATTGATAAGGAAAAAAATGAGCGAGATATTTTTGATATGGCGGGTAGTGGATTTGCATCTACTGTTCGTTTAGCTAAAAGTTCACCAACAATGTGGACACCTATTTTTAAACAAAATAAGGAAAATGTAATAGGAGCATTACAGGAATATATTGATAATTTAACAGCGTTTAAAGCCTTAATGGAAGCTGGTAATGATGAGGATATTTTTAATGAAATGAAAGATACCAACAGAATTAAAACAATTTTACAGGGTATTGAATGATTTTAATGAATAGATAAAAAAGAAGCATAAAGCATAAGATAAAAGAAGAAAGATTATAGACGGGTTAGTTTATGAGTTTTATTGAAATATATAGTAAGTCTATTATCTATATTCGAATTTCTTTTTTCTTACATAATTAAATACAAATAAGAATAAAAAGTGTCTAGCGACACACAACTCATTTACAATGGAAAACAAAAAGGAACTTAGAAATTGGTTAGATGCCTACAAGTTAGATCACCCTTTAGTAATTGCGGGACCTTGTAGTGCAGAAACAGAGGATCAGGTAGTTAAAATTGCACATCAATTAAAGGATTCAGATGCATCGGTATTACGTGCTGGAATTTGGAAACCTCGTACCCGCCCAGGAAACTTTGAAGGGGTAGGAGCTTTAGGTTTAAAGTGGTTACAAACAGCTAAAAAAGAAACGGGAATGCTAACTGCAACTGAGGTTGCAAATCCGCACCACGTGGAATTGGCATTGGAACATGATGTAGATATTTTATGGATTGGTGCTCGTAGTACTGTTTCTCCTTTTATTGTTCAGGACATTGCTGAGGCTTGTAGAGGAATCAAAAATCCCGTATTGGTTAAAAATCCAATTAATCCAGATCTTGCATTGTGGTTAGGAGCGGTAGAGCGTTTTTATACATGTGACGTTCAAAATTTGGGGGTAATCCACCGTGGATTTTCAACTTACGAAAAAACAAAATATAGAAACATTCCTGAATGGCAAATTCCTATTGATTTACAAGCTAAATTTCCAGATTTACCAATTATATTAGATCCATCGCATATTGCAGGACGTAGAGATATTATTCAGGATTTGTGTCAAACAGGTTTAGATTTAAACTTTGACGGAATGATCATTGAAACGCATTACGATCCAGATAATGCTTGGAGTGATGCAAAACAACAAATTACTCCTGAAACACTAGTTCAAATCATGAAAGATTTGAAAGTACGTAGCGAAGGTGGTACAGAAGCGTATGAAAATGCATTGAATGAGTTAAGAGCACGTATCGATATTTCTGACGAAACAATATTACAGCAGTTAGCTAAGCGTATGTCAATTTCTGATGAAATTGGGAAGGTCAAAGCGGCAAACAACGTTCAAATATTACAAAATGATCGTTGGAATGCTATTAAAAATAAAATGATTAACGACGGTAGTCAAGTAGGTTTAAGTGAAGAATTTATTGAAAAAGTATATTCGGCAATTCACCAAGAATCAATTAGTCACCAACACAATATAGCTAAGTAACTTAGTAGTTAACTTATTTGTATTAAAGGCCATTTGGAAATTTTCTGAATGGCCTTTTTTTGTACGATTCTGTAAGAAAAAAAAGATTAGATATTCTTTTGTCTAAAATATTGTATTTCTATCTAAATAAAGGTGTAGTAAGCAATTTACTATATCAGATTTGCGTTTTGTTTTCTAATAAATGTCGAAATAATTATGTGTTGGGATATTTAGAATGTAGACAAGGAATATGTCATTTTCTTAAATTTTTAATAGATATATAAATTTTGTTTTGGTATTTATTTAGGGGCTTTTTTGAACACAAATTCTAATAACATTAAAATTATGAAAAAATTACTCTTAATAGTAGTAGTTTTACACTCTTACTTTTCTTCTTTTTCACAAGATTTAGAAGCAACTGCTAAAAATAAGATTAAGGAACTTAATATATTAATAAATCAAGCAGATTCTCAAGGAATTGATACTCGAAAAGAAAAAATGTGTATTCGTGTAGCTGAAGTATACTTATTTTATGCTAATTGGGATGAAAAAAACGTTAACGAAGTTGAAGCAGATTTTGAAGCACAATTGCCTATAATTCCTTTAAAAAAAACAGCTAACCAATTTGCAAAGGAATTACCAGATTATGAACGTAATGAAGTCATAATTATGTTAGATGAACGAATAGCAGTGCTAGAAGATTTAATTAATAATAAAGGTAAAAGGGCTGAGACTACAACTATTATATGGGATCAATTAGATATTAGTGGAAACCGTATTGTTCAAAATGGAAAACCAGTTTTTGGGAATGATTGGACTTTTAAACCTAAAAAAGCTGATAACCTAGATTTAACAACATACTTTGGTAATTTAGGAGGCTATTATTATGATCTACATTTTTTAGAAGAAAAGCCAAATGGAAGCATTGAAATCAATACAGCTCAAAAAAATGCCATAAAAAATTTAAATACGGGTAATTTTGGTTCTCCTTTTTTAGGCGGGAATAGACTAGCTCCTTTTATTACGCAAAAATACCCCGATATTACAGACGGACATGCTGCATTTACAGGTTATGATATTGATCACCCCCAAACAAAACCCTTATTGAAAGCTTTATTTGAAGGCTATGTGTCTGAATTTAAAGGGAAAAATATGAGTAAATTAGGATATTTATTGGCAAATGAACCTCATTGGAATACTGCAGGAAGTTGGGATCTTGTTGAAATAACAAAATATACACATGCTAAATTTGTAACCTGGTTGCAAAAAAAACATGGGAATATTGCAACTTTAAATAATTTATGGAATACATCATTTGTTAATTTTAATGATGCTTCCAATAGTATTTCAACACCTGTACCATCAAACATTCAAGGGGATCCAAAGTGGTATGATTTTATGCGCTTTAATCAAGAAAGAGTGAACGAGTATTTTAAGTTTATGAATGATGAGATTAAACGACTAGATAATGAAGCTAAAACACATATTAAATTAATACCATTTCAATGGAGTAATGATGATAGGAGTAGTGGTTTAGATTTTGAATCATTAATGGAAATGTCTGATGTGATAGGACATGATGCTCATATGGATGGTTCACGAAGATTTGGAGAAAAACCATGGCAAAAACTATATAAGCTTGATTGGGTACATTTAACCATGGCTTATGATTTTTTTCATTCAATAAAGCCTAATGCCATAAATTATAATTCGGAAGCCCACATGTTATATAACGTACGTTTTCGCGAAGCTTTCTTAAGGCCAGAATATGCAAGAGCTTCCCAATGGTTAGCTACGATGCATGGGTTAGATATGACAACAAATTGGGTATGGACAAGGAGAGAAGATGGTTCGTACAGGAACGGAACAAGAAATGCATCTACGGTGGGGCAGCAACCAAGAGTGTTATTTGAGTTACATTCGACTATGATGGATATAAATAGTTACGGACAGGAAATTACTGATTTACAGGAAGTAGAAAGTCCAATACGTATTTTTTATTCGGAAACATCGGCTATAAACAAGCCCAATCATATGACTAATTTGAAAGGTTTTTATGAAAGTCTTTATTTTGAAGGACATCGATTGGGGTTTGTGACTAAAAATATTATTGAAAAACAAAACCAAAAGAACTGGGAGTTTATTGTAGTAAAGGATTCCGAATTTGTGCTAGAAAGCGAATTAGATGCTTTACAAGATTATTTGAATAATGGGGGGACTATTTTACTAGATAATGTGAGTCTTAAAAAAAATGAATATGGACAAAATCATTCTAAATCAATTAGAGCAGGAGCTGGAACTATTATTCCTATAAGTTCGGCAAATGTAAAACAGTTAATATTAACACAAGCAGAATCAAAAGGCTTTAAGCCTTTAATAAAAGTTACAGAAATAAATAAGCAAGCAGTAAATTTTAAGGGAGTAGCACAACATTCCGTGCGAACAACAACTGGTAAAAATGTGATATCATTAGTTAATTTAGGTGTAACAACAGCTACATTAAATTTAGCAATGAACGGAATTGAAGGTGATGATTTAGTTATTTATGATTTATTAAAAGGAATAACGATTAAAAATGGTTTCGAATTAGAGCCAGAAAATGTTCTTTTTTTAGAGGTAAGTAATTCCAACCCTGAAAGTCTTGAATTAAATGTTGCTACAAAATGTATTAAACCTTCGGGAGAGGGAAGTGTAAAGTTAGACTATAAAACTAATACAATGAGAGATATCAATATTGATATTCAAGATTTATCGGATTTTAAAATTGTTGGTAAGGCTAAACAAACAGTAAATGGAGAGGATAGTATAGTAATTAATTTTGATGCTAAAGAAATTTTACGTGTAGGTGAGGAGTACCGATTAAATATATATATGACAGAAGAGGGGAAAGGTTTTGCATCGACAGTCGCTGATATTAAAAATGGAATAAGAGTTACTGTAGAATCAGATTGTGAAAATACATTGAGCACTAACGATTTTGAATTAGTTATTGGAAAAGTTAACATTTATCCAAACCCTTTTATAGATGTGCTAAGTATTGATGTGCCTGAAAAAAAATTAACATATCAAATTTTTGATTTGAAAGGTCAAGGTTTTGATGAAGGAGTATTAAATGAAAAACAAACAAAAGTGAATCTGGAAAACTTAGCTTCTGGGGTTTATTTTGTAGCGTTAAAACAAAAAGAGACGTCACTTGAAAAAGTAGTTAAAATTGTAAAATTGTAACTGAAAATAATATTAGATTACATTCATAAGAGTATTATAAGCATAAAAAGAGCTTATTAATAAGCTCTTTTTATCTTAAAACATTTATTTAATTATAAGAGTACAATCAAGCTACAGTAAATAACTTGTTTTAATGATTTCTGAAATAGTAGGAATAAGTGCCATGTATGGTATAAAATACATGGCACTCTTATGTGATTAAGCTAGTGCTATTTTATGCGATTAACGAAAATATACTTCGCATATATTTCGTTTCTTTTTTATAATTCACGCGTTAAAAAATGAAACAATAACTATAAGGCTATTTATTATTTTTTTGTCTTTGACTAATAAAAAATAATTCAACATATTTATACAAAATAATTATCCGAAAATTGTATAACCTAGAATATGGAATAAAAATCTATTCAGTTTCAAAATTTATGCAAAATCAAAGGTTTCTTTGAGCTTTTTAATTAATAATAATGAAGTCTATGTTAAAATTAACAAATCATTTTATTGATAATGTAACAATCATAACTAAATTCTATTATATATTCTTAATTTAATATTACAAAAACTTTAACACTACTTTTTGTCGATTAATGGATATTTTAACACTTGACAATCAATTTATTAGTTATTTTTAAGTATGCAAATTTATAATTTCAAAAATAGAAAACAATTAATGAGTCGTTATATGGAACTCATGGAAGAGTCTTACAATCTGAAGCAAACAGATGCAGCCTTGAGTGATTATGACTATTACGAAGCTATAAAAATACGCCGTTGTTTGGAATTGCAATACCGCCAATGTTTTGGTGCTTCTTCTTTGGATTTGCTCGATTAAATGTAAGGGGCCATTTGTTGCTGTAATTTTTTTGCAGCTTCACTAGCTGCTTCGGCAAAGTTTTCATTTTTAGAGGCATAAATAATACCACGTGATGAATTTATAAGTAATCCTACCTGATCGTTTAGGCCGTATTTACATACGTCAGCCAAACTTCCGCCCTGAGCGCCAACACCTGGTACTAATAAAAAGTTATCTGGAACTATTTTTCGAATTTCAGCAAAATATTCAGCTTTAGTTGCTCCAACAACATACATTAAATTTTCAGCGTTTTTCCAGGTTTTAGAGGTTTGTAATACATGTTTATAAAGTTCGGTATCATTTATTTTTTTGGTCTGAAAATCAAACGCTCCTTGGTTAGATGTTAAGGCCAACATTATAGTATGCTTATTTTCAAAAGCTAAAAAAGGTTCAATTGAATCTTTACCCATATAAGGTGCTACCGTAACCGAGTCAAAAGATAAGTCATTAAAAAAAGCTTTGGCATACATGGTTGATGTGTTCCCAATGTCACCACGTTTGGCATCAGCAATGGTAAATATTTCAGGGTATACAGCATTTAAATACTCTATTGTTTTCTGAAATGATTTCCAACCTTTCATGCCATAAGCTTCATAAAAAGCAGTATTTGGCTTATAACTAACAGCTAAATGATGTGTGGCATCAATAATCGCTTTATTAAATGCAAAAATAGGATCAGGATCTTCTAAAAGGTGGGGAGGAATTTTGTCAAGGTCTACATCCAATCCGATGCATAAAAATGATTTTTTCTTTTAATTTCTGCTAAAAGCGTAGCTGTAGTCATTGTTAGTTTGATTTAACACAAATATAACTTGTTTTAAGGGTTGCTTGAAAACATTTTAGTCATAAAAATAGATGGGAAATTTAGTTTAGTACGGATTATTGCTTGCATTGGAAATTTTATAGTAAAGACTGTTTTACAGAAGGAATAAAGAACTAGGTATTGTAAATTAAACTGTGGTGTTTTTATAACTTAGTCACTTTTAGTTCATTTATATTTTTTGAACATAATGACTTTAAAATTTTGCAACGCATTTAAGGATATTCTTTTGATTTCTATTTTATCAAACTATGTAATTCTATATAGTAGGATTGGATTATAAAAGTCTAATTTTTTGAATGACTAATTTCTTTTTTGAATGTAATTTTATTAAGAATAAAAGGACAAATTAGTTAACTAAGAAATTGTGGAGCAACATGGCGTTAAAAAAGTTAGATAGAAATAATATAGAAACAGGAGGTTTTCAAGGCATTACCCAAAAAAGATTAATTGTACACCCTAATTATGGACCTAGAATGGGCGTAAGGGAAGGTACTTGGCCTGGTGTAGGGAACTTAATTTATTTAGCAGATTCTTGGTTTAAGGAGGGGATTTCTACAGGTTTACATCCTCATAAATTTATTGACGTATTGACTTTTGTAGTTGAAGGTAGCTTAAGTCATGAAGGGTCACTTGAACATGGTGTGCATTTAAATGCCTTAGACTTTCAAGTTCAAAAATCAGGAAAAGAAGGTTTTGCACATAATGAGGTGAATAAACAAAAGGAAACTACTCGAATGTTACAACTATGGCTGATACCAGAAAAAGAAGAAGAAACAGCCAGTTTTAGAGTGCGTGTAGCCGAAAAGGGTAAAATAACCAAAGTATATGGTACAGAGGACGCCAACAGCACCCAAATAGAAGTTGGGCATTTAACTAATGAGCAAATTTATAATAGCCCTTCCAAAAGTTTGATTTATGTAGTGTCAGGAGCTATTAAAGTTGAAGGGGAATTAATTGAAGAAGGCGTGTTATTTGAAGCTAATAGGAATAAAATAGTAAGTTTAAAGGATAGTATATTTATTATAGCTTACAATACGATTTAAAGAGATTAAATGCTTTTAGCTTCTAAAAATAGGGCAAAAAGCTCTTGGCTTTAGAATACTGTAACAGCTAAAGGCTAATAACTAATTGTAAAAAACGGATGTTTAAAAAGATGGTGACTTTCAGCCATAACCGAAACTAAGGTATTTTAAGTTTATAATAGTTCATTAATTTAATAAAACCCAGATTATGCATTAAAAAATCTATTCCGTCTACGATCTAATGTAAATACTAACCTAAATTATATTTTTTAATTTCACCATATTGATGCTATGCATAAATTAAGAAAGTATTAGTATTATCATATTTCGCAGACTTGTAAAGAAGTTTTAACGCATAATCTGAGTTCAAGATTTGAAGAAAAGCTCAAAACTAAACAACAATACTTTCAGATGCATGTAATTTGATCAAATTTTCAATAAAAAGAGTGAGTATTGAGTTCATTTCTTCAAAATTGTAATTTTGAATTTGATCGGCAGTTTGCACATAAGTTTTATTTTTCAGTATTTCAAGTTCTCTTGTGGAATTAAGAATAAGAGTTTTAATAGATTCTGATGTAAATTCCAAGTGACATTGAAATACATAAACAAATTTGCCATATTTTATAATTTGATTAGGACAACCGTTGCTGTAGGCTATTACCTCAGAAGTATCAGTAAGATTAGCCATATCCCCATGCCAATGCCCCACATTTAGTGTGTCAGGTAAATGACTAAACAATTTATTTTTTTTGCCACATTCAGTTTTGCATATTTCAAAAATTCCTATTTCGGTATTTGGACTAGATAATACTGGTGCTCCTAGGCTTTGGCCTATCATTTGTGCACCTAAGCATATACCGATAACAATTTTATTTTCATCAATACATTTTTTTATCAATGCCATTTCCGCTTTTGAATCAAAATATGGATAGTCTTGTATGGTAGTATTAGGGCTTTTCGGTCCTCCCATAACAACAAGCATGTCTAGTTCGTTTGGTGTATTAGGTAATTTATCACCTTTGTATAACTTTGAATATAAAACTTTATAACCTTTGCTAATTGCCCATGATTCTAAAATCCCAGGCCCTTCAAAATATTCGTGTATTATAAAATGAATAGTTATCATTTGTTTTTGTTTTAATTATAAGAATTAAGAAGCTTTATTAGAGTTGTAGTTGAATAATTCGGTATCAACTTTTTCATTTTTGATTGACGCATTAAGTTCAATTAGGCTATCATAATAAATATTATCAATGTAATTTACAAGATCTTTTTTGTTGCTAAATTCATCGCCAATCAACTCATATATATTCCAAAATCTTTTTTCAAATTCATTGTAAATCATAGGGGTGCTAACAACTATATTAAAAGATTTAATAGAAGGTAAATTGGTTGATAATGTTGGCTTTAGGAAAACTTTAGAATTTTTTAATTCAAAATTAAAATCTAAAGATTCTTTAATTACCAAAAATTTATAATTGTAATATTTTAATAGTGTTTTCAAGTTGTAAATCTGTTCTTGTAATTCTTTTTTTGTTAGTGATAATCCTAGATACTTTGGATTTTTAATATAATTTTCTAATGATAATTGATCAACAATTTGATAATGATTATAATTGTTTATGTGACTTACCCAGTTGTTGATTAATTCGGATCTATTTTTGAAAACCTTTTCAATTTGAAGTTTAGTTGCTTTTTTCAATTTATAATAGCGTTCTATAAAAGACTCTGGAATAGTAATTAAAGGAAGATGTGAATTTGCAGCAAAAATATCGCCTTTACAAAGTTCGTAAGTATCGCTATAAAAAGTAGTTTCTAAATTTTTATTCTGTAATGAAATTGATTTTACTTTTTATATATGGAGTCCACTCATAATTGTTTGTAATTCCTAATTGAGCAAAAAAAGGTTTTTGATTATCAATTATTATTGAAGCAAGCCAATTGGAATCTATATATAAGACATTATCATCTTTGCTAATATCATTATTATCTTGGATATCATTAGCTTGATTAGATAATAGTATGGCAAAATCCAAATTATAATTTTTAATATGCTTTTTAAGTGAATAATTTAAATTGTTTTCATTTAGTGTGGAGGTACAAATGAAACCTATTTTTGTGTTTATAGGTTTTAAAAGAGTGAAATGAGCATAATCATTATTATCTTCAAATGTTAAGTTATCAACAGCAAGTCTATTATTAATTTTGGAAACTAAAGTTAACCAGTGAAAAAAAGTTTTTATAATTTCATTAGCATCTTTTTTGTGTAATGTAAGCAAATGTTTTTCTCCTAATTTTGGCGTAGCAATTAATGACAAAATTATTTCTTTGAGATTTTTTGAAGTTTCTGTGTTCATAGCGTTTGTTTTTAAAGTTGTTAATGTATTATTGATAGTACATGATTGTGATATTTATAGAAAAATGGATGAGTTGGTTAGTTTTAATAGTAGAAAATATTTAGTGAAAGTGAAATAAAAGTTGTCATACTTTCATTAATTTATGACTATTAAAAGAATGTTCAATTTCTTCAATTTCAAAAAGATTACATTTTTTTAGCATTCTTTTAGTTGGTAATATTGATTTTCTAACACCTTCAATAACATTTTCAGAGCTTAATAAATCATTTATAATTTCAGAAGATTCTTCAACAGTGAAAAACTTTAAAAGTATTTGCTCTAATTCATGATCATCTGGATATAAAAAGGCAAGAATCATTTTTTGTAAAAGAGCTCCAATTTTAGCTTGAAAATCATTTGGCATTTTAGGCCAAAGAATTTCAAAAAAGTTTTTGAAATAGGCATGATGTTTACCCTCATCAGTTGCGTGATCTAATGCAAATTCTCTGATACCTTTTTGCACAGTTTTATCGTGAGGTAATCCGGTGAGAGTTCCTGTTATTAAAGTTTCAGATATAATGACAAAAAAATCTTAATCATTTGTTCTAATTCCTTAGGCTGACTCAAAATCAATTCATCTAATTCTTTAATAAATTTAGGTTCCATTCTCATTGATTTTACACCCGTATGTTCTTCTATTTTTGAAATTAATGCAAAAGCCATTTCAGCATGAGCCCCTTCATCAACATATATTTTGAGAGCATCATCTTTCATTTCACTAGAAAGCCAAGGTAAAAAAGAAGGCATTCTTATTAAATTACATACCTCGTTTACAGGGCCTAACTCAAGCCAAACAGTAAATTCTAAATAATTGTAAAGTTCGTAAACAAGTAGTTTTTGTATTTCCTCTTCGGGTAAATTAAATACTTTTGGGTGTTTCAAAAGTATTGATTGTTCTCTTTAATAAAAATCTAAGCCTTTTTCAAAGTCAATTAAAGTTGGATGGTCTTTTACTTTCACTACAGCGGTATTTTGCCATTTTTTTAACCTTCAAATGTATTCAGTTGTGGGTCTTTTCATAATTGAAAAATTTTAATATTAAGTATTTATTTATGTTGTATGGATATTGTCCTTTGGAAATTATTAAGCTTACAGTACTTTTTTGTAGGACAAGATCTTTAACTTATATAATATCAATAATTACAATAAATTGACAGCCTTATAAGTAAGTTTAAGATTTAAAGAACAATAGATAAATATTTGAATCAAAGACATTTATGATAATTTTTAATTATGAACAAGCTTTGTATAGTGAAAGAATTATAAATAATGCTTTAAGTATTATTTTGTATTTATTTAACATTAATAAAATTAAATTTAACTCATTAATTCATTGTAATAAAGTTAGTTATCTAACATTTATAAGATGTTTTAGTCTGTTCAAACACAGATGTATTTGTGGTTTTGTACAGAAACTAAATTTTAGTTTAACCCGAATTATGCATTGAAACTTTGTCATGAGGCTGTGATATATAATAAATACTTGTGTTTTCTTAATTTCAGTATAACAGCGTTAAAGTTAAATTAAAGAATACAGTTTGCAATAGTATTTGAAGTAGATCGCAGACGTAATAGATTTTTTAATGCATAATTCGGGTTTAACAAGATACCTGATTAGTATAGTAGTATTTATGGTTACATTATTAGAATTACAGTATAAGTTTGTTTAATATATTCTAATTTAAAATGAAGAAGACCTTATTGTGTTAGAGTAATGTTTATGCAATGGCTTGTTAGCTTCAAACTAATTAAATGAGTTTATTTTAGTTGTAATTTCAGCTATTTTTACATGACCAAACCAAGAATGAAGTATTTCATTATTATTAAATAAGGTAAAAGTAGGTGTGCCACGAAATTGATTAGTGGTAAATGTGAGTGATACTTCGGGTAATTTTACTAAATAGTTTTTTACCTTTTTTAAAAAAAGATCTTGATCATAATTAGACCAGATAGAAAAATTAGGATTTAGTAGGCATATTTTTTCTGTTATTTCATCTATTTGAGATGATTCCATTTTTTTATCCATTGCAATTGGAAATTCTGGTTTAATTTGTAATTTATTATATCCATATTCAGCCAGTGCATGTTTGGTGTGACCAACAAGTGTTCCTTCATTAACTAAATCAATAGTGTTTTTAGTTGTATTCACATCAAAATCTTCGAAGGCAGTAGAAAGGGCAAGAAAACCTAAATTATTATTATACTTTTTGTATAGTTTACTAAAAGTTGGTAAGGCATATAAAAAACACCCCGGACAGTTTACTTGAAAGTTAAGTAGTAAATTAAGTTTTTTAGGTTCAAAATTTCCTTGAATTTTTTCACCTACATATAAATGTAAAGGTACCATAGCTAATTTTATTAATTAGTCGTAAAAAATATTAATCTAAGACTGTTTGATGATCATATTGCGTTAAAAATGTCAAAAAATAGGTTAGTATGAGTTGAAGGTTTTTTAAAGCAAATTGGGCTTCAAAATCATTACTACAAAATTTAGGTAATTCACAAGGAAGATTATCCACTGCCATATTGACTATACTATTTGGAGTATTGTAACTGATTTCCTTACCTGTTAATTTATCATATTCCTAAATTAAATTTTTTAGAGAAATTTCTTTTATACCCAGAAAAATATTAGCATCATTACTATTTTTAGTAACAACAAAACCAAGTTTAGAATAAGCAGTATCGGGAAAATAGCAAGTAGAAGAACTTTCAATAATAATTGATGTTGAGGGTAACAATCAGTTTTTTTTTATTGTAAGGGAGAAATAACACATGAGTTTCGTGTATTGGTTTATGTTCCTTGATAAGGGCAAACTCCAAAATGGTATAATATTTGCACAAATTTTATGAGCGCATAGATATTACAATTATATTTGCAACCCGAATTTGATATTTATATATTAGTTTGGAACAAATTGGTAAATACATATTGTTGTTTTTACTGATACAAATGGGGTCGACTGGTTTTGACAGCGAGGCCAATTGGATTGTAAGCACGCCGAGCTATGATGTTCATGCTCGTAAAAATCGATATCACTTTTATAAACGGCGAGAATAACTACGCCCTAGCTGCATAATCTGAATTATAGTAAGATTGCGCCTCGGTCTACAAGGTAGACAAGCAGGATACTCTTCAAAAGCCTTGGTTTACGGCGTTTGGTTTTTGAGTATCGTAAAAGTAAACATAGAAACAATAGGGTCTTGATATTGTTTTGAAGCTTAATTGAGAATAAGGAACGAGTTGGTTGTTTTTGACCGGCAACTTCACGAAAATCCAATCAAAAACTAAGCGTGTAGAAAGCAGTCATAATTGCTTGTTTGGACGAGGGTTCGAATCCCTCCGACTCCACAGAAAACTCCCGAATCAATAATGATTACGGGAGTTTCTATTTTTGGTCGACAATATGGTCGACAATTGTTGCTTTTTGTATTAATAATCTGAATAGTTAATCAATCTTTTATTGAGCATTCAATAGTTTAGCAATATCACCAGGCATAGGCATAGGTTTTAATGGTGGTACATTTGACCCTCCTGTATTACCAAGAGGAACGTGATCTATAAATGATTTCCAGCCCCCAACAACCAGCCTAACAATTTGTCCAAAAACATCTTTAGTATTCTTTTGCCTTAATCCAAATTTAAACATTAGCCAATGTGAATTGGTGTGCTCAATTGGGTAAGATTGACCTATAATATGACTTCTCTCTAAATGATGCCAAGCATTAGAGTGCTGCTTATTCTTTGAATAAAAGCGGTAATATTCCAACTCTTTGTTATAAGCTACTTTAAGATGCTTTGGTACTTTTATATTGAACTTCATATCAATTAATTATATGCAAAAATAGTTTAATAGTAAGCGTAATGGAAGTACATTTATTTCCCACTACACTTATCACAAATCCCTTTCACAACTAGGTTTACATTTTCAGAAACAAAACCTTCTGGTACTTTTATTTGAGGTATCTTATGTTCTGTTAAACAAATAGTTTCATTGCAATTATTACAATGAAAATGTAAATGCAAATCGTTTTTTATATCGCAACTACAACCTTTTTCACAAAACGCATATTTAGTGATTCCCGTACCATCATCAATTTGATGTACAATATCATTTTCTTCAAAGGTTTTTATGGTTCTGTATAATGTTGTTCTATCTGCCTTTTCGAAAGCATTTTCAATATCACTTAATGTAACTGCTACTTGTTTTTCTGTAAGAAACTTATATATCAATAAGCGCATTGCTGTAATACGAATATCTTTTGACTCTAATAATTGTTCTATTGTTTCCATAATTAATCGTGGTCTTCGTTTCCAAAAGGTTTTATAATAAGACCTACACTAAAGATAAAACCATCTGTAGGAGCATAAATTTCTGGAAATACTGGATTCTCATGAGGAGGCAATACCAATGGTGAAAATCTACTTTGTCTTCTATCGGTAAAGTTCTCAAAATTCATAAATACACTACCCAACTTAAAATTACGCATTAACAGTAAACCCATGGTAACAAAATCCGTAGTTTCTGTACCGTTTGACAAAAATTGCTTTCCTGTATAATAAGTTTCGTAACCTATTCGCCACTTTTCGGACTCATACATTAGTACACTACCTGCATTATGTTTTGCTGTTAATGGTTTTTGTGGTTTATCATCCAAGTAATTTAATCTAGTATCAATTAAGGCATAATTTAAAAACCACCTAAAGTCTTTATAAGAGAATTTGATATTGGTTTCAGCTCCTTTACTAAGGATTTCATCAGTGGCATTTTCAAATTGAAATAAACCATTGTCGTTTGTATTTAATAGTAGTGCATCATTTATTGCGGTTACATAAAATAATTGGTTTACTGAAAAGCTTACCTCATCAGATAAACGTGTTTTGTAATTTACATCAAAGTTAACACCGTATGAACGCTCTGCGTCTACTTTAGATTTATCTATGGCAAGTATATTTTCGAAGTTGATATATTCTGCTTCTTCAGTAAAAATATCGGGTATTTTATAGCCTAAGCCACCGCCAATTCTACTGGAAAATCCACTGTCATTTTTATATAATAATGAAACTCTAGGTAAAGGAAAGAAACCAAAATCATTAGCGTAATCGGCTCTTAATCCTGCGTCTAAAATCCAATTATCTGTAATATCATAAACGCTATTAGCAAAAACACCAAAGGTTACATCTTTTTGGTCACGCTGTAATAGTGCATTATCATTTTCATCAAAGTTTGAAGAATATAAATTTGCTCCGATTATTATATCGGCTTTTTTTGTTTCTCGATTGTAAGTGACCTCTGTAAATGTATTCGTTTGCTTGCCATCAAAATTAAAATCAGGAACAGTTAAGTTTCTATCAAAAAATGAAATACTATTTTTGAACTGTAATGAGCTAATAGAATCTAGCTTTGTTTCATAGACGAATTGACTGCTTAAACGTTTTGAATTATTTTCTTCTGAATACTGATGAATACCTTCTTCACCACTTTCAATAATAGTTATGTCGCCTCCAATTCTATCATCATATGTTCCATTTAGTCCAAACCAAACGGTTGTATTTTCTGATGGATAGTAGAATAATTTAGGGTTGAAAGAAATTGATGTAGTTTTAGGTAAATTACTAAATTCATCATCTTCTGGGTCGTATGCTTTTTGGTAATGTCCAGAACCGTAAAGTGAAAAACCAAACTTTTCACTTCGTTTGCTATAAAAAATATTAGCTGTGCTTCCTAACGCTTGTGTTTGTGTAAGCATAATATCCAATGCAGGTTCTTCATCAGGTGTTTTAGATACCATATTCACTAAACCAGCGATAGCACCACCACCATATAAAGTTGATGAACTTCCTTTGATAATTTCAAATTGTTTAAGGTCTAAGGGTGGAATTTGCAATATACTTAACCCACTTGAAAAGCCTCCATAAAGAGGGAAACCATCTCGTAATAACTGCGTATACCTTCCATCTAGTCCTTGTATACGAATATTTATACTACCGCTACTCAATGAAGTTTGCTGCATTTGTATTCCTGTGCTTTCACGTAGTACCATAGAAATATTAGTAGGATTCATAATGGCTTTCTCACCTAACTCTTCAGCACCTATAAACTCAATACGTGTGGGTATTTTTTTTACTGTTCTTGTACTACGAGTAGATTGTATAATAACTTCTTCTAACGTGCTTCCGCTTTCATCAAGTTTAAATATCAATTCATTTTCATTAGGAACTTGAATTGTTGTTTCCAAAGTTTCAAAGCCTAAAAAAGAAATTATTATTTGATGCTGACCATTGGGTATGTTTGAAAATTCTGAAATACCATCAAAGTTGGTTACTGCTCCTTTATCTAATGCTTCAAAGTAAACGGTAGCTCCCATTAAAGGTTCGCTTTCAGCTTCTGTTATGACTTTTATTTGTATGTCTGATGTTTGTGCCTTTAATGATAGGCAAAGTATGAACATAAGCTTTACGCTCAATAAGTATTTATTCATTGAAATATAATTATGATTAACTAAAAAATGATTTAAAATCGTTTTGTTTTAGCTAATTACTCGCGGCGGTTGCCAAATATTAGATTGAAAGTCGAACCTATAAATAGGTTGGTAGGTGGTTATTAAATCTGTAGAAATTTTATTACAAACTATGAGCTCAAAAGCAGTTAATGGTACATAGGTAATTGACATGCCACAACAATCACATATACAAGTTATTGGACAGGAATCATCACTGTCTTCTTGATGATTATGCTCTACACTTAACGCTTCATCATGTTGGTCTTCAAAATTTCGACCATCAGAACAAGGCTTTGCTGATAAAGAAAAGATTATAAAAGCTAATATGATACTTAAGAATTTCATTACATCAAAGATATTAATTTATTGATGCAATGATTGTGCAAAAGATGTTTAGACCTTATTTAGATTTACAATAAATATTATTTTCCAATAAGGCTTGTAAATTGCTAGGCATACTATACTGCGTTAGTGCTTCACCTGTTGAGGTATTGTTCCAATCATTAGTTTTAGCATTGAATTCCCACTCTTTAAAACTTTCTAATAAAGTGGCGTGGTAATGTTTTGGTTTGGATTCAATGGGTAAGTTGAAACCAAATCTATCAAAAATGCGTTTCCCTTTCATTGCTACCAATGTTGTATACAAAGCGTTTAAATATACTTTTGGTGAAGAAGTTTCTTTTGCTCTTTTTTTTTTAGGTCAGGTTCGGTAAATATTTTGCTACCATACTTAATAATTTCTAGAAGTGCATTATCTAAATTCCAAACTTTATCAGCTTTTTGACCTTTTCTGTTTACATAACCTTTTTTTGCTCTATAACACCATTCGCTAAGTAAAATATCAGCCATTTCTTTGTTGGCAACAATAACGTGCAAATGAGGACTGTACGTTTTGCGTAAGGGGTTAAAATTGGACTCTAATGATTTAATGCCAATTAATTTTATTCCTTTACCTCTTTGATACCTTTTCTTGTGTTTGTTAATGATTTTGGAGAAGTTTTTGTTTAAAGAATTAAAGTAGCTATCCATTATGGAAAGATGATAGGTTTAGAACAGATTGGCCAAAGAGACAAAGAGCTTCTTCTCTTTGGTCAAAATACATTCAAAAAGATAAAAGTACATACACTTATACATTCTATGGATTTTTACTTCACAGACCAAAACCTGGAGCTAAATTGGAGGTGATTTAGTATTTAAAAATTTTACGATATTTCACCAAACCAATATATCCTAAATAATAAATGCAACCATATCATAATTTAGTAATACTTGGGTTAACTTTTTTGATTTCGTATCATATCAAAGATCGTTTACAGAGTGACGATAAAAAGAAAAAGTCGGGATGTGTTCTTTGGATCTACGTCTTCATGTCGTATCCCTTTTGTATTGTATAAATTATTATTATGT
>NZ_AFPB01000132.1 GCF_000218485.1 Aquimarina agarivorans | reverse complement strand
ACAAAAATTATCTCAATTTAGGAGCTTTTGCGGATATGCATTTTTTTTAAAAATACTTAATCAATTACTAAATAAAAAGGTGATCACAATTTTATTTAGTGCTTTTTTGTTCACTCGATTGATAATTGAATTGTTATAGAGTTAAAATCATTTTTATTACCGTTAAAAGTTGGAAATTATTGACTGCATCTTTGTATAAATAATAACACTATAAAATTTTTAAAGCGATGAAGAAAATCATATTATCAATTTTGGTTACCGGATCTATAGCTGCTTTTACAACGAGTTGTAGAGAAAAGAAACCGAGCGAAAAAGTGGAAGATGCCGTTGAAAGTGTAGGCGATGGAATTGAAGATGCTGCAGATGAAGTGGAAGATGCTGTAGATTAAAATTTATAACCTTTAATAAAAAAAGCGAATATTCTAAGTCAAAATTGAATATTCGCTTTTATTTTTATAGGGTTTCCTACATCCAAGTATAAAAAAAGTTTTTTATTTGGACAAGAAAGAAAAACATAGACCTATCTCCAGCTAAAGCGCATAATACTGATCGAAAAAAGACTATTTCGAATAGCGAATTTAATATCGGAAACAACTTATTCATTGCCAGTGGATAGGGCGTTTCGGTTTTTGAGTAAGAAATTAAACAAGAGTAGTAAGTTATTATTGGTCTCAAGTTTAGTTAAAACTATGCATTTTTAATGCATTTCGCTTTTAGCTTCTAAAAATATTACAAAGAGCTATTGGCAATTAGTAATTAGCTGTTGACTTAAAAATACTGCTAATAGCCAAAGGCTAATAGCTAATTGCAAAAAACGGATGTTCAAAAAGTAATGACTTTTAGTCATAACCAAAACTATTGTACTTTTAGTCCTTAGTGGTTCATTTAATTATTAAAGTTATGAGTTCAAAAAATACAAGCACATTTGCGATTAGTGATTTTAGTAAAAAAATTATAAAAGCGACAAGTATTATATGTGTCATTTTATTATTGATTTTTTTGATTTTAAAAGGGTTTAAAGTGATTCTACTAATTTTAGCGGGAATATTAATTGCTATCTTCTTTAAAGGAATCGCTTCTTTATTACAAAAAAAATACCCTTAAATAATCAATGGTCATTAGGCTTGGCGGTATCGTTGGTGGCTTCCTTATTTGCTTTATCCATTGTGTTTTTATATCCCAGAGTATCTTCGCAAATTGAAGTATTGGAAGTTGAGCTTCCAAAAGCAGCACAAGATGTAAAAAGTAAGTTGTCCAATAACAAAGTAGGTAATTTAGTTTTAAATGAAGTAGGTCGGTATAAAGGAGAACTGAAAAAAAATAAGGAACAGTTAACCATTTTTTTTAGTTCCTTTTTAGGTGGTTTAGCAGACTTATATATTGTTGTTTTTCTGGGAATGTTTTTAATGGTGCAACCTAGTTTGTATATCAATGGAATTATAACATTATTCCCCAAACCGAAACGCAAACGTACAGAAGAAGTATTGCTTACCATGGGTTATACTTTAAAACGCTGGCTTTTAGGAAAAATTTTTTCGATGCTTATAGTAGGTGTACTTACTTGTACTGGTTTGGCCATATTAGGTGTACCACTAGCTTTAACTTTAGGTATTTTTGCGGCGCTAATTACTTTTATTCCTAATTTTGGGCCCATATTTTCATTAATACCTGCATTTTTATTAGCACTTACTATGGGCGAAAATTATGCATTTTATGTAGTACTATTATACGGGGGGATTCAAATTGTTGAAAGTAATATTTTGACTCCTTTGATTCAAAAAAAAATGATTGCATTTCCTTTAGCAATGATTTTAGTAGCCCAAGTTATTTTAGGGATATTTACTGGTATGTTGGGATTAATTCTTGCCGTTCCAGTTATTGCTATTTTAATGGTTTTTGTAAAAATGGTTTATGTTGAAGATATTTTAGGTGATAGAAGTATTACTGTCATGGGCGAAGAATTATTTGTAGATGATAATGACAGCACCGCTGAAGAGAGTCATAGCGCTAATGTAGAAGTAGAGTAGAAGTATCAAAATAAAAGCAAGCCATCTTAAATAAGAAAATTAATGTATGAAAAGGTATTATTAATAAATGAAGGATTAGAAATAAAGAGTAAAACACCTTTTAAATTGCCATTTTGACATGCTTATCCATTATCAATAAGTCATTTTGTCATTATTTTTTTGTTGATTTGTACTAAATTTCATGTTGGTATATTGTTTGACTAAATCTAAGCGTAAACAAAAAAATAAATCATTATGAATAATAATAGAGGATTAACAAAATTTAATGGAGTACCATCAAATGCAATGACGCCATTTTCTGAGTTTGGAGGACTGATAAATGAGGTATTTAATAACACATTTTCACCGTCATTTAATGAGTATTATGATACTAATTTACCTAAGGTAAATGTTGAAGAAACCGACACTGAATTTAAAATCGCTTTACTAGCAGCAGGTTTTGAAAAAGATGATTTCAAAGTTGATATTACTCAAAATAAATTAAAAATTTCAGCATCATTTGAAAAAGAAGAAGCTAATGAAGCTGAAGGAAAATTTGTGCGAAGAGAATTTACAACTTCAAAGTTTGAACGTGTATTTAATTTGCCAAAAATTATACAAACCGATGCTATATCGGCAAAATATACCAATGGAATTTTAAATATTATTTTGCCAAAACAAGAAAAGAAGGAAATTGAAACGACGACAGTTAAAATTGATTAGTTTTCCACTCTTGACTTAAGTATAGATTACTAGAATTGTTTGATAGCACACCCAAAAAAAGAAGCTTTTTAGGCTTCTTTTTTTATTATTTAAAAACGAAACAAAAATTCGATTAGTTTGATTACAAGGTTTGTTTACAATGAAATATTTAATGAAAACAGTTTTAGTAATAGAGGTTAGCTCAATTACATAGTTAGCAGTAAATTCTTTTGTGTTTAAATCTAAAGTTTAAATTTTAATCCACCCCGTATATAAAATGTATTGGTGTCATTTATTGTAAACACATCATCTTGATTATTGTCCCTTAGCCTAATATCGTTTAAAAAGGTAAAGCCAGTGTAAGCATATAGTACTAAATGATCAGTAAACAAATGTTCAAAACCCAATCCGCCTAAAGCGACTGTCATGGAAATACTTGCAGTAGTAGCAGTATTTGTACCATTGGAATTGGGAATTACTCTATCTTTTTGAATATTAGCGAAAAAACCATCTAGTGTTGCAAATGCCTGAAATACATTTTTGTCATTTAAATAATACTTGATATTTGATTTTGGAACTCCCAAACCATAAGACCACTTGGGAGCAAATTGTTTGTAATAATTAATAAAGGGTAGGGGAATGGGAATACCCGCTTTTGTTGAGTATTGCAGTCCAATGACCCAGCGCCAGGGTTTTTTTGCTTCGCCTTCACCAGTTTTATCCTTAATTAGTACTACGGCACCCGAATATAATAAATCATCATTGGTAATAACCCCATCACCTTCAAAATTAGAAGCTATTAAAACACCTGATTTTGCAGCAAAACGCAAGTATTTTTTTATTTTAAACGTATATCCTAACGTGATATCATAGGAATTAAAATTATTTAAATTGTTGGTATCAAAATTTGTGGCATCTTCAAAATCAAAGCGTACGTTCCGATATTCAAATCCAGGTACTAAAAATGCACCTTTGTCATTTAATTTTAATGGCAATTTGACCAATGCCCGAATACGTTGAAAATTGTTATCACTGTTTCTTTGCGGAAAGTATGTATATTCTAGGCGTGTCAAGTCAGTCAACTGAGCAAAAATTGATGTGGAAATTAAAAAGAATAGATTAAATGCTAAAAAGTATTTCATTTGAGATGGATTTTAATTTATAAATAGATTAAAACCATACCACTAAAATACGTACGAAAGATTTATAGTTTTAGTATCAGCCATCATATTAGCAGAAACTTTTAAATCAGACTCTTTTTTACGATGTAAACGCGGCACTAAAATTCCACTGGCAGCACCAAGTGCATACCCGATAATGGTATCAGTTAAAAAATGTTTACCCGACTCAATTCTAAAATAACCTACGGTAGCAGGAATGAGCGCAGCACCTGCCCAAACATAAGGTTTTGCTCTAGAATCAGGAAAGAAATCGCTAAATACCTGAGCTGCAAAAAATGTAGCTGTGGCAGAAGCGGCAACATGCCCACTATAAAATGAACGTTGTGAGTCATTTTCCAATCGTTCAGACCTACTTACTACACCAGTATCATTATAAACTAATGGACGGCTTTTTTCAACCAGTCCTGCAGTAATAGAAAATAAAGCCGCAGTAGTGGATAAACTTTCCAAATACATTACAAAAAGTTGTCCTGATTTATGACGAGTGGCTTTATTTAAGGTAAATAAAAATGGTAATGCAAGTGAGGTATAAAATGGGATATCACTAGTAGCACTTGCTGATTCCGAAAAATTACCCGCAGCCCAACGATCAATACCCCAGAGATCGTTTTTATCCAATTGTGCTAAGTCCTGATCGGACAAGCCATTTTTTTTTCAATTAGTGCCAAACCCAGTGCACTCAATCCTATTCCACCAGCAATCCAAGCGCCATCCTTATAAAAATTTGTTTCGTAAGGAGAATCGTTTTGAGCAAATGCTTGAGTACTAATAATAAGTAATGAAATTAATGTAAAAATATGTTTGCTATTATTGAATATCATATAAAAAAAATTAAAGTTTAAATAAAAAGTTGAATGAAAATCGAGGCCCATCATCTCCCACAAATAAATTGAATGTACCGCTTATAAAATCAGCACTGTTTACCCAAAAACCTCCACCATAGTTAGCATGAAATTTGTTGGAGTCGTTTTGTTCTTTAAACCAAACCCTACCCGTGTCAGCACCAGTAAATACTCCAAACTGCAAAGGAACTACACTTGTTTTAAATTGATTAAAGCTGTAACGTAAATCAGCACTTCCTGCCAAGGCGGTTTGTCCGGAAAATCGTTGGTTTCGATACCCTCGTAATAAATTTTGTCCTCCCACTTGAGCAGCCTGAAAAAACTCGTAGTCTCTACCTATGTTAAAATGACTAAATACAGATGTTTTAAGTACCAACTTACGATTAGTAGTCACTGCATTATAAAATCCCAAATAGGGTTTTATAAATCCGTATGTATCTCCAGTATCAATATTGGTTCTTGTGCCTCCGTCCAATACAAATTTCATACCACGGGTTGGGTTTACTATCACATCATAACTTTCGTAAGAATAGGTAGCGTTAGCACCTGCAAACCATTTTCTTTCATTTGGATTAGGATCATTAAAATTTACTGTAGAAATAAATCGGCCAGGAGTGTTGTCAACCTGAATACCTTCAATGGAGCCTGTATATTGGAAATTACTTCCATTTCTTCCGCTTTTTACGGCGCCGATAAGCAATTTGTAGTTACTTAATTTTACGCGATTAAAATCAAAATCAACATCGTCTCTATCATCTAAGTTTTGAGAATCATTACCAAAACCAAAAAAGTTAACTGCGTAATTAGGACTAGTGTATCGTCCATTGATTAGTAAATTGTAATTTTCAAAAACACCCGCAAATTCGCCACGATATTCCAAATCAAAACCTTGAGTGGCAAAATAATAGCCAGCGGTAAATTTGTGCTGATTTGTAAAGGGGTTTTTATAAAATCCATTGTGGGTATAGGTAATAGTAGGTATAATTTTTATTCCGTCATCAGGATTAAACCCTAAGCTGGGTAATATACTTAAAGCATTCAATTCCTTATCATCTTTATTAAAATGATTAACTTGATAATTGTCAGTCAATTTTACTCTGGCACCTTTGACATTCTTTAATGTATTTGGTTTTGTTTTGTGATCGTAAATTGAAATTTTACAACTTTCTTTTATGTCATAAATATCGTTATTTTGTCCGCCTATAATTTTTATCGCGATGGGTTTTTCGGCTTTTCCAATAACTTCAAATACGTCATCATCATCTAAGCCGTAAATTCTAATTTGTTTGGTATAAGTTTTATCGTATATGCGTTCACTTATAACATCTTTCTTTTTTCCATTTTTAATGCGCTGAACGGTAATTTTGGTTTTACCATCTTTTAAACGTTCAATGGTGAAATAGTCATCCTTATCTGTTCCGCTAATAATGGCTAATTTGGCGTGATATTCATAAAAATCTTTAGCTATTTGTACCAAGTTAGACCTGCGGAGTTTTAAAAACTTTTTAATTTGATTTAAATCTTTGCCTTTGGTTTCTTCAGGGATTTTTTCGAAAGCAGCATCAATAACTTCATCCGTCAAGTTGTTTTGAATATGTGTTGCTTGCTTTATCCATTCATCCCTGCCTTTATTTTGTATAAGCGTTCTGTCCAAAACAGTAGCTGCAGCATTTAGCCATTTTATATTTTTTACTTTGTCGTCATAAACCTGCAATTGATTTACAAATCCGATCATTCCACGTAACGCGCCTAAAAAACCACCGTCAAAATTGGAAAACGCCTGATCCCGATCTCTTGGTATAGGTTTAAATACGTGATCGCCATTGTCATCTTCAAATTCAGCCCAGCGCCATTGATCATAGTGCCTGTCCCAGTCACCTATAAGCATGTCAAACATTCTTGCTTTTATGTACGCCGCTTCATCCACACTATATTTTTCATCCCTGCGCAAACGTTCATAAACATCAGCTGTACTCTCAATATCTTCGGGTTTTCCAAAGGAAGCCTGATCTACATGGTGTTCTTCGGGCCGTTCTTCAATCATATACAATTCATTCCCGTATTCAATATTATGTTGCCCTAAAGCTTTTTGTTTAGGGATATAGTAAAGTTTTGGATTGGTATGGTAAATACCTACTGCGTCTGATAAGTCTGGAATTACCGTAAAAATATACGGATGTGATGCTGTATAAAAATCTTCCAACATTTTTGTGGGTAGGGTTTCATTCAATGATTCTTCGATATAATTTTCTTTAAATACAGTGGCTTGTAAAAATTGAACCGCACTTTTTTTAAGTGCCCTCATATTGTATTCTTTACCCTTTTTATCCTTCAGGCGTAACGAGCGTGTTTGGTGTCCGCCACCTTTTCGAACAACTTTCAATCCGCCGTAAAGTGTGTCTAAAATGGCAACCTTAGCATCAATGTTTTTATAATATAAATCCCTGTAGTGGTCACCCCAAATACTTTCATACAATTCACTTCGGTCATTTGTTTCATTATTTTTGTACACTGAAGTAGAAATGGTTTTTTTTGTAACAGGTTGCAGTGAGTTTAAGTTAAATTTAGGTGAAGGTTTAAATATTTCCTTTTTGTAGATTAATTCAGGTTTACCTTGTTTAGCACTATAATAACTGGCCCAAGAAGCACCATTTTTTAAAATGTCCAAGCGTACAAATCCTTGCCCTCCGTAAGCAAATAATCCATCATTGCTTAGTGCGGCGTATGAATTTTTTGCTCCTGAACCAGAAACAATCTGTTTTAAGCCTTCATGCTCAATATATTGTAATGAGTGTTCGTGTCCTGAAGTAAAAATGATCCGTTCGGCACCTTTTGCCAGCGTTTCCAGTCGTTTTACTAGTTTTTTGTATTGTTTGTTCTGTTTATCTTGTATTGAAACTCCGCCGCTAGTCCTTAATTGCATAGCCAATGAAGCTAAAATAGGCAGCGGTACCTTTTTTTGACTAGGGTATAAATGTTTTACAGGGGCGTATTTACCTCCATGAACACCGTTGGTATACAAAGGATGATGTAAAGCAAAAACAATAGTTTTATTTTGATTTTTCTTTAATAACCCTTCTACTTCCAGAAACATTGCTTCTCTGGTTTTTATTTCAGGACATTCATCATTTATAGTAGGATGTTTGTCCCAATCGGTTAAGTACCATTGGGAGTCTAATACAATAAGTTGTACATTTTCGGATACATCAATACTTTTTAATGCACATCCGTTACTAGGGTAAAACAGCTTTTTATCTCCTAACTTTTTTTCAAAATAATTTTCTTCACGTTTTAAACCATTTAAGCCTTGATTATACCAATCGTGATTTCCTGGAATAAATACAATTTCACCATCAAAGTTTTTTACCGATGCTATTTGTACATCCAGCCTATGTTCTGAAATGGCCCTGTTTTCTTCTCCTTTTTTTGGCATTCCTGCAGGGTAGATATTATCACCCAAAAAAATAGCGTAGTTCCCTTTTTCTTTATTGTTTTCTAAGTAAGTTTCAAAAGTTGCTAGCGCAGGTGTGGTTTCTCCTGCTTTTGCATATCCGGCATCACCAATGAGATAAAAGGTTTTTTCAATTTCATTAGCTTTAAATTCATTTGAAGTTTTGGCGTCAAATGGTTCACGGTATTTAGGTTCATACAAAGCACAGCTAGTCATCAGGAAAAAAACCATGGTTACTAATACGCTATTTTTATAAAAGTTATTCATAGAATGTATTAAGGCTATTGTTGTTGTATTTTGGAAACAAATTGTTTCCATTCATTAAATTTTTCTTCGGACATTACGCGCTCCATTTTTACTTGTCCGCCTTTCTTTTTTTGGGATCCGCTCCATTCACTAAAAACAGAAGGAGCAACTTTAGTTACTCGAATTCCTTTTAATGCTTTGGAGCGAGCAACTTTATAATTTTTATTGGCAGCTTTTAGTTTTTCATCCAAAGCTTTGGCTAAATCGGCAGATGTAATAGGCGTGTCAGTACCTAAATACCAATGATGGTTGAACACCCCATCAATTTTAACGGCGGCCAGCGTAAATTCAGGAATTATAATATCATATTTCTGTTCTACTTCGCGCAAAGCAGTATTCATTTTGTTTACAGATAGTTGCGATCCTACCACATTTAAAAAGAATTTGGTACGTCCAGTAATTCTTATTTCGGCTCTGGCTATGTCGGTAAATTCAATAGTATCACCAATAATATAGCGCCAAGCTCCGGATACAGTACTGATAATTAGTACGTAATCTTGTCCGGTTTTAACTTCTTTCAAAGTTAATGACGGTGCATTTTCAGTTAATGAACCATCCTGATTGATATATTCGGGTTGGAAGGGAACAAATTCAAAATAAATACCATTGTCGGTTATTAAACGCATGGCATCAGTTTCAGGACGTTCCTGAAATGCAATAAATCCTTCTGAAGCCAAATAAGTGTCAATTACCGTAATTGGGTGTTTTAGCAGGGCATTAAAACTTTTTGCGTAAGGTTCAAAAGCAACTCCGCCAGAGGTATACACTTGCAAATTTGGCCAGATGTCATGTATATTTTCTGCTTCATGGTAAGCAATAACTTCTTTTAGCATCAATTCAATCCAGGAAGGGATTCCGCTAATAGCGCCAATATCCCATTTTTTGGCATTCATGGCAATACGTGTTACACGCTCGTCCCAATCGTTAATTTTGGCAATCTCTTTCCCGGGTTTATAATATCCTTCAAACCATGATGGTATATTGGCAGCACTAATTCCGCTAATTTCTCCCTCATAGTGGGCATCTTTTTCTTGTAATTTAGTAGAGCTTCCTAGCATCATAATATCTTTTTCAAAAAAAGATGCCGGCAAGTCAAAATTGGATAATGCCTCTACCTGTTTAATTCCAGCGTTTTTAATGGCTGCTAACATGTCATCAGTTACGGGAATGCGCTTGCTTTTTTTTCCGGTAGTGCCAGAACTTAATGCAAAATAATCTACAATCCCTGGCCAGGTGATATCGGCGCCACCCTCCAAAAGTTGATGCCACCATTCGTTATACATTTTATGGTAGTCATGATAGGGAATTCCTTCGGCGAAAGCTTTAGACAAATTAGTAGCTTTTAACAAGGTAGAAAAGTTGTACTTAGTTCCAAATGCGGTGTCTTTAGCCGTATCAATTAAGGTTTTTAGTACTTTTTGTTGTGCCTCAATGTGATGAGTTTCACTTGTAAGCGTATGCTTTAAATCGATTGCTCCTTTTATAATTGATCCTATAATTGCTGCCATAATATTATTGTATACTTGTGAGAATTTAATGTTGCTTTTATATGTTATTTACCAGCTAACTAATTTGCATGTTTTAGGTTGAAAAAAGCGATTATAAAAGCGACTACTGATAGTATAATTCCTATAGTAAATACTACATAAGTTATTTTTAATAGTTTGTATTTTTTGTTTAAAACAACACCTAAATAATACAAATCCTTAGTAAGCATTTTATAGATATATTCTTTATCCTGAATCATCTCGTTTACGCCCCATTGAAAGGTTTCCAATGGCATTTTATGAAAATTGCCAAAAAATAGTAGGTTGACCTCTCTGTTTTCAACTTGTTCCTTTGTAAATTCTCCGGAAGTCACTTTTGGCTGGGTTGATAAAATGGAAAGAATGATTGAAGCCACACTAAAAAGCACCAAAATTAAACTGGGAACTAATAAATGACTATTTGTAGGAGCGTCTAATTTTGGAATTAGGTTAGCTAATGCCAATGAAATGATGATGGCATTGACTGATAATAAAATATTTGCTTTGGTATCCGCAATATCACTCAGTTTTATATGATTGCGAAGCGTAACCCTGTACATGGTTTGAATACTACGCTCAGGACTTTCATTTTTTAAATCGGCTTTAATTTTGGCTTTGTATGCTTCCTTATTTCTGGTTTTTAAAACATCTTTGCGTTTTTTTAATAGCTTTTTTAAATGTTTATTTTTTTCTTTTCCCAATTATTGACCGCATAAGGGGTGTAAAATTTATGCTTTTTAGTAAAAAGCATGATATTTTCCTCTCGCCACTCTTTATTTGTAAAATTAGCGATACCTTGAATATTGAGTTCTTGCCTTAGTAAATCACTTACGTTGTTAAAATAATTTTTTGCTAGGTGCGAAGTGTCGGCATCCTTTATTACTTCTTCATTGAAATTTTTAGGTGCTGTTTCTAGTTTTGTAGCTAAAATACAATTTTCAACCGCCTTAATTATGTGAGCATCCACCTGATGCTTCTTTAAAAATGCGCTAGCAATTTTGCAACTTTCAATTTCATGTGTTTTGCTATCATTAATGTAACCTGTATCATGAAACCAAGCGGAGAGTTCAATAATGAGTTGATCTTCTTTGGAAATCTCAGAAGCTTCTATGATTTCTTTCGCGCTTTCATGTACCCTTCGTGTATGCAAAAAAGTATGATAAATAAAATCCTTCGGCAACTTTTCTTTCAGAAGATCAAAAACATAAGTTTCTGTATTTTTTAATAATGCTTCCATAGTTTTTTTAGTTTAATTGTGCTTGTTTAGCTTTCTCTTGCTCCTCGACAATTTTTAAAATTTCATTTGGAGATACATATAGTCGTTTTATTTTGGATTTATATTTATCTGAAAGGTCAGCGTGATTTAAAATAAAATTTTTAGTACAAATAATATAATCTGTCATTTGGTGTGAAACCGCGTAAGAATCGGCAATACGTTCTGCTTTCCGGATGTAATTGCCTGAAAAATAATATCGAATTCCAAACCATAAAAGATTGAGTGTTGAACGTTCTTTGTAGTCCATAACGTGCCCCAATTCGTGCCCCAACCAGCCTACTAGCACATCGGAAGGGATGTCTTTTAAATCCAATTTTTTATCTTCTAGTGTAAAACTTTCATTAATAAAAATTAGATAAGCTCTTTTATAAGTTGGTTTAAGTAGTGTAGAAAATTTTGGTTGTGCCTTCATAAAAGATTTTTTCATTGAAGGTTTAATTACAAATTCAATGGGCGTATTTTTCAAACTGGGATAAAAGGAAAGCGCAGTTTTGGCTTCCGCTAAAATTTCGGTAGGAATTGTTTTATTTTTAAGATTATTTGTAGTGATATTGGCCATAAGCGATTGTGTCAAAAACACCTGTACTAAAAGATATGTAAATTTTAAATATAATGCACTTTTCATAGGGTTCGAAAGTTAGAGTTATGTAAAGTTATTGTTTAATGCATTTAAGGCAAACAAGGACTCAATTAAAAATAACAGTCCACTTTTAGCTCAAATGAGCAACAGTAAGGGTGTTTATTTACGCACATTTGTAATGTGAATAATCCCTAAAGTTGCGCTTATGAAGAAGGCATTTACAATTAAAGAATTACTGAAAATTTTAATACAAACCTATAAAAATTGGATGGCAAATGATCCTTTTCAATTAAGTGCAGCAGTAAGTTATTATGCTTTATTTTCATTTCCGGCTTTATTGATTATAGTTATACAAAGTGTTGGAATATTTTACAATAAAGCAGTTATCAAAGGTAAAATTATTGATGAAGTTGCTAATGTATTAGGAAAAGATTCGGCATCTACTATTGAAGCTTTGATAAAAAATGCTGTTATAGAAGAACAATCCGCCATTGCTTTTACTGTTGGAGCAGCAACATTACTGTACGGTGCTACGGGAATTTTTGTTTCCTTGCAAAAATCATTAAATGAAATTTGGAATGTAGCACCCGATCCAAATGCAGGTTTTTTAAAAATGATTAAGGACAGATTATTTTCATTGAGTTTAATTTTAATTATTGGTTTTTTATTACTCACTTCCTTAGTGTTAACCGCTTTAATTTCCGTTATTGCTGATTGGATAAATGCCAATTTACCAGATTTTATGTACAGTTTAATTCATTTAGTCAATTTTGTAATATCGTTAGGGCTAATTACCGTACTATTTGGAATGATTTTTAAAATTTTACCAGATATAGACATTAAATGGAAGCACGTGTGGTTGGGGGCATTTGTAACTAGTCTACTTTTTAGTGTTGGAAAATTTGCTTTAGGGGTATATTTTGGCACTATGAATCCTGAATCGGCTTTTGGAGCAGCAGGTTCAATTGTATTAATTTTATTGTGGGTTTCATATTCAAGTTTGATACTCTTTTTTGGAGCAGAATTCACTAAGGTTTACGTTGATTACCGAAATAAACAATTGACCAATTAAGGAATATTTAGTAATAGTGTAAAAAAATTAGACGCATCAGTTTTTAAATTTTTAAAAAAATTAAGCGAAGTGTTCAAAGAGAAATTTTATTGGTCTCAGGTTTAGTTAAAACTATGCATTTTTAATGCATTTCTTTTTTAGCTTCTAAAAATATTACAAGAGCTATTGGCAATTGGTAATTAGCTGTAGGCTTTGTGATACTGCTAATAGCCAATTGCAAAAAACGGATGTTTAAAAAGTAATGACTTTTAGTCATAACCGAAATTATGGTACTTTTAATCCATAGTAGTTCATTAAATAAATGTGTTATGATTAAACAATCAATTCTTTACGTAAAATTTCCGTACCAGCGCTTAAAGCATTTAACTTCCCTTTTGCTATATTTCTAGATAATGGCGCCATACCACAGTTTGTACACGGATAAAGCTTATCAATAGCTACAAACTCTAGAGCTTTACGTAATGTAGCCGCTACTTCTTCAGGTGTTTCAATGGTATTGGTTGCCACATCAATTGCACCTACCATTACTTTTTTACCTCGAATGAGCTCAATTAAATCAAAAGGCACACGCGAATTTTGGCATTCTAATGATACTATATCAATAGTTGAATTTTGAATTTTCGGAAAAATTTCTTCGTACTGACGCCATTCTGACCCCAATGTTTTTTTCCAATCATTATTCGCTTTAATCCCATAGCCATAACAAATATGTATTGCAGTTTCGCAATTTAAACCTTCAATGGCTCTTTCCAATGTGGCAATTCCCCAATCGTTTACTTCCTCAAAAAACACATTGAATGCCGGTTCGTCAAACTGAATAATATCTACACCTGCGTCTTGTAGTGCTCTGGCCTCTTCATTAAGTACCTTAGCAAAGTCCCATGCCAATTTTTCTCGGCTTTTATAATGGTCGTCATACAAGGTGTCTACCATTGTCATAGGTCCAGGTAATGCCCATTTAATGGGTTTGTTAGTCTGTTTACGTAAAAATTTAGCATCATCAACAAAAATGGATTTTTGACGTGTAATTTCATCAACAACAATGGGAACACTCGCATCATAACGGTCACGAATTTTTACCGTCTTACGATTTTTAAAATCCACACCATTCAAATGTTCAATAAAAGTTGTTACAAAATGCTGACGTGTTTGCTCACCATCACTAATAATATCAACTCCTGCCAATTGTTGTTCTTGTAACGAAATAAGCAAAGCATCTTGTTTTCCTTCGAGTAGCTGTTTTCCTTCTAATTTCCATGGTGACCATAGTTTTTCGGGTGACGCGAGCCAAGCGGGTTTAGGTAAACTACCAACAGTTGAAGTAGGGAATAATTTTTTCATAATAAAAATTTGTTGATTTAATTAAAGTGAGCTATTAGCAGACCATTGTTCTAGGATATTTTTGTAAGGTTTTATAAAATGCTCCTCGGCAAATTTCCCTTGCTCAATTCCTAACTTAATACGCTCTTCTCGGTCGTATACAATTTTTGTCAACGAATGATCTTGATTTTTTAAATTAGCGTTATAACATAATCCTGCAGCAGAATTAGCATTGTAAATTTCAGGTCTATAAATCTTCTGAAACGTTTCCATTGTACTAATGGTACTTATTAATTCAAGGTTTGTATAATCTGCTAGTAAATCACCAAAAAAATAAAATGCTAAAGGAGCAACACTATTAGGAGGTGCAAAATAACGAACCTTTAACCCCATTTTTTTAAAGTATTCTTCCGTTAAAGAGGATTTGTCAGTTTGGTATTCATACCCTAGTATAGGGTGTTGGTTTCCTGTGCGATTATATGTTTTATTACTTGATACACTCAGGCATATGACAGGGGGTTTTGTAAAGTGTTTTTTATAAGTATCTGAGTTAACAAAACATTTAAATATATTTCCGTGCAACCTACCAAAGTTATCAGGAATGTTTAAGTCGTTTTTATTTTTTTTATACTTTAAAAGCAACACACTAAAATCATAATCGCGTATGTAAGAAGAAAAGTTATTACCAACAATACCGTCAATACGTTTACCTGTTTTATGGTCAAGAATATGTGTTTTTAGAATTTCAATGGAGGGGAATGTTTTACCACTATTGTCAATATCGATATCAACCGAAACAATTTCTAGCTCAACTGAATAGCGATCATTATCAGGATTATCCCAGTTTGCCAAGGCATTGAACCGATTATTAATCATACAAATAGTATTGCGTAAGTTTTCCTGACGACTTGCTCCTCTTGCTAAGTTGGCAAAATTGGTAGTTGTACGTGTATTGTTGGACGGAATATAGTTTTCATTGAAATAAATGCGCTTTAGTGTAAAGGCAATAGTATTACTAAATGAATCCTGAGATTTTTCAATACTTTTCTTACCAATGGATACAGAATCTTTCAATATTGTTGTTTTCATTTGAAGACTTTTTTGGTTGTTTTATCTATCAAATATGGTAATAAAAGATTATATAATGTGTTCAATAAATTAAATAAGATAAAATTTCTTTATGGAAGAGTTTTTAAGATAAAATATCTTTTCTTTGCGATAATTGAATTCATGAAAAGAAAATTTATCTATGTCCGATTTAGACGAAATTGATTTGAAGTTATTAAAGTTACTTCAACAAAGTGGAAAATTAACTACTAAAGAAATTGCTAAACAGGTCAACCTATCACCAACACCTGTATATGAAAGAATCAAACGTTTGGAAAGGGAAGGAATCATTAAAAACTACGTGGCATTGGTAGCATCCGAAAAAGTAGGGAAAGGACTTATTGTTTTTTGTGATATTACTTTGAAAGAGCATACTAAAGAAATAGGTCATCAATTTGTACAGGAGGTAATGTCAGTAAAGTATGTGTGTGAATGTTATAATATTTCGGGAAATTACGATTTTAGGTTGAAAGTGGTGGTAAGGGATATGAAACATTATCAAGATTTTGTACTCAATGATTTAGGTTCAATTAATAATATTGGGAGTGCTCATAGTACATTTGTAATGGGAGTTATAAAACACGATTACGCAGTACCTCTTTAAATAGTTTAGTTATTCGGATGTGAAATAATTTACAATGTATGAAGTGTAAGTTGCATATGATCAAGAAGGATGTATCGATGGAAGCAAGACTGCAAATTTTGGTATTTAGGTACATGAATCGCATATGGATGCTAGAGGATCGGATAAGTAGACATAGTATTGCGAATCTAAAAATATCGAATAATTTTAGTAAATACTAGCGATGCACTAATGACCTGAATGTAGGTTTCATTTTAAAGTATCAAGTGAAAAGAACCTTTTTAATTAAAAATTTAATGTCGGAAACACTAATAAAATTTATTCTTTGAACAAAAATTTCCCTAAGGTTTTATCAAAATGCACCTTGGAGTCCTGAAAAAGTTCATTAAGTAGATTGGTTTCTATCAGTCCTTTTGGGGTGTGTAGTGCCACTTTTTTTTGGGAAATACTTAAAACTTGATCACAAACTTGGAGTGATAACTCAATTTCATGCGAGGAAAAAACTATGGTTTTGTTGTATTCTTTGCACAACCGTTTTAACAGGGTTAGCGTTTCTACCTTGTGGTGCAAATCCAAATGTGTAGTAGGCTCATCCAAAAAAATGATCGGCGTATTTTGAGCAATGGCTCGTGCTATAAATACGCGCTGTAGTTGTCCATCGCTTAGTGTATTGCATTTTTTTTGCTTTAAATCAGCTAAATCGGTCAACTGAAGCGCCTTTTCAATTTCAATACTATCGGTTGTTTTTAGCTTATCCAACCAATTCGTATACGGTTGCCTACCTAAACTTACCAATTCGTAAACACTTAAACTGCTCGGAATTATTGTTTCGGTGTGTACCCAGCTAACTTGCTTAGCCCATTGGTTTATGGAGAAATTTTCTAATAAAGTGTTTTCAATTTCCACCGTACCAGAAAGTTTAGGTTGTTGGTGCGCTAAAGTGCGAAGTAACGTTGATTTTCCTGTTCCATTGGCGCCAATAATGCTTACTAAATTACCTTTTGTAAGATGAAACGAAATATTTTTAAGAATCACTTCATGCTTTTTTCCTTGAATATATCCAATTTTGAGATTTTTCACTTCAATACTATTGCTACTCATATCAAAATACTATTTTTCGGTTTCGTACTAATAGTGTTATAATTACAGGAGCACCAATGAGTGCCGTAATAGCATTAATAGGAAGTATTAACTCACTACTTGGTAATTGCGAAATAGTATCGCAAATGAGCATTACTATACTGCCTAAAAGCAATACTGCTGGGAGCAAAATTTTATGATCCGAAGTTTTAAATAATTGTCGCGTCAAATGTGGAATTGCTAAGCCAATAAAAGCAATAGGTCCTGCAAAAGCAGTAATTACCCCGCAAAGTAAACTGGTGCCTAAAATAATTAAAAATCGACTTTTTTGGATGTTTTGCCCCATACTTCGGGCGTAAGCCTCACCCAATTGCAAACTATTTAAGGCCTTTATAGCAGTAAGACTCACTAAAATTCCAGAGGTATAAAACCCCAAAAACCAGTAAAGCTCATGCCACGATAAGTTTCCTAAGCTACCAAATCCCCAAAAAATATATTGTTGTAGCGCTTCTGCAGAAGCGAAAAAAGATAGCACGCTAACCACTCCGGCTGTAATACTAGCAAACATAAGTCCGATGATTAAAATTGCCATATGATCTTTAACACGAGCAGCAAGTAGCAATACACATAAAAGTACTACAAAACTCCCCAAGCTAGCGGCAATAGCATAACTCCATTTTTGCGAAAAAATAAATTCCATTCCCCCAAATAAACTAGCACCCATAATGCATAAAGCTACACCTAGGCTAGCGCCAGAACTTAACCCTAAAACGTAAGGTCCCGCCAGTGGATTACGAAATAAGGTTTGCATAAGTAACCCAGCTACCCCCAAGCCACTCCCGACCAAAATGGCAGTAATTGATTTTGGCAGTCGATATACCCACAGGATTTGATCCCAGCTTTGTTTTACGCTATTAGTCCCAATCATACTATTTATGATTTGATTTAAAGGAATAGAAACCGATCCTAAACTAAGATTGAGTAACCATATTAGAAACAAGCCTATAAATAAGCCAACAAATGGAATTCGGTATGAAGTTTTAGTTTTAGAAATATTATTCTAGTTTTTGATAAAAATGAAACTTATAATTAGGCGCTAAGTTAGGATGAAAAATTTTTATAAGGTCATGCAACACCCAATCAGCCTTGAGTGATCCTTGCTCATAATACAAAATACCTCCTGTAGTTCCTTTTTTTAAATCTTTTGAATAAACTTGTTGTTTTTTAAAAGCATCAAACAATTTGTACTTTTCTTCAAATTTCCCCAACTCATCAATGCTTAAAAAATTACTACCTCCAATCCAAATAGTAGCATGTTGGGCTTTATTAAGTACGGATTCAAAATTTAAAGCTAAACTACCAGATTGGGAATTGGTTTTCCATAAGTAGTCGCCACCAGCATCTTTAATAAGTTGAGCGGCATAACTATTTCCGCCAGGAACATACCAAACATCTTTATACATGTTACCTGACAGCACCGTAGGTTTTATTTTATTCTTTTTTGCCAACTGAACGCCTTTTTGGTAGTTGGTTTCAATAGTTTCAAATAAAACAGTCGCTTCCTTTTGCTTTTCAAACAAACAGCCAAACACCTTAATCCATTCGGCTCTACCGAGTGGATGTGACTCTAACCAGGAGCCATTCATTACCGTTTGAATCCCTGAACGTTCAAATAAATCAAAAGCTTTTATACTAGCATTTGAACTAAAACCAACAATAAGTTCGGGTTGCAAATCTAAAATTACTTCGCTATTTAAACTCATTAGGCTGCCTACATTTTTAACTTTACCAACGTCAACAAGGCTCCTTGTTTTTAGTGAAGAAATGTATTTAGGCTCAGGAAAACCAACCAGTGTATGCTCCATGCCAAGTGCTTCTAGTAAAGGGATATCTGTAGTTGAGGTTACTAATATGCGTTCAATTGGGGTGCGAATTACCCTTTGATTTTTAAGAGTAGCAGGTGTTTTTTTATTTTTAGGAACAAAATAATACCTTAAGGTATCTACTGCATTTGGCCAAGGTTTGTATACCTCTAGTTTTGTATAGTTTTTAAAAGTACTAATATCAAATCCATTAGCATATTTTGTTTTTCTAGATACCTTTTCAATAGTAGTTACTGCTTTCGCCGAAGTTTGCCTTTTGCAACCAATAACCATTAGCACTGGTATAAAACTGAGTAAAAAGTAAATGAATTTCATAACTGCTAAATTATACAGAAATAGATCGTTCCAAGCCTGAAATTACTTTAAAATTTTCATTTGAATATTCTAATTTAATGACATGACCATAAGCTAGTTTTATTGAAAAGGAATCTTTTAATGGGATGTGGAGAATATGAGCCAAAAATGCACGCATTGGTCCTGCGTGACTTGCAATAATTATTGGCGTGTTTGTAGACTGTTGCGTCAGTTTTTCAAAAAAATCAATCACACGAGCAGCTACTTCCAAGTAGGATTCGCCCTTAGGAGGCTTTTTAGTAACAAAATCTGCCATCCAAGGATCAATCTCTTTACTAGGAATAGCGTCCCAAGTGGTGTTTTCCCAGGTACCAAAGTTAACTTCCTTTAATTGATTTTGCAATGAAATCGGATTTCCTAACTGGCAAGCCAGTTTGTAGCACCGAATAAGTGGACTAGTGTATATGAAGCTTTCCTTTTCTGGGAGTTGTTTTTTTATCTCCTTTACTTCATCCAAAAAATTGTCGGTAACATCTAAGTTTAGCTGACCGTAGCAAATTCCTTTACCTATTTTTGGAGTTGTGTGTCTTACTAAATAAATTTCCATAAGATTATCAAACTTAAATAAATAACAACTTCACTTAATTGTTGTACAGCTCCAGCGCAATCACCTGTTTGTCCTCCGATCCATTTTGTAAACTTTTTTCCTAAAAAAAATTTTGAAGCATAAGCAGGAATTATAATTAAAAATACCCAAACATTTTCAAATAATAGTAAGGGAGCTATACCAAATATTCCAGCAATTACCAGCTGAATAACTGTCATGCTTTGTGCAGTGGGTTTGATTTTGCTTTTTTCAATATCTTGAACGTAATGATGCGTAAAAAGGAGGGTAGTTGCCATGAATCTACTTAAAGCATGCGCAGATATTATGGCTATTACAATTTTTGTAACACTCATTTCGCGCAAAGCAACAAACTTTAAGCTTAAAAGTAGCGTAAGTCCAATAACGCCATAAGTTCCTAATCGAGAATCTTTCATGATAAGTAGGATTTTCTCTTTAGTCCAACCGCCACCAAAACCGTCACATACGTCGGCAAAACCATCTTCATGAAAACCTGCTGTGGTATATATAGTACTAGCCATACTAATTAGCAAGGAAATTTCTGTAGAAAAAACGAATTGCATACTATAAAAAAATAAAGCGCCAATTCCACCAACAACAATTCCCACTAGAGGAAAGTAACGACTACTTTTTTGCAAATAGGTAGGATCATGAGTAACCCATTTAGGACAAGGGATACGTGTAAAGAACATGAGGGCAGTAAAAAATATGTGGATTTCTTTTTTCAAGGAATACGTTTTTTTAGATTGCTGTATACATTAAGTGGATAATTTCATTTTGAGTATTTTCCAGTTTTTTTTTACATATTACTAATAGCAAGTAATTTCAAAAAACTTGATAAAATGTAGTAACAATTATTCCTTGTTTTACACCTTTTTCAGTAATCAATAATGGTTTTTCTCTTTTGGTCTTAAAATTAAAAGGAGGTGCAGAAATATGAACACCACTTTGTTTTTTTAAACGAATTCCTTGCCCCGAAATAATGTCTTTATTTGGTGTAAATGCTCCCTTAGGAACATGCTCGGTAATAATGACATATTTATACTTTGATAGTTTTGTTACAATTTTTTGTATTTCTGCGTTGGATAAATGTTGTAATACTTGTCTAATAATTGCACAGTCGCCATCAGGTAGTGTATCCTTGGCAATATCCAAACACTGAAATTCCAAGTTGGTTGCATTAAACTTTATTTTGTTTCGTTCAATTAAGCTTTCTACAATATCAATGGCATAATATTTTTTGGTGTGAGCAACAAATTCTTTTCCAACATTAAAATCACCACAGCCTAAATCACAAACTGTAATTGGTGTATCTAATGAGTGTAAAAACGTTAAAACAACATCAATATACGGTGTAATAACTTCCGAGTCATGAGAACCTGTTCCCGAGTAAAAGTCGACAAAAGTATCGCCACCCCAAAGTTTTTTTTCGTAAATCTGTGTCATAGCAGCTTTAGTGGGCCACGGTTTTTTTGTTTCTTTTTTCATACGTAAAGCTAACTTTTACTTGCTCACACCAGCACTTTCAAAACTAGCCATTTCGTTCAAAAAATTAACGGCGGCGGTTATTAAAGGGTAGGCAAGGGCAACACCCGTACCTTCACCTAATCGCAAGCCAAGATTTAAAATGGTTTTCTTTTCCAAATAATCAATCATTTTTTGATGTCCTTGTTCTTCCGATTGATGGCAAATAATACAATAATCCAGTACATTTTCATTCATTGCGTGAGCAAACAAAAGCGCTGAGGTTACGATAAAGCCATCAATAAGTACGGTCATTTTTAGCTCAGCTGCTTTCAAAATTCCACCAGCAATCATAGCAATTTCGAATCCACCAAAAGTAGCCATAATATCAGGTAGGGTGTAAGGGAAATGCGTATCGAGTACCTTACCTAATAGTTCACTTTTTCTCAAAATTTGGTCTTTATTTAATCCTGCACCTGCTCCAACACAGTCTTCAATATAAATATTGGTAAGTGCGGCCATGAGTAAGGCTGCTGCCGAAGTATTCCCAATACCCATTTCGCCAAAGCCAACAACATTACAACCTTTATTAAATTCATGTGTCACTAATTCAGCTCCTTTTTTAATAGCTTGGTGGTATTGGTCGATAGTCATGGCAGGGGATTGCAGCACGTTTTTAGTGCCGTAATCAATTTTAGCATCAATTAGATTTGGAAGTACTCCAAAATTATGATTTACTCCAGCATCAATAATTTTTAAATCGAGATTGTTTTGTTTGCAAAATACATTAATAGCAGCGCCACCATTAAGGAAATTATAGACCATTTGTGCAGTTACTTCCTGAGGATACGCATTTACCTCATTATCCTTAGCAATTCCATGATCGGCAGCAAAAACTAATATGGTTGGTTTATTGAGTTGGGGAGATGTGGATTGTTGGATAATTCCAATTTTTATAGCCAAACCTTCCAAATCACCCAAAGCACCAATTGGTTTAGTTTTGTTGTTTATTTTAAGAAGTAATTTTTCGGTAATCGAGAGGTCAGCAGCTGTAATGTTAAAGGAGGTCATGTTGTTCGTTGTTGGTCTTTAGCTTTTGGGTACTAGCTATTTGTTTTAAATTATTAATTTGTAATTGCGTTTTTAACTTTATTATATGTATTTGGTTCTAGATTAAGTTTATTTTAAGCAAAAGTCTATATTTTATTCTATAAGCGGAGCGATTTATATACTTTTCATAGCTGTTAATAATTTTGACATATAAAATTAGTGTATTGACAGCTGGATTTAAAATTATTTTTTTGTTTCCAACAACCAACAACCAACAACCAACAACCAACAACTATTTCAACTCCATGGGTAGTCCCGAAACCATAAATGTGGCTTTGTCGGCATGTTTAGCAATATGTTGATTCATCCAACCTTGGAGTTCAGTAAATTTTCGACCAACTTCTGTTTGTGCGTGTATTCCCATGCCAATTTCGTTGGAAATAATAATGATGTTGGCATCAATTGTTAAAAGTTGATTAAATTCTTTTTTTGCTTCGGCTAAAGCCAAATCAACATCATTTTTATTGTCAACAAAAAAATTTGTGAGCCATAGCGTTACACAGTCTATTACATAGGTGCATTTTGGTTCAATTACTCTTACAAGCTGTTTTTCTTCTTCTATGGAAGTCCAACGTTCATCACGATCGGCTAGGTGACGATTAATGCGTTTTTGATGATCGGAATCCCAAATACGCGAAGTTGCCAAATAAATAGGGGTTTGGCTAAAGGTTAAAGCGAGTTGTTGAGCAAAATTACTTTTTCCGGAGCGTTCGCCTCCTGATATGTAATGAATCATTTTTTAACTAAATGTAATGCAGACTTATATTTCTACTTAAAAGCAAAGTTAAGCGGCTTATTTTTGAAATAGAAAGTTTTTACATTATATCTTTTTATATCTAATTATAGGGAGTACTTTTGTGCCGAATTTAAGGTTTGTTAAAGCTATTCAAGTTTTAATGATTAAAAGGGAAGCAGGTGCTAATAGATACTATTAAATGCCTGAGCTGTTCCCGCAACTGTAAGTTTAGTCCATTTTTTGGATGGTTGTAATTACTACTACAGTAAGTCACTGCATTTTTATGTGGGAAGACAAATTACAATACACAAGCCAGGAGACCTGCCTTTTGTTTGTAAAAACGATGACTTTCGGGTAAAAAGTCTAAGGAATATGAGAAAAATTTTAAAAACCATTTTAGTTGGGGTGTTCTTATATGGCTTAAAGTCAAATGCTCAAAACGATTCTATTCATTATTTAAATGAAGTTAGGTTAAGTGATGTGAAATTACGTGATTATTCGAAAGGAAACTTAGTTACTATATTATCAGATTCAATACTAAAAGCAAATCAGCCTTCATTAACTGAGTTGTTACGATTAAACTCAACAATTTTCTTAAAAGAAAATGGAATAGGAGGAACTTCTACAGCTTCATTTAGAGGTACAAATGCCTCTCATACAGCTGTAGTATGGAATGGGTTAAATATTAACTCGCAATTAAATGGACAAGCTGATTTTAATACTATTAGTGTTAGAAATTACGACAATATTGCTATACGAAGTGGTGGTGGCGGTGTGGCTTATGGTAGTGGAGCAATAGGAGGTAGTATTCATTTGAATTCGAAGTTTAAGTTTAAAAAGCATTTAGAACAACGTTTAATTACCTCAATTGGGAGTTTTAGAACAATTACTACAAATTATAAAATAAGTTATGGCACTAATAAATTGTATGCTTCATTAGGAGTTGATTATATTGATAGTAAGAATAATCATAAATATTTAGGAAGGAGAGCAAAAGGAAAGAAAAATGAAAATGGAGAATTTTCAAATTATAATTTGAATCTAAATCTAGGTTATCTTATAAATACTTCAAATGCATTAAAATTCTTTCAAAATACATATATAGGAAAACGAAATTTTTCAGGAAGCTTGTTATCTCCATCAGATGATTCTTATAGGGACAATAATACTAGAAGTATGATCCAGTGGAATTATTTCAGAAATAATTTCAGCTCCATTTTGAGTTTAGCTTATTTATATGAAAAATATCGATTTTTCCCTAACAAAGAAGAATTGAATAATTTTAGTTTTGGGAAGTCTTCAAATTTGGTTTTTAAGTATGATGTAAATTACAAGTTTTCTAATGATATTCAATTAAAATCAATATTTCAGCATGAAGATGTTAAAGGAAAAGGGAGTGATATAAATGCGGAAAGGTTTAAAAGAGCTTCTGTTGCACTATTATTTTCTCATCAAATAAATAAGCGCTTACATTATGGTTTAAATGTTAGGCAAGAAATAAATGATAGTGAAAATTTTTCCTTTAAAGAATTTAAAAATAGTGTTGAAGAAACGTATAAGGATGTAATAAATTTTAATGCATCTACGGAACTAACAAACAATAACCCTTTTTTATTTTCAGTAGATGTGAATTATGCTTTTACAAACTTTTATACTTTAAAATTTAACGCCTCTAAAAATTTTAGAGCTCCAACTTTTAATGATTTATATTGGAATGGACCTGGAGGAATAGGAAATAGTTTACTTCAATCGGAAAAATCAATTCAGGCCGAAATTTCAAATAAATTTAATTATAAAGGAATAGATTTTGGAATTACAGGATATTTTATAAAATCAAAAGATTTAATAGTATGGGAGCCAATTTCTGCAACTATATGGTCGCCAGTTAATGTTACAAAAGTATATAATTATGGTTTAGAAGCTAATTTGGATTATACATACAAGTGGAAGAAAAATGCTATTAATCTAACTTCTAATTACAGTTACACAGTTTCAGAAAATCAAGAAACAAAAAAGCAACTCATTTTTGTGCCTTTACAATCGATAACATCTAATCTAGTTTTTAGGCACAAAAGAATAAATGTTTTTTATCAATTTAGGTGGAATGATGATCTTTTTGTTACAAGAGACCACTTACAAAAAATAAAAGCAAATGATGTTTCTAACGTAGGTATCAACTATGATTTATACAATTATAAAAAGACTACTTACAATCTAGGTCTTTTGGCAAATAATATTTATAACGAAATATATCAATTAACTGTAGGAAGACGAGCTCCTAATAGAAATTATCAAATACGTTTAATACTTAAATTTTAATATAATGAAAATTACCAGAATTTTATTAAGTCTGATTACAGTAACAAGTTTATTTGTTTCTTGTCAGTCTGATGATGATAATTCACTAATTGAACCAGTTTCAGAAGAAAGAATTATTGTATCTCATGAAGGAGCATCAGTTTCAGGGTCTACATCTATAATTTCTTTAGATTTAAAAACGGTTAACAATAAATTTTATGATACAGTAAATGAAGAAGAATTAGGTGTTTTTCAACAATCAATCGGATTTAACGATGATAAGGCATATATAGTTGTTGATAACCAGAATACGATTACAGTTGTAGATAAAGTAAGTTTTAAAAAACAAGCATCAATTACGGAAAAGTTAAAAACTCCTCGATACATTGCTTTTGCAAATGGAAAAGGTTATGTAACAAATTGGGGAGATACGTCATTAGCAACTGATGATTTTATCGCAGTAATTGATTTGGCTTCTAATACAGTTGAAAGTACTATTGCTGTTGCCGAAGGACCTGAACAATCGGTTATTAAGGGTAATAAATTGTATGTTTCTCATAAAGGTGGTTTTGGAATCAATAATAGAGTTTCTGTTATCGATTTAAGTACTAGTAACGTAAAAGAAATAGAGACTTTATTTTTGCCAGATGAAATGGTTTTAGTAGGTGATGATTTATGGGTTTCTTGTGAAGGTACACCAGTTTGGAGACCTGAAGGGGAGAGTATAGGAGGGTTAATTAAAATTGACACTACAACAGATGAAATAACATCAAGTATAGAATTTCCTTTAGGGCAGCATACAAGTCAAATGGTATTTGAAAATGGAAATATTTATTATACGGTAAGTAATGAAATTTTTGAATTTGCTATAACAGAAACAACATTACCAACAACGGCAGTTACTGAAGGGGCTATTAATGGAATGGCTATTAGAGATGGAATTATTTATGTGGTTGATGCAAAAGATTTTGCTAGTGGGGGAACACTAAATACGTATGACTTAAATGAAGAAAAATGGGGAACACCTGTTACAGTAGGAGTTGCACCAGCTAAAATTTATTTTCAATAATACTTATTTCTGAAAATAAATTAAATATTGTTGATTTCAACTTTAAAAAAAACATTTTGGGGCGTCATTTGATTATTTTAATGATCAAATGACATAAACTGTCTAAACAGCTTAGTTTGTTTAGGCAGTTTTTGGTTTATGATGTTTTGAATTTAAGTAAAAGGAAACAATTATATTTGTGCCGATACAAAATGAACTATGCTATTAAAAACTATTAAAGGATTACAATACCCTGCTATTTTAGCGTATTTATTAAAATGGTTGCTTATCTCATTAATTGTGGGTGTTGCTGTTGGTGGAGCTTCAGCATTTTTTTTAATTAGTTTAGATTGGTGTACTGCTTACAGAGAAACACATACTCAAATAATATGGTTATTACCTGTTGCGGGTTTTTTAATTGGTGCTTCATACTATTATTGGGGAAAAAGTGTAGTCCGTGGAAATAATCAGTTATTAGATGAATATCATAAACCTGATAAAATAATCCCATTTAAAATGGCACCTTTAGTATTATTAGGAACTTTAGGAACTCATTTATTTGGAGGTTCTGCAGGGCGTGAAGGTACAGCTGTACAAATGGGAGGAGCTATTGCCGATCAATTGTCAAGGTTTATATCTATAAATTCATTAGATAGGAAGATCTTATTAATTATGGGAATCAGCGCAGGTTTTGCTGCTGTTTTTGGAACTCCATTAGCAGGTGCTATTTTTGCCTTGGAAGTATTATTAATTGGGCGTGTGCGTTTTGAAAGTTTAGTGCCTAGTATTTTAGTAGCCATTATTGCGGATCAAGCTTGTCGTTATTTTGGAGGAACGCATACAGAATATTTCGTAAATAGTGTTCCTAGCATGTCGTTATTAAATATCACTATGGCCTGCATTGCGGGTATCTGTTTTGGTATTGTTGCACGTCTATTTTCAAAGGGAACACATTTTTGGAGCACGCAATTTAAAAAGTTTAATTATCCGCCATTGCGTCCAGTAATTGGAGGAATAGTTATTGCTATTGTGGTTTTTTTAATGGGAACTACTAGATATATAGGCTTAGGTGTTCCAGTTATTGTAGAATCTTTTACGCAAGCAATTCCACCCTATGACTTTTTATTAAAATTACTATTTACCACATTTACTTTAGGAGCAGGTTTTAAAGGAGGTGAAGTAACTCCACTATTTTTTGTTGGAGCAGCTTTAGGGAATGCTTTGGTTTGGTTTTTACCTTTACCTATGGATTTATTAGCGGCTATGGGCTTTGTGGCTGTTTTTGCAGGAGCTACAAATACGCCTATTGCGTGTACATTAATGGGTATAGAATTATTTGGTATGGAAACAGGCCAATATGTAGCTGTAGCATGCTTTGTGGCTTATTTATTTTCGGGTCATAGCGGTATTTATAGTTCACAAATTGTAGGAAGTTCAAAACACCCAATTTTTGATTTAGAAAAAGGAAAACTACTTTCTGAAGTGGTTTCATTCAGAAAGCAACCTGAAAAATAATAATTGTGAGAAGTGATTCTAAAGGTTTTTAAAATGATACTTCATTAGCTCCATCAAACTCTTTAGAAGTTACTTTTAGTAATGCTTTTTTGGTTGTATCTAATTTTTCTAAAATCACAATACATTTTCCATTATAGGCTTTTCTGTAATAGGCAACAAAAGGTTCGTGACTTTTATTATTACCGTTACCAACTCCAATGATTTTTGCATTTTGAGTTTCGAAATTAAGTAAGCTTTGGACGGTTGGCACAAAATGATTGTTTTTATCTTTTATGGTTACTTCTACGTAAGTAATATCATTAGAATCTGTAATTTTTAAATCAACATTGTTTGGCTTTAATGAGGTGTTGATAATTTCGGTTGTAACGATTTCTCCATTGATATAGGCTACAGCTTTTAATTCACCTGGTTGGTAAATGGCTTCCCAAGCTAATAATTCACTTGAATTCATAGTGTTTTTTTTCTTTCCTAAAGAGGTGCCGTTTACAAATAATTCTACTTCTTGCGCATTAGAAAAGGCATTGATCGTTATTTTTTCACCTTCGTGACCTTCCCAATTCCAATGTGGAAAAAGATGCAACATTGGTTTAGCACTCCATTGCGATTGGTAATAATAAAATCCATCCTTAGGGAAACCTGCTAAATCAATAACTCCAAAAGTAGAGGACCTTGCTGGCCAAGGATAAGGAATGGTTTCTCCTAAATAATCCCAGCCGGTCCATATAAATTCCCCCATAATATATGGACGTTCTTTTATGGCTAACCAAGCTTTCATTCCTACCCTGTAAAAGTCTCTGTTTTTTAAAAATTTGTGCGTGTCTTTATGTTCAATAGGTAAATTAGCTTGAAGGGACTGTTCTCTATTTAAAAAAGGATAATATTCACCTCTGTTGACAGACATTTGAGCAGCCGTATGTTCGGTAACAATCATCTTTCTTTTTGGAAAGTTTTTATGTTCCAAATCATAATCTTCTGGATCGGCGTAATTGTATCCTGGCACATCCATTTTTTCTACCGTAGCGTCAATTGGCCAAGCATCCCAACCGTATCCATTGACACCACAAGTAACCGGGCGATCATCATACTTATGTACGGTATTGACTAAGTGTTCGGCTATTTTAATACCAGATTCATCTTTCATTTGATCTATTTCATTGCCTACACTCCACATAAATATACTTGGATGATTACGATCCCTCAGTACAAAATCACTCAAATCTTTAGTGCTCCATTCTTTGAATAAATGAGCGTAAAATGTAACAGGAATTCTAATTTTTTCGCCATTTTCTCTAAAAGTAGCAGGCTCCTTAATCACTTCCCATTCGTCAAAAGCTTCGTTCATGACTAACATACCCATTTTGTCACAAGCATCCAAAAATTCTGGAGCAAATGGATTATGAGCCGTACGTACGGCATTAGTCCCCATGTCTTTTAAAATCCGTAATTGACGTTCGTAGGTAGTTTTTCTAGTGGCAGCTCCTAAAGAACCACCACCATGATGTAAACAAACACCTTTAAGTTTTATGGGGTTTCCGTTTAAAATAAATCCTTTTTCGGAAGAATATTCCATATTTCTAATTCCGGTGTTTATTTTTTTTGAGTCAATAATTTTAGTATCAACCAGTAGTTCAATATTAGCGGTATATAAATAAGGAGTATCAATACTCCATAATTTAGGATGTTGAATATTTAATAGTAAAGATTCTTTTTTTTGAGCGTTGGCAGGGATTAAAATACCTTTTTGGCGAGTAACAATAACTTCGTTTTTAGCATTTATAAGAGCTACTTTATAGGTGGCATTTATTGTTTTTTTAGCTTCGTTTTTAAAGGTAGTTTGTACCAAAACATCAGCAGTATTTGTAGTTACTTTAGGAGTAGTGATTTGAACACCCCATGTAGGGATGTAAATTTTGTTTTTAACAATTAAATGCACGTTTCGGTAAATACCATTGCCAGAATACCATCGGGATCCGGGCTGTTCGGAATTATCGAGTTTTACGGTTAGTATATTTTCTGCGCTAAGCGAAATAAATGGAGTTATTTCATATTCAAACGGAATGTAACCATACGGACGTTTGCCTAAGTGATGTCCATTGATCCATACTTCGGCGTTGCGGTAAGCACCTTCAAAATGGATAAACACTTTTTGGTTTTTTTTTACAGAAAAAAGATCAAGTTTTTTGCGGTAATAGGAAACTCCTGCAGGAAGCCAAGCGCCGCGTGAAAATGAAGGATTATTTTTTGAAAACGTTTTTGAAATACTCCAATCATGTGGTAAATTTACCGTTTGCCATTCCGAATCATCAAATATTTTTTTTTGAGCAGTAGGGATATCTGCCTGTTTAAATTGCCAATTTTTATTGATTTTTTTTTGGTAGCTATTTGAATTTTCTACGTGCTGTCCTTGCGTAAAATTGAACAGTAAAGTTAGTAAGAGGAGAAAGTACGTTTTTAAACCCATCTGTAATTTTTGGTGTTATTTACTCGATTTTAACTGGTAATAATTTAGTTGTTTAAGGTTAAGTGTATCTTGCATTTGTAGCTGTAACTTTTTTAAATCCTCAAATAAGGAAGAAACTTTAGAGGAATAAGCAGCATCTTGAGCCAAATTATTCATTTCTTCAGGGTCATTTTTTAAATCGAAAAGCTTCAGTTTTTTAGCTTTGGGATAGACCAATAGCTTAAAATCATTTTTTCGAATCATCCGTTGTACTGTAAGGTAAGCTCCGTAAATACTGGAATAATTACTACGTTGTTGACTTCCAGTTGCTAAATTTTTGAAACTATTAAAAAAAACATAATTTGGTTTTTTAGCGCCCGCAAGCTCTAAACTAGTAGCCATAACATCTTGTAAATATACATCAGTAGTAATTTTTTTATTTTTTGGAATATCAGGTCCCGTAATAACTAGGGGAGGACGAATACTATGATCGTACAAATTTTGCTTTCCTAATAATCCATGTTTACCCATAGCCAAACCATGATCGGCAGTAAAAATAATATAGGTGTTTTTATCTTTTCCAGAAGTTTTTAAAGCTTTTAGAATTTTACCGATTTGTGCATCCAAATGTGTAATACTAGCATAGTATTCTTTTATGTTAACTTTAGTTGCATATTCAGTTCTTGGAAAGGGCGCCAAAGCTTCGTCCCGTAAGTTGTTTCCATTAGCAATTTGATGTCGATCAGGATATTCGGGCAGCCAACTTTTTGGTAAACTAATATCGGAAAGCTTGTACATATCTTGATATTTTTGAGGTGCCTGCCGTGGATCATGCGGTGCATTAAATGCCAGGTACATAAAAAACGGATTATTCATAGTTGAGGCTGTATCCATAAAAGTAATAGCATCATCAGCAAGGACTTCGCTCCAATGAGTGCCTCCCTGCCAAAATCCACCAAATTTGGTATTGGTTGGCGTCCAGGTAGTGTCGTTTTTATGTTGAGGTCTGTTATAACCTAGTGGCATTATTGCATCACTTTTAGCATTAGGAATTTTTGAAATAGAATCAAATTTAGCTACCATTTGACTATGGTTCCAAGCATCATTTGGCATCCCTGGACGTTCATGGGTTACTTTTTGAAATACTTTTTTTGCAGGCGCATCCACATGCCATTTTCCAGTCATATAGGTATTATAACCTGCGGATTGCATTAATTTTCCCCAAGTTTTGCTTAAGGAATCTCCTTGTTTCCAGTGTTGTCTGAATTGATTAGCGTGCCATACGGATCGACCCGAAATCATCATGGCTCTAGATGCCGCGCAAACAGCTCCGCTCCACGATCCCATATTATAGGCATGGGTAAATGTAGTACCGTTAGCGACAAGTGTATCTAGGTTTGGGGTAATAATTTCTTTATTTCCTAGTGCGTTTATTGAATTATACGTTTGATCATCAGTGAAAATAAATAAGATGTTTGGTTTTTTTGATAGCTGATCTAATTCCTTTTTTTTATTACAGCTATTTAGTACAAAAAATGCAAATACAAGGAATTTACTAAATTGGATCATTTTTAGGAATAGATAGTGGTGGTTATTATGTTTGTGAAATATACTGTTAATAAATTATAATCCTAGGTAATAAATAGTCCAAATCCTGATATAAATGGTTTTTTGACGGGGTGTTCTTATTACTATGGATATGAAGTTTGAAATAATTTTAAAACTAAAAAGGTTCGATGCAATAAAAACACCGAACCTTAATAGAGCTAAAAAAAACTAGCTATTATATTTACTCAACAATAATAGTGTATTGTGGAGTTGGATTTAAAGGACAAAAGTAAGTATACTTTCCTTTTTTCAACATTACCTCTTTTGATGATTGAGTTTCACCTTCTTTAACAGTTTTTTGAACGTAAGCATTTTTAATGTGGTTTTCTTTATTAGAAGCATCTTTACCAGCTTCAATTAAAACAAAACCAACTTCGTGATCAACACCTTTATTTACAATGTCAAATACATAAGTACCTTCAGATAATTTCAATTCTTTAACTGTAAAGTCTCCTTTAGTTTGCTCTAAAGTTACAGTTTTAACGTCTTGTGCAAATGCAGCTATTGTAAATGCAAAAAATAATGTTACTAAACTTACTAATTTTTTCATGTTTTAAATTTTAAATAATAATTAGATTAATTTTACACTACAAAAGTCGCTAGATATTCTCTTTCCTTTCAGGACGTTTTTCCTCCAAACTTGTCAATATTTCCCATCAGTTTATTTTTTTATTTAGTGAATTGGAAAAAAAGATTAAAGTATTAGCTGTAGCTGAGTTTTATTCATTTTGCGCGGATAAAGAATAATAATTTTGAATAGATTTTTTGAACTAAAGAAATGGGCAAATTACATTAAGGTATTGTTGGGATTTTTTTAATTTGATTAGCCATCCCCTAAAATCAGATTAGATTTAGCCTGATCTATCGATTTAACTAGTGTTTTAAGAGGTTTTAAAATTGAAAAACTGTTTAAAAGTTTGTATCTTAAAGTTGCAAAATAACTTCTTAAAAATTGTTTAATGGACAAGATGCTTTAAAACTTAAGGACGTTGCTAAACGTTTTTCATCTCAATATTTAAAAAATGATTTTGCTGATAATATTATGAATTACCACCTTTTAGATGTTCAAGGCGGAGTAGATAATAAGAGTTTCTTATTGATGGATGATACAGATATTATTAA
>NZ_AFPB01000133.1 GCF_000218485.1 Aquimarina agarivorans | reverse complement strand
AAATACAAAAAAATGAGTCCTTTTTCAAATAATTCAATTCAGATAGCGTAACAAAACCAAATTAACACAGATTTTACTGCCATGATTCAGTTTTTCATAGGTTGTTATTAATAGTTGTTCTGAAATGTAATCTTCAATTAAAATTTTGTTCAACAAACTCGGTTTAGGTCTTTTTGATTTGTTTTTTGGAAAAATATTTATTGGTAGCTCTTTAATTTTTTTTGTAATTAGTTAAGCTAAGGATAATTTATGTTTTGGTTATATCTAACATAACATTTATACATATAATTGGTTATCAGATACTAAAAAATCAATGAAATTAAGTAGATAATCGATATATTAAAATTGTTTATGTTTATTAGAATAATTATAAATATAAATATATGAATTAATACTTGCACCTTTGTATCAGAATAGAAATATAGTTTTTATGAAAACAAAATTGAAACTTTCAGTTGATTCTAGCCCTTTAAGATTATTTAGTTTACTTTTTTTCCTAATCAGTTACGTGATTGCTATAGTATTTGTTAGACAAACGGATTTCTTAAAAATGGAATTAATAGTTACCGGCGGTATTTTTTTGATTTGTTTGACTATAAACTACATGACCAATAAACCTATTCAATTAAAAAAACAATAAATATAAAATTAGTATTATGGAAAAATCAACAACAGCTATTTTAATAGAAAGTGTAAAACTGGTCGATGGAACTTTTACATCGGCACAAGCTAATGATGTGGTAAGGGATTTAATTGACACTAAAATAAATTTTCACAAATTGAGTCGGTTAAGTTTAACAGAAGGTGACCATAACCACAAAGCGCATTATGATAATAATCGGTTGGATGAACTATTGGAAGAAAAAGAGCGGCTGTTATCCATTATAAAACATGCTAAAAGAACAAGGCAAAAAAATCAAGCTCACGAGTTCAATAAATATTGAGTATATAGATTAACCTTAAAATTTCTAAATGGATTTACATTTACTAGCAGACAATCTTACTAATCCTGCATTATTATTTTTCTTTTTAGGTGTTTTTGCAGTTTGGGTTAAAAGTGATTTAGAAATACCTAAAAATTCATCTAAGTTCATATCCTTATACTTACTATTTTCAATAGGTTTTAAGGGAGGGCAGGAGCTAGCTCACAGCGAATTTACTTCTGAAATTTATTCAGGAATTATTATGGGAGTGCTGTTAGCGTTAATAGTACCGGTGTATACGTTCTTTATTTTAAGAAAAAAGTTTTCTACTGAAAATTCTGGAGCCATTGCAGCTGCTTATGGATCCGTAAGTGCTGTAACCTTTATTACTGCGGTTAGTTTTTTGGATTTAGAAAAAATTAGTTATGGTGGGCATATGGTAGCTGTTATGGCTTTAATGGAGGCACCATCAATTATAATTGGCGTGCTGCTCATGCGTTTATTTTCAAACGGAAAACGCTCCACTAATGAAATGCTCGGATTAGTCAAACATGCAGTTACTAATGGTAGTGTGTTGCTCATATTAGGAAGTCTAGTAATTGGATCTTTGGCTAGTGATGCCCAAGCGGCAGGTATTAAGCCATTTACCACAGATATTTTTAAAGGATTTTTAGCAGTTTTTTTACTTGATATGGGAATAACTAGTGGTCAAAAAATTGGTGCTTTAGTTAAAAAAGGATGGTTTGCACTTGCGTTTGCAGTGATAGTTCCTTGTATTAATGGTTGTATTGTAGCCTATTTGTCAGGATTTTTTATGGAGGAAATTGGAAATCGATTTTTAATTGCTATCCTAGCGGCAAGTGCTTCGTACATAGCAGTGCCCGCGGCAATGCGAATAGCAGCACCAAAGGCAAATCCAAGTTTGTATTTACCCATGGCATTAGCAATTACATTCCCGTTTAATATTACGCTGGGGATGCCATTGTATTTATATGTCATTCAAAATGGATTTTAATTGTAAATAGTTTGTTTGGATTATGACCTCGATTTAAAAAAAGGTAGTAGGAATTAGCGCTATAGTTTTTAATTAATAATATTTTATTTTTGATCAATTTTAGATTACAATCAAATTAAATTAGTAGTTAAAGATTATTCTTCTAAATAGTCCGCGAACATTCCGAAATATGAATTGTGCATTTTGACCTATTTTAATTTCTGAAAAAATGACAGTTTCAAATGATATGTTGAATTTTGGAACGAGTATTGTTCTAGGAGTAATGTGTAAATATTAAAACACTACACATTTCTTATAGTTTAGTTTTTGTTTAAAATTTTAAAAGTATTTATTATGGAAGTAGTAAATGATTCTAAAGTTACATCTACAGGCGATTGGAATGTAAAAAGTCTGGATGTTTCTTCGTTAAAAATGAACATTGATGATGACAAAATGGATGTAATCATTGCATCACCAAACTTAACTTGTAAAGACTATAAGTTAACGTTAAATGACGGGCAGTTATCCATTATTTTAGTTGACACTAAGAATACTAAATTCACTTACAAGGCAGAATTTTTACTTCCTTATTCTGATTTTTCTATTATAAGCAGTGACACTTTTGTTAAAGGACAGCTTAAAATTAGTTTAAAGAAAAATAGCAAAAAAACAAGATCAAGAAAAATGAACTACAACGAAGTAGCTTAATTGTTTTTTTTCTATTCTTTTTTGAATTCAAAAAGAGGTAAAATTTTTTCAAAAAAGTGCATAAAAATAATTTTATAAATGTACACATCAGTTGATTTAAATAGTTGCTCTACTGGTCTGGTATTGTCGGGTGGTGGAGTCAAAGGTATGGCACACATTGGTGTTTTAAAAGCATTGGATGAAAGAGGAATAACTCCGGATCTAATTGTTGGTACCAGCGCGGGCGCATTGGTTGGCGCATTGTATGCTAAAGGATTGTCCATATATGAAATGCTGTCCTTTTTTAAGGAAACCCCATTATTCAGATATGATTTTTTTACTATATCTAAGCCAGGTTTTGTTAATACAGAAAAATACGAGGGGTTATTAAAAACTTATTTTGAAGTTGATGATTTCAATATTTTACAAAAAAAATTGATAGTTATTGCTACGGATTTAGAAGCTGGTAACGCTAAATCTTTCTCTTCGGGAACACTGTTTAAACCGTTACTAGCATCAGCAGCATTACCCCCAGTATTTAGCCCTGTTGAAATTGACTCAAAACTATATGCAGATGGTGGTTTGGTCAATAATTTTCCAGTGGAATATGCTGTAAAAAATTGTTCCTTAATTTTGGGATCCTATACTTGTAAATTAAATTTCAAGAATAAAAATACTATAAAGAATGCATTACAGCTTACACAAAGAGCCAATCAAATACTAATTCATTCAAATTCAAAAGCGAAATTACATATTCCTGATGTGTTGTTTGAGCCTGAGGGCTTAGAAAGCATTGGAGTTTTAGACAAAAAAGGCATTGATAGTGCTTTTATGCTTGGGTACAAACACGCATCGGTAACGTTGGATCTTTGGATGATGAAAAATAAAGCAGCCATGTAGGTAAAATAATACTAAAAGTAGCGCAGGTTGCTTTAAAATAAAAATTTGAAAAAGGAGTTCATCATATATAACGATACTGATGTTTTATAAGTGTTTTAGTGTATTTAAATGGTGGGAAATAACTTAAATACACTTTCTCTATATGATTTACTTATAGGAATTTTAAACCCTTTAACAAAAAGCATATTTCCTTCATAACCATCAATACAATTTATATTTACAATAAAACTACGGTGGGTTCTCAGAAACAGTTTTTTAGGTAACTGTTCTACTATTTTTTTCATTACTATAGAATAGATAAACTTATCATGAGCGGTAATTACGTTTGAATAATTATTGTCGGCTTGTACGTATAAAATTTCTTCAATTGATACGCGCTTAAATTTATTGTTCTTCTTTAAAAAAAGGCAATTTTTAATGTGTAATACCTGATTGTCTTCGGCATCAAAATGTTGCTCTTTTAATAATTCTTGCTGAGGTGATTTTTTTGAAAAATTCATCAAAGCCAATTCAATAGCAATTTGAACTTGCCGGTCATTAAAAGGTTTCAACATATAAGCGTAAGGCTGTACTTTTTTTGCGCGTTCAACAATTTCTTTATCTGCATTTGAGGTTAAAAAGATAAAAGGGATATCGTATTTTTCCTTAACTACTTCGGCCAATTGAATACCATCCTTAGTTCCCTTTATCATTATATCCATTAGTAAAATATCAATGCTCGGGTTTTCTTCAATTAATTCCAAAGCACTACTAGCAGTCATGGCAAAACCAACCACTTCGTAATTCATATCGGTTAGTCTTTGTATGATATCTTGTGCAAGCAACACTTCGTCTTCAACGACAAGAATTTTAATTTTCGAGTTCTCGTGAGTCATATGGGGGGTATGAGTTACTGTTAAGCAAAATATCATTAATTCTAATACTATTGTATTAAAAAAAATATAATAAAGGGGTTTAGCAATTTACGTAATTCCAATAAATAAAAGTGATGGAAATTCAATTCTTAAAAAAAATAGTATTTTACCACACTGTAATTACACCACTACAAGGTGTGTAAATAAGTAATTGTGAAGGTTTGTATTGCTGAAAAGCCGAGTGTTGCCCGAGAAATAGCAACAGTCCTGGGCGCCAATATTAAAAATGATGGATACTATGAAGGAAATGGCTATGCCGTAACCTATACCTTTGGACATTTGTGTACATTATTTGAACCAAACGATTACAAAACTCATTGGAAAAGTTGGGATTTAAATAACCTTCCTATGCTACCCGAAAAGTTTAAGACCAAGGTGGTAAACAATGAAGGGATAAAAAAGCAATTCAACATTGTCAAAAAATTATTTGATAAAGCCGATGTAATTATAAATTGTGGGGATGCAGGTCAGGAAGGTGAGCTGATACAACGTTGGGTAATTAATCAAGCAGGGTACAAAGGCGAGGTACAGCGGTTGTGGATTTCTTCATTAACAACCGAAGCGATTAAGGAAGGTTTTCGAAATTTAAAATCGGCAAAAGATTATGATAATTTATACTATGCAGGCTTTTCAAGAGCTATTGGCGATTGGCTACTAGGTATGAACGCTACCCGCTTGTATACTTTAAAACACGGAGGTTATAAACAAGTATTGTCCGTGGGCCGAGTACAAACACCTACTTTAGCTATGCTTGTACATCGTTTTAAGGAAATTAAGCATTTTAAACCCACACCCTATTGGGAATTACAAACCACGTATAGAAATACACTTTTCAGTTACGAAGAAGGGCGATTTTTTAAGCAAGAAGATGGTAAAAGTTTACTAGATCAAATTACTGATAAAGATTTTGAAATAGTTAAGGTTACCAAAAAGAAGGGTAATGAATACGCACCAAAATTATTTGATTTAACAGGCTTACAAGTTTATTGTAATACTAAATTTGGCTTTTCAGCCGAAGAAACTTTAAAAATAGCCCAAAAACTATACGAACAAAAAGTAATTACTTATCCAAGGGTTGATACCACTTTTTTACCCAATGATATTTACCCTAAAGTAAGTGGTATTTTATCGAATTTGACAAATTACAATGGACTAATTCAACCTTTACTGGGAAAAAAAATTAAGAAATCTGCCAAAGTATTTAACGATAAAAAGGTAACGGATCACCACGCTATAATTCCAACGGGTGTACAAATAAAGTTATCTTATAATCAACAACAGGTGTATGATATTGTTGTAAAACGATTTATAGCAGTTTTTTATCCTGATTGTAAAGTTTCTAATACCAATGTAGTTGGTAAAGTACAGGATGTTAATTTTAAAACCTCGGGTAAAGAAATTTTAGAAAAAGGATGGCGTGTTGTTTTTGAAACAATTAAAACTAACGAAGATTTCAGTACAAAAAATAAAGAAAAAGTACTTGCTATGTTACCCAATTTTGTAGCCAAGGAAAAAGGACCTCATAGCCCTTCATTTACAGAAAAACAAACCAAACCGCCTAACCAATATACGGAGGCATCACTTTTACGTGCTATGGAAACTGCAGGTAAACAAGTAGATGATGATGAAATGAGGGAATTGATGAAGGATAATGGTATTGGCAGACCATCCACTCGTGCTAATATTATTGAAACCTTATTCAGAAGAAAATACATTGAACGCAAAAAAAAGCAAGTTTTGCCCACTACCATAGGCATTCAGTTGATAGATACAATTCAAAATAAACTATTAAAATCAGCTGAGCTTACAGGATCTTGGGAAAAGCAACTTAAAGAAATTGAAAAAGGAAACTACAATGCGGGTAGCTTTATTAATAATATGAAGCAAATGGTAGACCATTTGGTTTATGAGGTAAGAAGCGAGCTAAAGAAAGCCAATATTTCCTACACTACAACGGCAGCTTCAACTAAAAAGAAAACAGTAGCAATTGGTCAAGGAATTATTCAAGAGCATTGCCCCAAGTGCAAACAAGGAAAATTATTAAAAGGAAAAACTGGTTTCGGATGTAGTCAATACAAGTCAGGATGCCGATTTGTTCTTCCATTTAATTTTATGGGCAAAAAAATTTCAGAAAAACAATATATCCGCTTATTAAAAAAGGGTTCAACAGTTAATTTAAAAGGATTTAATTACAACGAAAAAAAAGTGGAAGGTTTACTTAGATTTGATACAAATTTTGATTTGGTTCTGGAACAGAAAAAGATAGCTGTACTTGCTGATAAAAAAGTAAATTCCGTGTGTCCAAAATGTAAGCAGGGTAAAATTATCAAAGGGCGTACTGCCTACGGATGTAGTAATTATAAATCAGGGTGCGATTATAGATTGGCTTTTTGAGTGTTTGTTTGGTAGCTAGTATTGCTAGTTATGCAATATTACTACTTCAAAACGAATAGTATTCAAAACCTATAAATTTAGGTATAAAAAAAACCGCTGAAAGCGGTTTTTTGCTGATATTTTGGTCTATTATATTAGATAGATCTAAATTCCTCTACCACAAAATAATCATTATCATCAGTATCTGTCACATAAAATCCGGCTTTACTAATATCTTCAACCATTTTTTCATCTACTTTTAGTCCCAATCCATTTTCTGTTGGTACAATTTCAAATTTGTCTTCGTATGATTTTTTATAACGAATTACTATATATTTATCATAGTATTTGTCAAAATCATTATCTAGATATACTACTTTAGTTACATAAGCTGGCATTATTACACGATCTTGATCCGTTTTACCCTTATCTTCTTCTTCAAAAGCAAAACGGTAATCTCTACGTTCAATTACTTTCATTCTAAATGGCGTTTTTGTACCGTCTTTATCTTTAATAAAAGATTTCTTTTTTGTGGTACGCATTACATCATGTTCAACTGATGATACATTTTGTGCATAAAAAGCCGTTGATTCTAATATTAATAAGGTACTTAACAAAGTTTTTAATAGTTTCATATTTTAAATTTTTTGGTTAATATTAATTAAATACCATTTCCTAAGTAAAATTTTTCCCATAAAAAGATCTTTTACTTTTTGATACCTGCACACCTTAGTTAAAACTACGCTCAAATTTTCTTATTTATTCAAACAAAAATATTCTAGTTTTTATTTGAGAAATTTAAAATCAGAGCCTTGGTGAGATGAATATATTTATTACATCCCATAAGCTTGAAAAGCTGCAATTTACAGTATCAATAGATTGGTATATAACTGTATGTTTATTTGTATAACAAAGATAGGAGGATCGTGAGTTGATCTTTTGCTCTTCTAAAGTGGAAGTGAATTCCTTTAAAAAGGATGTGGTAGGGAGGCTAAAAATAAGGGTTTAGTCTTTCTAATTTAATTGGTAAACATTATTCGTTTAGGGGAGTTAAATTAATGTAGCGATAGGTAATATCGCCAATATGCTCGTATGAGGTTTCTTTTTCTTTTAGTGAAGCCCATTCCAAGTTCGATTCAATTTCAGTTTCAGTATATTGCTGTAGTAAATTTTCCGATAGCAGTAAATACTCATCAATAGGAACTTTATTTTTTAAAAGCCGGTGCGCTGTAATCACATCCTCACCCATTAACTTGATGTTTTTTCCAATTTGAACTGACCCAACTTCTTTCCCGTAATGAAGAATGATCTTAAGTCCCAACATTTTTTTTATGTTTTCACTTTCGGTATGATTTTTATTGCTTTTATATAGCGCATTTAGTTGCGCATAAAATTGAGCGTAAAAATGTTTACATTGATTAATTAAATCATTCAGTAAAGGCAATTTACCATATTTATAAAATAATACGGCATCACCTTCAATTTCAGATACTTTTAGTCCAATTTCATTTGCATAAATAACCTTGTTCAATAAAGTAGAAATAACTTTAGCACTCAACTCTATATCGGTATCGCTCATAAATTCGGTAAAACCGCTGATGTCTGCAATACAAATAAGGGTAGGAGAGGTATTCATAAAATTAATTTAAAGTAATTCAGTTATTTCGCACAAAATTGTAAACAAAATTACGGAATAATACGTTCTCAACAATTAAGCAGGTTGTTTACTTGTTACTAGAAACGCATGTATCATTCCTGGTAAGCCTCCTAAAAGTGTCAACAGGATGTTGATTAAAAAAGCACTTCCTAGTCCTTTTTGTAAAAAAACTGATAATGGCGGTAAAAAGATATTTAATAAAATGGTAATTAAAGACATAAGATTGTTTAAATTAAAAGTAAATCTACACAAATATCAAGCTTATTTAAAATTATTGGGTACTCAAAAACCATTATTTGTAACTCAATAGCCTATATAAATTAATTACAGGGCTCGACTGTTTTTGTAATTATTATTTTTTTAATCACATCTAACAGATTTAAATTCGTAGATTCATTTTGGAAATAGATATTTTATTGACAAATAGTTTTTAAGGTTTAGCGTATTGTTATTATTATTATTTACAATAATAAAAAGTGAATTCCTATTAACAAAAACAAATTAGGTTAGGCTAAAAGTAAGCTATCATTTGCCGATAGCCAATGGCTAACAGCAAAAAACAGTAACTTTTAATTCAAGTAATACCTGATTTCAAACATTAGATGTCAAAATTTTAATTGTTAAAACCTACCATTATTTAGAAGCATCTTTGAATTCAATACTTTCATCCGAAATATTTTCATACGCTTTTATCCAGGCATTTTTAAAAATATTTGTGATGGTTGGAAAAATTTTTGTTTTGACATTGCTCAAATCACCTTCAATAGGAACTTTAGTAGCTATGGTATTTTCTTTTTGGTTTTTTACCACAAATTTGAAAAAGCCAACAAAACCTTCCCAAAGGCTATTTAAAAATTTATCTTCTTTTCCAATGAGTTTTGCATCATCTAATATAGGTTTTATATATCCTTTTAAGTAAGCATCGTTAATTGCTATTTCGCTTGCAACTCCAAATTTACCTCCTGAAAAATCAATACCAGCATAGTGTTTTGTAAAGTCATTTAATGCGGTAACATCAGCGTTTTTTAATGAAAAAGAAATATCGATGTCTGGAATACTCTTTATAATATCCATATTTCCATTTAAGGTTACTGTTCCATTACCGATAGATACCGCAGAGGCGTTCAAGTTTGAAGGTAATTTATCACCCTCGCGTACAATATTACGTAAATTACTGGCCTCTAATGAAATAGTATTTAGTTGTAAATCAATAGTAGGATCGGTAGTCACTTCAACAAAAGCTAGTTTTCCATTGTTAATTTTTAATCGGTTAATGTCAATGGGTACAAGATTCGTTAATGCTTTTGACCAGTCTTCCACTTCAGCTTCCTGAGTATTTTGATTATTAGTGCTTTTGTGATCTTCAAAAACATATGTAAAAGAAGGCTCATTCATAACAATTTCACTAACAATTTCTCCATTTATTAAAGATTTCCATTGAATAGAAATGTCAGTTTGTTTAAAATCAAGAAATGGAATTTGACTTTTTGCATCTACCTTATTTAAGTAGAGTCCTTTTATTACATAAGCCCCTCTAATTAGCGAAATATCTATGTCCGCTACTTGGCCATAATAATTTGGTATGTTTGCTAGTGTTTTATTTACGTAACTTTTTAAAATAAAAGGCAAAGCAATTCGTAAACTAATTATAATAATAAGTATTGTTGCGGGTATCCAAATGCGTTTTTTCTTTGCTAAATTCTTCTTCATAAACTTGTTATTTTTTATTTGTTAATGCGTTTATTAGTCCATCTTTTAGACTAATCCACAAAAAATTGAAATAGGATTTTGTTTGGTCGCGTTCAATGTCAATTTTACCATGTCGATATCCATTAACGTCCACGCTATCATTTTTATGGATAATAAAATTTCCTAGGGCTGTAAGTAATTTGTTCACTTTTAAAACATCTTTACGTAAAATTTCGATTGATAATTCCTTGTATTTTAGTTTTACATCACCAAAAGCTTTGTAATTGTTACCATTAATGTTGAAATAAATTTTTTCAGCAGCGCCTTTAATACGGGTTTGTAAATTAGTTTCTAAAAAAGAGTTAACTGAGCTACCATCAAAATTTGAAAAACTACCTGTGGCAACAAAATTCGTTTTCGGGTTTGCATTAAATGTGGTTTCTAATGTTACGGGTGAGTCCCCCATAAAGTGAGCTGATGCTTTGCATTTAATTTGATGTTTTGCTTCACTTAAATTAGATAAACCCAGGTTAGCATTTACGTTAGTAAAAAAAAGCTTCCCTGCGGAATCATTATCTTCAATCAACTGTTCATAGGTTATTTTACCATTTATTACATTAATTTTTGGTAGTTCCATTTTAAAATTGAGCTGTTTCATTTTTTCGCCGTAAAGTGATTTGTAAACTGTATTATCAACAACTGCCTTATCTCGGAACAAATTTAAGTCGGCTTGTAAGATCTGTATATCATTAGCGTAAAAGGTATTTAAAGTATCTCTATTTAATATAGCCCATTTATCTACTTCAATTTTTGGTACGGTCAAACTAATATGGTCTTTTTCATGTTTCAAATGACTTGATAATTCTCGTTTACCGTAAATGGTTTTTACATCAGTATTTTTAAAAGTAGCATGATCGTTTTGAATGGCTACATTTTGAATAATTAATACATCTAAATCGCTAAGTCTAAGAAATAAATCATCGAAATTAGCACTAACTTGTTCGTAACTTATTGATGCAGGACTCTGAACATTGTTTATGTTCGGAATGCTTGTTTCCAGAAGGTTAAGATCAATTTGTTGAATTTTAAATTCAGGATTTTTTTTATTATTTTCAAATAGCTGTAATACTCCGTCCTTCAATGTCAAATTTTTAACAGCTAGGGGAATTTTTTTTTTAACGCGGGACTGATTTTTAGTTTTAGGGCGCTGGTAGATGCATAACTTTGGAGTATCTAAATAGACGGTTTCTGCATTTAGTTCTTTTTTGTTGAAATAATCCCAATAATTAAAATATTTAATCTCTAATTTATTAGCAGTAATATCTAGTATTGTTTGAAGTTTTTGGTTTTTTTCAATGAAATGAAGATCTTTTACAGTTATTGAGCCAGTAAAGAGATTAAAATCAATATCTAAATAGTTTAATGTAATTTTAGGAGAAGCATGTAGAGCATTTACAAGCTTATGTTTAAGTACAGTAGAAGTTATCCAATGTATTCCAAGTAACACTATTATAATAGTACTGAATAGTAGTATACTATTTTTGAATGTTGATCTTGAAAAATTACACATGCACGTTATTTATAGTGCAAATTAAGATTAGAATAGCTGTAAGCGTCGTTCATTTCCAGCTAATATGGACTCTAATGCCATAATGTGACTGTTGCAGTATATATTACCGTTTCCGATATAAAATTTCCTATTAAAATGGTTTTTTTATTGCTTATAACCTTATAGTAAAGCAACACCGAAACTACTTGGGCTTCGGTGTTACTTTATATTTTGCCTAAACAATAATATCTTAATTTTATTGAAGTATATTAAATCTATATTGATAATATTTAACTTTTCTGACGCTTTCTAAATTCTTTAGGACTGCATTCGTATTTCTTTTTAAAAATTTTACAAAAATAACTTCTGCTGGTGAGTCCTACAGAGTATACAATTTCTGAAATGTTGAAATCTGTAGTTTTTATCAAGTAAACCGCTTTTTCCAATCGAACGTTTCTAATGTAATCAGAAACAGTCCTTTTATACATGTATTTAAATCCTTCTTGTAATTTAGCAGGAGATAGTCCAAACTTTACACAAAGAGACCTAATAGCATGTGGTAATTCGGGTTGTTTATTTATAAAATTACCTATTTCAATAATCTTTTCGAGTTCTGATTTAAAAAGACTACTTGTATTTTCGGTATCGTTTATTTCATTGTAAAACTGCTCAATTTGTTTGGCTAGCACAATGTAGTACCTTCCTTTTTGACTTAATTTTTCCGAAACATCATTAGCGTGTTCAATATCAATTAGGAGTTTTAGTTGTTCTGCTATTTTTAAACTGAAACCTCCAGCATGAAAATACTTTTGTTGTTTGCTAATGTCATTTAAAAGATTTTTAATTTTTTCTCCAAATTCCAAGGATTCATCATTAAACTTTTCAAAGTAATCTTTTTTGTTTACAAATATGATGTTGACTACGAGATGTTTGTTTTTTTCTATAAGAATTCGACTTTGGAATCCATCATTACTATGTGCTACGGCGGTTTGAAATTGTTCAATTGAAACTGGAGTATCAATACTTTCAAACTGATGACTAAATGTTCCTTCCAAACAATAAAAAAAATGAAGTGTGTTGGAACAAATAGAATCAATAGGAATTTCAATATCCTTCAAAAGTTTTAAGTCAAAATCATATACTTTAAGTCCTTCATGTAAATCGTAAAATCTTACGTGGCCTTTTCCAATTTTATCTGATATATTCAAAATAGACATGTCACCGATGTAAGTAATGGTACCAGTTAAACTTTCATCTAACAATGCTAAACCTGTAGCTTTTTTTTGCTGAGTGATTTGTGTATCCTTCATATTAATTTCATTTAGTTGATACCTAATTTGATAATTCTAAATGCGTTTATTTTTAATCATTATCCTGATAATAAAAAATCAGGGTAATAAAAAATTCTCATGTTTTTATGTTAAATATGAAAAAACATGGGGGCGAATCTTCTAATTACTAATTTGATTAAACAAATTTAGGGTGAAGGATTATTATTTTTTAACGTTATCGAAACTTTGTGTGACGTTATATTGCGCTATAATTAACTCAATTCGATAAAAAATTAACTCATTTGCATTTTTTTAAATAGAGAATTACTTGCTAGTTGATTATACTGCCGTCGGCTTTAAATTCAATATCTTTTTTTTTACCATCTATTTTTAATTCTACATCGTAAAATTGACCTTTTTTATAATGGTTAACTTTTTCAATTTCGTAAATTTTCACGTCATTATAATTTTTGTCAAGAATGTCTATGATGGGTTTAGGAAGTTCTTTTTTTTGATGTTATTTTCAGTTTCAATCCAAGTGCCATCCGATAAAAAATCAGCACGATAATGAATGCCCTTTTTTTTAAAATGAGATTCATAATAATCATTTTTATCCACACGCCAATCGGGATCATTTTCATTAGGGTACATTTTTTTAAACGTACGTTTAACGGCTTTGGGGGCTTTTTTTTGAGCCAGTACATCATATGAAATGGCAGAAAAAAGAAAGATTGATAGCGGATATAACAAAAAGTGTCTCATAATAAATTTTAAATGTTTCACTTGAAATTTAAAATCAATAAACAGTATATGTTACCTTAAACACTACTAAAGTGAACTGTTATGAAATTATTTCTTTTTGCTAATTATATTTTTGCGGTATTCTACGGGTAAAATTCCGTATTTCTCAAAAAAAATTTTAGAAAAATAACTTCTACTTTTAAACCCTACATTGTATACTATTTCAGAAATTGAATCATTAGAATTTTTAATATAATCTCGGGAAATTTCCAGTTTCATTTGTCGTACGTATTCATTTACTGATTTGTCATGTCGGACCTTAAAACCTAGTTGTAATTTTTTAGTAGACAAACCAGACTGCTTCGATAATACTGCAATAGTAAGTGGTTCAGAAATATTATCAATAATATAGGAGGTTAGTTCATTTACTTTTTTAATATCTTCTCTGGACATTGATTCCGGAATTCTGGCCGCCTTATCAAAATTACTTTGTTCTAAAATTTGCATGGCCAAAATCAAATTTAATTGACCTTCAATGGATAATGTGCGGACAATACCAGAATCAGATGAAGCATTCAATTGCTTGATTTGATCAGCAATTTTTAAATTAAAATTACCAAAATGTTTGTATAACGAGTTTGAATCGGCATCCTTAAAAGCGGACATCATTTGTGCATTTAAATATCCAAGGTTGTTATTCTTCTTTTTAGCATATTGCTTTCTTTGCACATAAATAAAATTTATTTTAACAGAAACGTTGGAAGGAAAAATATAAGCTTCCTTTGCGTTTTTTTTATTTGAAATGATAATGTTTTGAAAGCGTTCAAACTTTAATTCCTTTTTATCAACTTCACTTTGATACCTAATAGTACCCTCAGTTACAAAAATAAATTCTATAGGTTTAGTTTCTTTGGAATTAATACATATTTTAATGT
>NZ_AFPB01000134.1 GCF_000218485.1 Aquimarina agarivorans | reverse complement strand
TTGTGGGTAGTTTTTAATTTGTAAATACTGTTCCGAATATTATAATCAGAAATCCGGTAAATGAAAAAACATAATCTGCAGGTCTCAATTTTCGTTCATCTTTTGGGTCAACTCTTTTAGGATCTAAGCGCATCGTCGTCACAATGAAATAATCTCCATATACTTTCTTGTTTATTAAATTCAAGATAAAAGAGATGAAAATTGTCAGAGGTAATGCTTTTAACCATTCTAGTCGATTTCCATTCACAGCTTGCAATTCAGGAAGATCCTTAAAAGAATAGTATGCTATCAATTGTGCTATTCCAATGACACCCCAAATAAGTAATACTTTTTTATTCCAAAAACGCTTATGGAAAACATCAAAAATCAAAAAGACAAAAACAAGTGGAATGAAAAAGTAGAATTCCATTATAAATTGACGATCGTACAAGTCAATTAAATATGCTAAGCCTATTATTAGATTAAGTCCGGTATAACTAAGCAATAAAGTCCAATCAATTTTTTCCAATTCAAATAGTCATTTTATATTACCCACAA
>NZ_AFPB01000135.1 GCF_000218485.1 Aquimarina agarivorans | reverse complement strand
CTATATATATAAATAGTATCTTTTGTTATTTAACTTTGTTTTTAAACGGCAAAAAACATCTTTTCACCTCCTTAATTCTGCTTTTAGATTTAAATTAACAGGAAAAATTGACTAAAACAAAATAGCAATAGGAACTGTTTTTTATAATTTGAAGGTTCATTAGAGAATGAATATTAGTGTTAATCGATTTATAAGAATTACTGATAAGTTCTGGTGCTATAGAATCTGCTCATAAAGATGTACTACAGCAACGATTAAAACTTTCTGGCCAACGATGAACCACTAACGGGTTTCAACAAATGCCACTGCTAAGAGTCGTCTACAAAAGCAAACAACAGCACAGAATAAAAAAATTATGTCAAAACGCAGCACAAAGGAAATTTGTCGTACACCCGATTCAGTTTTATAAGAAACTATTAATTTTCGATGGTTTTTTTATAAACCTTACTTATATTATTCTTCAAATAAAAACAACAATGAAAGTAGTATTAGGTATAGATATTGGAGGGACAAGAACCAAACTTGGGCTAGTTTGTAACGAGGGTAAAATTCATAAGGAAAAAAGCTTCTCTACAAAAGATCACAAAAATTTCGATGAATATATAGATCAATTAACTCTAGAAGTAAATACTTTACTTGAGAAAGATGAAATTTATGATGTTATTGGAATAGGTATTGGAGCTCCTAATGCATCAAGCAAAAGAGGAACTATTGAAAATGCCGCTAACTTAAATTGGAAAGGTTCATTGCCTATTGTGGAATCACTAGAAAAATATTTTAATGTTCCAATTAAATTAATGAATGATGCAAGTGCAGCTGCTTTAGGGGAAAAGTTATTTGGTGGAGCAAAAGAAATGGATGATTTTATTAGTGTCACTCTAGGAACAGGCTTTGGTGGAGGAATATTTTGTAATGGTCAGCTTGTTGATGGGTTTGATGGTTTTGCGGGAGAATTAGGTCATATAGACATGACTATTGGAGACGGAAGACTCACTGGTTTGAATATTAAAGGAGGATTAGAAGCTTATGTTTCGGTCACTGGCTTAAGAAGAACAGTATCTCACATGCTTTGCTATTATATGGATGATAGCCCACTTAGAGCAATTTCTTACAACGACCTCACGGGCGAAATTATATCCGATGAAGCTAGAAAAGGTGATTTTATTGCACAACAAGTATTCGAATATACGGCTGAAATTTTAGGCTCTGCATTATCAAATTTTGTAGCTTTTACTCAACCAGAAGCCATCTTTATGGCAGGAGGTTTGACTAAAAGTTCTGATCTATTATTGGAACCAACTAAAAAATATTTAGAACAAAATTTATTAGAAGTTTACAGAGGCAAAGTGAAACTTTTAATTTCCCCGCTCATTGATAAAAACCCTGCCATTTTAGGCGCTGCAGCTTTGATTTGGAATGAGTGATTGAAAACTTTTAGAGAATACCTTGAAGTATTATTTAGCTGTATGATGCACTTAAAAACCGTTGAATTAAATTACCAAAAATATTGATTTTTAGGGTGTATTCATTAATACAACCCTATTCGAATGATCCCAGAGGCCTGAGATTTAATTCCCGTGCTCACAACCACAAAACCTTTTGAAAATCAAGGGGTTTTGTTTTTTTGTTATTTTTTTATCCTAATAATAGACCTTCTTGTACATGCAGGCGGTATTGACTATTGTAGGTTACAACCCATTACAGCCAAATGAATATCCTTTAGTCTTTTTAGTACTTCTTTTTCAAAAGCAAAAGAAATCTCACCAATAGAATAAGATAATCTACAGAAATCTTAAATGCATCTGTAATTTTTGCTACGACATCTACGGAAGGTTCAAAATCTCCTCTTTCTTATCGTTCTATCACATCAGGATAAAAAAACAAACATTGAACGTAAATTTAATATTCACTAACGATCTTCAACATTTGCTTTGCGGTGTTTTTTATATTCGCTATCGAATTTGTTTCGTTTAAAGCAGTCAAATCCCCCCCTACTCCAACGCCTTGTATTCCTGCATCAAACCATTCTTTAATATTGTGCAATCCAATACCACCAACTGCAAATAATGTAATAGCACTCAATGGCCCTTTAATAGCCTTATAATATGGAATGCCCATGCTTTCAATACCTCCTGGAAATAATTTAACGGCATCTGCACCAGCTTCATTTGCATTGCAAATTTCAGTGGGTGTTAACGCGCCCATCAAAACAGGTAATTCATTTTTATGGGCATAAGTAACTACAGCTGAATTTGTATTTGGTGTTACAATAAACTGTGCTCCTGCTGACACCGCTTTTTTGGCTAAATTGACATTAGTAATAGTTCCGGCTCCAATCAAAATATTAGGATATTTTTTTCTTGCCTTTTGGATTTCTTCAGTAAATCCAGCGGTATTCGAAGTAATTTCTAACGCTTTTATCCCCGATTCAACTAAGGCATCAATAATCATTGAAACATTTGATTGTGATTTGGAACGAATAATGGCTACTATTTTTTCCTGAGTAATAATGGCTAATTTTTCTTGTCTATTCATCGTAATACGTGTCCTGAGGTTTGTCCATTAACAATGGCATTAATTTCGGCATTGGTGCTGGTATGGTGATCTCCATAAATGGTGTGTTTTAAAGCAAATGCAGCCGCACCAAATTCAATAAGTTGTTGTGCTTCCCAATTGTTACCTAAACCGTGTAAACAAGCGGCAGCAAAAGCATCACCTGTACCAAAACGATCTAAAATACCTACGGTATATTGATTAGATATGGCATTCCCTTCCGGAGAAGAGAAGACGGCTTGGAGTTCATTTATACTTGCTGAAATATGATTTCTGATGGTGAATGCACAATGCGTTACTCCAAACATTTCTTTAGCAATTCCTATGGCTTCAAGTGTGGCTTGCAATGAATCTGTGGATTTGGGTTGAATATGATGCACATCATTTAAGGCGCCTGTATTTCCAAAAAGGATGTCAGTCATGCCTAAAACTTCATCAAAAATTTCTCGAGCTGCGGAAGCTTCCTTCCATAATTTCCTGCGATAATTCATATCAAAACCTACACGTACTCCACGTTTTTTTGCCTCCTGAACGCAAAGGATCAATTCTTTTGCGCACTGTTTCGATAAAGCTGCGGTTATTCCTGAAACAAATAACATTTTTTGTTTTTAAAAATAGCATCCCAATCAAATTCATTGGCTGAAATTTCACTAAAAGCTGAGTACTTACGATCGTATATAACGCTTGAAGGTCTAATGGAAGTTCCTATTTCAATAAAATAAGTCCCTATCCGATCTCCACCTTGTACTATATTATTTGTTTGAATGCCGTATTTATTTAAGGACTGTATGCAATTAATTCCTAATGCATTGTCAGGTAATTTTGTAACAAACGAAACCTGATTTCCTAATACGGCCAAGGCGCTTGCTACGTTGGATTCAGATCCTGCGAAATTTACATTAAACTCAGCGGTTGATTGTAACTTTTCTGCGTGAAGCGAAGGGGTTAAACGGAGCATAATTTCTCCAAAGGTGACAAAACTCATAATAGTATTACTGTATTACCAATTTGTAAAAGATCCATCTTTTTTAAACAAATGTGGTGTTTCTTTCATTTCAAATGATAATTCTGACGCTAAATCTTCATTAAATTCTACACCCAAACCTGGTGTTTCCGGAATTTTGTAGCGTGCTCCCTCCAATTTAGGTTGCACTGGGTAAAACTTTTCGCTGTTAGTACCACACCATTCTACTGGGGTATTAATTTCTTCCAACCAGGCTACGTTTGATGAAGCTGCTAGCATATGAATGGTAGCTGCTGTACAAATTGGTCCAAGGGGGTTATGTGGCATTACATCAATATAATTTGTTTCGGCCATAGCCACAACTTTCATTGCCTCGGTTAGTCCCCCTACATTACACACATCAATCCTAGCATATTGGGTAATGCTATCTTTGATATATGGCCAAAATTGCCATTTACTGGCAAATTCTTCGCCTAAGGCCAATGGCACATTAATCATTTGCCGTAGCTGTTGATAAACCTGAGGATTTTCATCTCTTATAGGTTCCTCTAAAAAATCAATAGTCCCTGCAGGAATTCTATTCATAAATGTAGTTACTTCGGATACGGTAAGCCTATGGTGGTAATCCAAACCTATAGTCATTACATTTCCCATTTCTTTTCTAAGCACAGGCAGCCAGTCTACTAAATTAGCCATGGATTCTCTGGCTACAAAAGGCGCTGCACCTTCACTAGCTTCATATAAACGTATAGCTGTAAAACCCGCTTTTTTTAGGGTGTGTGCTTTACTAATTAACTCCTCTTTAGAATCAAATTTTAACGATGCAAAACACTCAATAAATTCGCGTTGTTTACCTCCCAGCAATTCATAAACGGGTACTTCAAATAATTTCCCTTTTATATCGTGCAATGCAATATCTATTGCCGATATGGCGGCTGTTAGCACGCGTCCACCTTCAAAATACTGACTTCGATACATTTGTTGCCACAAGGCGCCAATGCGCCTAGGATCCTTTCCAATTATAAAATTAGCATAGTGCTTTACTGCACCTACCACTGCCAATTCTCTTCCGCTTAAACCAGAGGCTCCCCATCCATATATGTCTTTTTGATCAGTTTCTATTTTTATAATGAGCTGATTTCCATTTTCAATACGAACTGGAAAGGTTTTTATAGCCGTTATTTTGATCATTAATTTTGAGTTTCGTTGTTAGTAATTTGTATTCTTTCAACCTTTCCGACAAGGAAAATATAAGCTAAAAATCCTAAAATGGCTATAATTCCAATAAAAAATAGCGCAGGTTCAAAATTTCCTTCTTTTGCTAAAATACCTATGACTATTGGCACAACTACAGCTGACAAACCACCCATTAAATTAAATACGCCTCCTACCAAACCAATGTGTTCTTTTGGCGCAATTGTTGAAACAAATATCCAAGAAATACTTGCAAAACCTGTCCCAAAAAATGCTAAGGTTAAAAATGCTATAGTAAGAAATTGGCTTTCGGTATAGTTAGCTAAAATAATTGACGATGACAAAAATAATCCAGTTAACACTGGAGCTTTACGAGCAATCTCTTTAGAAACTCCCCTTTTTATCAAACGATCAGATAATAAACCTGAAATAATAACACCTAAAAAAGCACCAAGAAACGGAACTGAACCCATAATCCCTGACTTCATTAAATCAATCCCTTTTTGCTCTTGCAAGTAGGTAGGAAACCAAGTCAAAAAGAATATAAAGGTGGATCCTAAACAAAACTGACCCAAATACAAACCCCATAATTTTTTATATATAAATGCATATTTAAGATCGGACCACTTAAAAGGCTTTACTTGTTTCACTTTTTTTACTTCATCTTTTTGAATATAATCCAATTCGGATTGATTAACTCCTTTATGATTTTCAGGATCTCGGTAAAAAACATACCATACAAACGCCCAAATTACTCCAATAATTCCTGATAAAATAAATAACCCTCTCCAACCTAATTCACTTTGAATATAAGCTAGTAATGGGGTTAAAAAAGCAAGACCTATGTACTGCCCCGAGGTATAAAAAGCAATTGCTGATGCGCGCTCCTCCTCAGGGAACCATTTTGTTGCTATGGCATTATTTATAGGAAATGATGGCGCTTCAAACACTCCAATACTTGCTCTAAGACCAACTAAAGCTGCAAACGAACTTACCAAACCTTGTAGTAAAGTGGCTATTGACCATAAAATTAATATGAGTGTGTATAAAACTCTGGCTCTAATTTTATCGACAATTACTCCACCTGGAATTTGTAAACTGGCATAAGTCCAACCAAAGGCTGAAAAAATTAATCCCATTTTAACTTTATCCAAATCTAATTCATTTGATAATGCAGTAGCTGCAACCGATATGTTAGATCGATCGAGGTAATTAATAACCACCGATATAAAAACCAAACCTAGAATACCAAATCTTTTTCGCGTTGGATTGACTGAAGTAGTAGTATTTTTTTTAATCACTTGTATATTGAGTTAATGTACTAATTAGTAAATTTTCTAATCCTTTGTTAAAGGATATGCATCATTAAAAATCCAAAAAAGGCATCAATACTAATTGTCCTTATTTGGCGAAACAATGATGAGATAAAAAACGTTTTTTGAAGAAAAACAAAAACGTTTTCAACAAAAAAACAAAATCAAGTGTGGGAATTATGTTAAAGCAATATAGTGAAATAAATGTTAAATTAAACAATTGTTTAACTGTATTATCTACAAATAATATTGGTTGTGCTAATTAGTTTGCAGATCATTTTTATTTGCTAAAACGCAAATAATCGTTAGGTTTCCTATAAAATCAACAATTAATTACGTCCCAAACTTATACATTTCCTAAAACGTATAAGTTTGAAATCGTTACAAAATTAATCAATGAAATTTAAAATGGTGTGTAGTTAACTATTTCTACTTTTTGTTTAAAACTAAAGTAACTTTATTAAAATTTGCTGCGCTATTAATGATCGTTCTGTATTTTTCATAAATAGCTACCGGGATAATATTTTGATTGTAGTATTCCAATACAGATACAATTAATTGATTGTTTTGTATTTCATAACTGGATTTAAACATGAATTGAACTTTTCCATCTTCCTCAAAAGACTCGTCAATATTTATGCTGTTTAAATTTTGAAATTGATAGCCATCGGGTATGTCTACAATCAATTTACGATTGTAACTTCTTTCAAACATATTTTCTACAGGAAGCTTTCGTGCTTTTTCCTGATACATTTCTTGTTGCAGTCCAATCAAATCACCTAATTTGAAAAGATATTTTCGACCTGCCTTTTCAACAAAAGCATCGGAACTCATTTTTGCGGTAATATGCAAAGGTTTTTTTCCAAAGTCATATTGTCCGTCATTAAACACTTGCTTTTCCTTAATTTCTAAATTCTCGTTAATCGATTTTATAATATTTTCAATGGCTTCATCTTTAGCTTCTGCTTTTGCTAAATGTAAATATGGCTGCACACTCAACGCGTAATATCCACTCATTTTCCGGTCCATTTCTAAATTTGTAGTTGTCAAATCATCCGGATCAAATGACACATTCATAATTAAATTATATTGCGTTTGATCATAATTAACGGGTTCAATAAATTTTACTTTTCCTAAACCAGAAGTAAAATCACCAAGAGTCACAGGCTTTATAAATAATCCATAAGTGTCCGTTAAATTGCCCGAAGGAAAACCTAAACGCGAAAGCGGACTTAAAGGTTCCATGTATAATTTAAGCTTAGGAAAATAAATTAAGTAGTCCTCTAAAAAGTTGTAAACTTCAAAATCTTTATCAAACTTAACATCACTACGCGGACAGGTGAGTACAATTTCATGTTTAACCCCTAATTTATTAAATATAGCTGCATATAAACGCATCATCCCAGTCTCGCCTGCAATTTTAGTTTCTAATATTTTATCAATATCGTCTAACCCTTGTTGTTTGGCTGTAGTAACAAAAATATTAGATTTTATGTAAGTTTCTATTTGTAATATTTCTTCTGCCGAGGGCGTTCCTTTTACCTTTAAAATTGAAGCTATAAATTTATCTAAGGCTTTCGCCGTTTTTTTATCCAATTCAGGGTACAAACTTTTGTATACGTTTTGGGTAACCTCACCATAAGAAACATACTCTTTAGTAGGATTAGCAGTATTTTTATCCAGCTTATAAATTACTTTTTGCAAAGCAGTATCGTAAGGCGCTTGACTTTCAATTTCCAAACCTTCCACTTTATCTAATTTTACCGTCCAAAGGTTTTTATCCTTTACCAAAGTATCTTTTACCATTTCAGGCAATCCATTATAACTTTTTGAACTGAACACTAAATTTTTTGGTGAATAAAGGTAAAAACTAACATTTTCTTTATAGTATCCATCTTGTAAATATACACTAGCTCCGGTATAAGCTGGGTAGCGTTTAATAACATAATAATACTCAATAAACGATCCTTTTTCAACACCTTCAAATGCATAATATTTGTAGTTTACTTGCGTTTCTTCATTTTTTGCCTCAAGTATTTTTGAATCATCAAGCTCAATTATTTTTCCGCTTTTTGTAATTACGCGTGCCTTATTTTTTACCAATATTTTTGTGGCTGATGTGGGTAAGTATACCTTATTATACTCTTCAATTTTATCATTGGAATTTAACCAGTAAATGTTATGTATTAATGAATATTCTACAAAACCTCCTTCAGCGGTTAATACAAATTCATTAATTGTCTTTTCCTGAAAAGCAACAACGTCTTTTTCAGTATGAGCGGTGGTATTAAAACTACTTGTAGGGTTTTCATCCCATTCATAGGTTTCGCAAACTGCTGCTGTTTGACTAAAAATTGCAGATGTTGTAAAAAATAATACTAGTGAAATTAAAAAACTATTGTGTGTATTCATGTATAAATTTTAAGCTGTGTAATAGTATTTGGGGCGCTTGATAATTGAGGCTAGCTCCATACTTTTGAGCATTGATTGTTGGTTGTTGTGAATATAAAAAATATATTCTTATTCAATTTTCAAATAACTTAGTTATCCTAGATGTTCCAATGCTATTTAAATGCAAGATATCAGTTTCTATTTAATTTTGAAGATCAAGGTGTTTTTTTGAAAACTTACAATCTCCTACGATCTATTTACGGCCTGCTTTAATTGACCTTTTTTGAGGAACTCATTCCCTTTTTATTTCTTTTTAAGAATCACAACCTCCTTGTAATTCTTCTCAATTTTTTTGATCATTTTATTCAACTCCTTTTGTTCTTCTAGCGTAAGCTCAATAAAATTTTGAGTGACGCTCAATTTATAAATAACTTGATTGCTTTTAGTAGCATATTCAATTTTACAACTAAAAAAATCATTTGAAATTTCAAAACTTTCAGGTACGTAATCTAGTTGCATTGTACTCGGAATTTCCAATACCGAAGTCATTTCATTAGTGCTTTTATAATTAAACTGTTTCCCGCTTTTACGGTTATCGTCCTCTTTTAAACGACTTAAGTCTCTATTAAAATTCATGTTAACATACACCTCATTTTCATAGCCTTGTGCGTAGTTTTCGATATTAAAAGTATAATCCACACTATAAGCTTTGTCATAAGCAAATTTATTAGCTTCCTTAAAATCATCAATTAAAAAACGATTACTTCCTTTACGTAATTGGTAAGTGTAGAATTCCTTTAAATCCTTTTGTTTTGTCAATTTTTCCAGTGCATGAAAAAGATCAGTTTTAAGATATCCATTAGTTACAAACTTTCCTTTACCAATGACCTTTTTCCCTTCGATATTGATGTATATACTGTCACTAATTTGGTTTCGTTCTGCAGGAACCACGGGTACTTTTTTTACAACAAAATCATTTTTCCCAATACCGATAAGCGCCTCTTTCCCTTGAATAAATGATGATGGCATGTCAATGGGTGTATACCTACCTGTAGCATCCAGGTAATACACTTTTTCCCCTTCGGTATACGATAAAATCATATGATTATCCACTGCAGGTGTTGGAACTTCACTGTAAGTATAAGGAATACTCCGAGTACCGATCCATGTTAAATTCCCTTTCAGATTTGCAATTTCCAGCATTTCCGATAATATACTTGAATTATCTTTGCAATCACCATACTTTTTTCTGAAAACATCATTGGCTTCTCTTGGGATAAAACCACCTAAGGCATACTCAAACGCAATGTATTTTACATTTTCCTGAGTCCAATAATAAATTGCCTTTACCCTTTCCAAATCCGTTTTTTTATCCTTAGTAAGTTCTTTGACCAATGCGACTAACTCTGGACTTGAAGACTCCGTGTTTACATTTTCTACTAACGAATAGTACCAATTATACAAATCGCCCACTGACGACGACAGCTTTTTAGTTCCTTTTTTTGTTTTGTATGAAGTTAATATAGGAATAATATGTGGTACAATGGTTCGAAAGCTAGGCGCTCCACTATCCATATCATAGGCTGCAACCTCTTCCGTTTCCCAAGTATATATGATTTTGCCTTTTTTTCTTTTTTAGAAAAATTTATATCTAAACCCTCTAAATTAAACTCTTTCAATTCAAGTTCAATTTCATTATCAACACTTAATGTAAATTTACTTTTAGCAATTGGTGCATTTAATCCAAAATAAAGCGCATTTAAAAATCGTGGATTTTTTATCTTTTGTGAATAGCTTAATGAAGTTTTAGCACCTTCGTGCAAACGTGGGTATATAAAATTAATAGTTTTACTGTCATCATAAAAACTTGTATTCATATCATCTTTTTGCACAAAATCCGTTACAGGTATTTCTTTGTACTTGCCTCCGTCAAATACCAATGAAGATGCCTTAACATCATCCACCTCAAAAAATGACGAATAATGAATTGCTCTTTTAGAACCATAAGTGGCTCCTGCCGACATGTACAAATTATCTTCCCTAATATGCTGGCTGATTTCTAGATCATTGTTATTTAAAGAAACGTCAATCTTAATTTCATCCAAAAGACGTACAAAATTAGCATTTGGATACTTGTCCTTATATTTTTTGTACAAAGGCGAAAATTCTTGAGACTGTGCTTGAATAGTAGTTCCTAATAAAAAAAGAAAAATAAATGTGCTAAAAAGTCTACTCATACTACTGCTTTATTTGTTTTTCAATCATTCCATTAAAATAAATTCGTTTCTCAATAAGTGTACCATTTTCATTATAATATTCAGCTTCTCCATTTAAAACGTCATTAACGTAATGCTTTTTATTTTTAAGCTTACCGTTGGGGTAATATTCCAATAACTCCCCGTTTAAGTCACCGTAATAATAATTATAATGAGATTTTAATATTCCATTAGCATAATACACTTTATAAGACCCATGATTTTCATTGGCTTTATGCGTCATTACTTTGTTTATTTTACCCTGATAAGTATATATTTTGTAATCATTTATAAAATATCCATTTTTAAATTCCATTTCAGCGGACTTGATACCATTACTATAATAAGCCACTAACTTGCCTGTTCCTGATTTTAGGGGTATCATTGGCTTTAATTTTCCTTGACCATCATTATATGAATAGCCAATTAAATCTCCATTATTATAGTAGCGTACAAACTGCAATTTCCCTGTTGGGCTATAAAATTTTCGTAGCCCATTTATTACTCCATTCCGGTAATCAATTTCATTTTTAAGGGTACCATCATTATAATACTCTTTGTTTTTGCCATTAATCTTATTGTTTTTAAAAAAACGTGTTTCCTCTAAAGTTCCGTTATCGTAATAATAATTCCACTCGCCAATAGCATTTCCCTGCTCATAGCTTCCTTCACTTTTTACCTTACCATTTTCATGATAGGATACCCATTTACCTGTGGCATTATCGTTAAAATAATCTCCTTGTTGAGATAATTGCCCGTCGAAATAATACTTTTTATATGCTCCGTGTTTTTTCCCTCCCAAGTAATTAGTAACTGAATAAGGTGATCCGTTTAAATGGGTAAAAGTTGTTGTTCTTTCTGTACTAAAATCAGTATTATCAATAATTTCATGCACGCTTCCGCTAGAATTATAGTATGTGCGGGTAAGCAATCTTCCGAATTCATAAGTTGATTCCGAATACAACTTCCCCGTAACCGAAAATTCTTTTTGTATACCATGCAATTCATTATTATGGTAAAAATAATCCTTATTTACCGATCCATCTTTATAATACAAAAGCCATTGACCAACAGCAAAGCCATTTCGATAATATCCTTGTTCTTCAATTTTTCCATTCTTATAGTAGCTTACAAAATAACCTTCTAATTTATCATCCTTGAACGATTTTTCGATCTTTTTGTTCCCATCATTATAAAACTGAAAATAACCTCCTTGCAACTGATCATTTTTAAAAGTACCATATCCCGTTTTAGCGCCGTACTCAAAATAGGACCAAGTGCCTTCCTTTCCGCCTTTAAGATTATAAAGCCCTTTTGACTCTAATTCGCCTACAGGAGAATACCCTTTGTAATTTATTTTACCAGATTTCTTCCTTTCGTTACTTAATACGTTTCCTTCTTTATCATAATAGGATATTCCAACTAGCTCTCCTTTTTTATAAATAAAATTATAATACAATTTCCCATCAACATCATATTCCTTGTATTCACCATTAAACTGATCTTTTTCGTAATTAATTTCTTTATAAATAGTACCGTCAGATAAATAGATTTTCCAAAGCCCTTCATACATATTATCCACGAATTGCCCCTGTTCTTCAACAGTGCCATCAGGGTAATATTTAATATAATTACCCGTCAATTTCCCTTGTTCGTATGTAGATTTTGAGCTTAACTCCCCATTGTAGTGATAAGTGACTTTTTTTCCCTGCATTTTGCCATCGATATAGGAGACTTTATTCCACAGCTGGCCATTATCATAATAATTACCTAACTCCCCATCTAACTTTCCTTTTTTATAAGTTCCTACGTATTCCTTGGCTTCTTTTCCAATATCGTAATACGAGTTGTACGCTCCATGGAGTTCATTATCAATATAATTTTTAACTTCTATTATAGCGCCATATTCGTTGTAATTTGTATATTCCCCTGCTGCTTTTCCTTTTTTATTGAAATACTCATAATTAACATTTCCGGTATCAAAATAAGAAGTGAATTTCCCCTCCAACAAATCATTTATATAATTTGAAGTATGACTCAATTTTCCTTTGGTAGTAAACGACTTCCATTCTCCATCTTTTTTACCATTCTCATCAAATACGCCTTCTCCTTTTAACCTTCCATTAGTATCAAACAATTCCCAAACGCCAACTTCTTTCTCATTTTGCGTACCCCAATAGCTAACAGTTTTTTATCCTCATACAAACAACTTACTTTTTGCTCCTTACCGCGAAGGGTCATCATATTATTCGCACCAGCAATACTGGGCCATTTAGTAAAAGTATTTGCAATGAATGATTTAATCTTTGAAATGTTTTTATCAACAATTTTTTTATAGGTGCTTTTTTGAAGCGAAAACATAATCGTATACACATAGGCATCAAACAAATCATTTTCATTAATCCAATTATAGAAAGGCACATATTTTTGATTCCAAAATCCACCATTTCCACCATCGTAATCCTTTAGTTGCTCAAACAATACATGACTCTGCTTAACCATAGGTAAATCAATTTTATTCTTAATTTTATACCCCTTGTTAAGTGCTATTCCATTGCTAAGGATCAAATCAATATCCTCAAAAGAGTCATCATCTTTTGAAATTTGAATTCCAGTGGGAGTAGCATCATTGCTTCGCGAAAAAGAGGTATTAATTGAACTTAATATTGATAGAGAATTTTCTCCATCTGGGTTTAACACCAAATACATATTTAATGCCATGAGTGCTTGAGCCATCTTTTTTTCCCTATAACAAATAGTTCCCAGTTGAAAATGAGCCTCAGGATAAAAAGGGTTCAAAACAATGGTTTGCTTAAAGTCTTCAGCTGCTTTTTCATGCTCCTTAAGCTTTTCATAAACTACTCCCCTATTATAATAAAATTGAAAATTTTTAGGAAACTCTTTAAGAGCTACGTTGTAATTTTGAATTGCTTCATTATAATTTTCCAGAGCTTCATAGGCCACTCCTTTATTTAAATACAAAGCGTATTTAAACCCATTAGCCACTTTTACCAACCCTTTATCTGCTTCTGAAAATGGCCTCATCATATTTTTTCAACTTTAATAAATAGTATGTTTTGGAAGCTAATGCATCTCCATACGCTGAATCGTTAACAAAAATTTTATTGTAAGCTTCAACAATTTCAGCATAGTTATCCTTTTCAACAAATGACGCAACGTCTTTTGTTATAGCATCGTAAGTAATATTGGCTATTTTTTTTGGGGCAAAAACTGCTATTGAAATAAAGGATAATAGTAAAAAAGGTAATGTTCTATTCATAGTAGTGTAAGCGCTTGTTAAAAAAATGTTACACAATTTCTTACGAAAATACTGATAATTAATCATATCAATTTTAAAAATTTACAGGGGTTAACTATTTGTTTTAATCGCAACTATATTATGATAAAAGCAAGGAAAAATGAAGTTAATCACAAAAAAATTAGGATACTAATTCGCTATTTATAAACAAGATTCACAATTGAATATGAACCAAATTTAGTCAAGGAATTTTGATAAAAAAAAATCCATTAAAAACTGAACTAGTATTTATAAATAACATCATTAGATTCTGCACTTCTATAAAATGCAAAAAGACACCTTTTTAAGGGTGCCCTTTCACGTACTCAAAACAACTATTAATATGGTAAAAAAACCCTATTCATCTACTAAATCCCATGTTCTAACCCAATCGTACTTTGTTGTCAAATCATCATATGAAGCTGTTTCAAAAATGTTATCAGCATCAATGGGATTCCAATTATAAGTTTCGATGGCCATGGTTATATGTCCTTCCAAATCAAAATCTGCAGGAGGATTGGTTATGGCGTGCGAAAATTCACCATCCAGATAAAATAAAATTTCTTTTGGTGACTTCCACCAACAACCGTAAACAAAATATCTTGAATTATTTTCTTCTTCTAAAATCTTTATAGCTGGTGCTTGTTTGGATTCATCAATAGCCGTATCACAAGGCCTATCATGCCTCCAGGTATTAGAGTGGTATATATTTGCAAAATCTTTAGCCCAAACAGCGGTTCCAGCGTGCGTTCGACCCACACATTCCTGAACATCAAGTTCTAATTTTCTAACAGGACCTGTATTACAATTTTGTTTAAATGAAAGCCAAAATGTGGAAGACATTACCGTTTTATTCGCCTTCATTCTACATTCAAAATACTGACCTGCTTTTACTGTTTCTTTTGATCTAACTATAGCACCTCCATGAGTCCAATCCCTGCTATTTGCTGTTTTAGGGGTATCATATTTAAGGGTAGTAATATTTAAATTTCCGTCATTTACAGTAACATTTTCAGGATCAAACAAAGCTGGGGGTCTACCATACCACCCAAATCCATCCGTAGCTGGATTCTTATGCCATTTGGAATCATCAAAAGCAGTTCCGTCAAACTCATCAGATTTGTTGGCTACTTTTTCCCATTTTTTGCCCTTGGGTGTTGGATTGTTACCTACAAAATAGGGAGCACTCGATAAAGGTGCTTTTCTGGTAACAATAACATTAAAACTACAGGATGCAGTATTGCCTGCCGCGTCTGTGGTACTAAATGTATTTGTAGTTGATCCTACTGGAAACAAACTACCTGATGTTAAACCTTTAGTTTGTTTGGTACTCACTTCCGACACATCATCCGTGCCTAAAGGTGTATTAAAACTTACTTCAGTACCCGATGCTGTAGCATCTATTTTTACTTCAATATTTTCAAAACAACTAATTTCAGGTGCTGTTGTATCTAACTCCTTATTTTCATCAGAAGAATCATTACTGCATCCAAAAATTGTAAATGAAGTAAATACCACAGTAATTACTTGAATAAAACTTATTTTTCGCATATTTTTTTTGTAAATGTAATTGGGTTAACATTAATTTATACATCACATATGATTTAAATACTAATACATATTACCATATTGTACTAAAACACTTATAATTAACTAGTTAAAAAACTAAAAAAAGCCTAATTTTTATCAAATTAGGCTATCAAAGATCACAAAATAATTATTTGTGCATTGACGGGGTTAAACTCTTTTGACTTACATTAATAGTATAATTATATATACACCATTATTTGCACACCAATCATTCCGATATTTTGCCTTAAAATGATAATATAAATTTTATATAAACTAACTATTATTAACTGCTGTTACATCATATTCCCGAAACTAATGTGAGTTGTTTATGCTTATCCTGCATAGTTGCAATTTCTTTATCATCTAAATTGGTTTTCCACACGTAAATATTTTTCAATTTGGTAATGGCTGCAAGTGCCTCAATAGTCGCTACATCAGCTTTAGTAGCATACATGCTAATACTTTCCATGTTTTTTAATTCCACTAATTTTTTTAGTCCATAATCTGTTAAAGATGAATTTTTAGAAATATTAAGTTTTCTTAAATTAGAAAAAGAATTAAGCTGTCCTACATGAGCATCTGTAAGCCCGCTATTTTCCAGTGATAACCACAAAATATTATCTTTTATAGCTTTTAGTGCTTCTAATTTTTGAGCAATTGTTGATGCATCACTTTTACCGGTTGGTAAAACGACATCATAAGCATACGAGTTAGCAGCAAGTTCACGTATCGAAAAACCTTGTTCTTGTAAAGAGGCTATTGTTTGTTCTGGAATGTTGCCAAAGCTCACCATATCACCACCTGCAGAATGACCTGATAATTTTAGGTAACCAGCTACCAAATCAAGCATTTCTTCATTGGGTTTACTTGCCATAAAATCAGCATCATAACTTGCTTCTCCTTTATTAATCCAATATTCAATAATAAGTTTTTCTTCCTCCGTTAAAGGGGTTTTTCCTTTTGGTGGCATGAATAACTTATCATCTTCCGATAGATTTACTCGTATAAGCAATTCACTTGCCGCAGCATCACCAGCAACAATGGTTTTTCCGTGCTTGCCACCTTTCATGTAAGTTTCAATACTTTCAAATGAAAGTTGCCCTTTCTGTTTACTCGTATTGTGGCAAGAATAACATTTTGCTTTTATAATCGGATGCACCACATCACCAAAAAATTGTGCCTGAGCGATTTCAGTAACCTCAGGACGCTTTAAAGGATCCACTTCTTTCTTTTTAAAAGGCATATAGTGGGTTAAGTAGTCCTCTCCATGAGTCAAATTACCCCCTAGGTGCCCAGTAGCGGATAAACCACCAATCATAACTACAACCACCACCAAATACAATTTTTCTTTTATTGCTTTAAAAATAGATAAGTCTAAACTTAGTAAATAAGCAAATAATGCAATTAGAGTTGTTGCAATACCTGCCCATTTATGATCATCTAATGCTTCGTGATTATAATCGCCACTAGTTGCTAGCATTAGTCCTAAAACCGACGCAGCAACAGCACTCAGCGTACCCAATAAAAGTGAAAATGGTACTACTTTTTTTAATCCATTAGTAAAATTAAAGCGTTCAGTAACTTCAATAATCCCGGCAAAAATTAAAAACCCTATAGGTAAATGCACTAATAAAGGGTGAAAACGCCCAAAAAATAATATGATATTCGATTCTTCCATAAATTCGTATACTTTGTTATACTCTTTCTAATTTATAAGGTGCGGAGTGCCCGGCATTCCATTGACACACATATAAATTTTTATCTTCATCTACACAAACATCATGACCATGCCAAATAGGCTTATGTTCTAATTGATACGATGGTTGCAACGCTCCTTTTTTGTAAACAGGTTCCGTACCACCTGGATTAGAAACCACTTTATCACCTTCCAAAACGGTAACAAATCCTGTGTGTGCTAACCAATCAAATTTGGTTTCTCCTTTAGGAATTGACCAACAAACACCCGCGTATAAATTATTGTCATCAATTACTGCGCGGCACGCATACATATTGTTTAGGTGTAATGTCCTAATATATTTTCCGTCAAGCGTGAAGAATTTGTATGCGTTTTCAGCACGGGAGCTACAAATTAAAACAGGATTATTTTTATCTCGATAATCAACAGTTACTCCATGGGCATTTTGAAGGTTATAATTTTTATCTTCATTGTCATGTCCACCCCATTTCCTAATAAACTGCCCTTTAGCATCGTATTGCAGGATATAATCTTTGCCATAACCATCAGCAACATAAATATCGCCATTGGGTCCTACAGCTACCTCGGTTGGACAAAAGTGATCACCAACTTCATAAACACCAATAGTTTGCGGATGTCCAATATCAAAAATCACTTTCCCGTCAAGGGTAGTTTTACTTACTCTTCCGTTATGTTGTAATAGTTCGCCACGGCGATTAACATACCATCCAGAATCAGTGAGGTATAAAAAATCCTCTCCGCCTTCTTTAGACAATGTTAGTCCGTGACCTCCAGGATAAGCAGTACCCCAGTAATCCAACAATTTTCCTGATTTATCAAAAATCAGAATATTGTTTTTAGGATTATCGCCCAGCATAATCAATCTACCCTTACTATCCATTACCATTTCATGGCAATTTAAAAGCGGCGTACGTGATGCGCTTACTTTTGCCCAATTTTTATCCAACTTGTATTTGTAATCACCATGACCGTAAATGATATCATCATTTCTTTCTTTTTTGCCGGTAATAATGTTAGCTCCAAAAGTAGGTGTAGCAGAAACTAAGGATGCAACTGCTGTGGTTTTAATAAAATCTCTTCTAGTTTTCATACTACAGTTTAGCTTAATATATCTTTTACCACATGTCCATGTACATCGGTTAAACGGTAACGCCTACCTTGATGCTTATACGTCAATTTTTCATGATCAACGCCCATTAAATGCAATAAAGTAGCGTGAAAATCATGAACATGAACTGGATCTTTTACCACATTATAACTAAAGTCGTCAGTTTCGCCGTAAGTCATTCCTGGTTTTACGCCAGCACCAGCCATCCACATTGTAAATGCGCGCGGGTGATGATCTCTACCATAATCTTCTTTAGTCAAACGTCCTTGCGAGTAAGCCGTTCTTCCGAACTCTCCTCCCCATATTACTAAAGTATCTTCCAACATACCACGCTGCTTTAAATCCTGTAACAATGCCGCTGTGGCTTGATCTGTCATTTTACATTGACGCTCAATATTACCTGGTAATCCAATATGATGATCCCATCCACGTTGATACAATTGTACAAATTTCACTCCTTTTTCAAGTAAACGACGTGCCATTAAACAGTTAGCTGCATAAGTTCCAGGATCCCTACTTTCTTTTCCGTACATTTCAAAAGTAGCTTCGGATTCATCCGACATATCAGTAACTTCTGGTACCGAAGTTTGCATTCGAAAAGCCATTTCATATTGAGCAATCCTTGCTTTAATTTCTGGATCACCGTAAGTATCATTTTGGATGTCGTTCATTTGCTTTAAATAAGCCAACATTTGAGCTCGGTCGTGACCGTCATAATTTTCTGGATTATTTAAAAACAATACTGGATCTTTACCTGATCTAAATTGTACCCCTTGATGTTCCGTTGGTAAAAATCCGTTACCCCACAAGCGAGAATACAAAGGCTGACCATTACCATTTTTAGACACTAAAGTGATAAATGTTGGTAAATTTTGGTTGTCAGAACCTAATCCGTAGCTTGTCCAAGCCCCAATTGAAGGCCTCCCTGCTAACTGATGCCCGGTTTGAAAAAAGGTAATTGCTGGATCATGATTAATTTGCTCCGTGTGCATTGACTTGATAAAACAAATGTCATCCACCATTTTGGCGGTATGCGGCATTAATTCACTTACCCAAGCACGACTTTCGCCATATTGATCAAATTTATATTTTGATGGTGCTAACGGCAAAGAAGACTGGGAGGCACTCATGCTTGTTAAACGTTGTCCTTTACGTACAGAAGGTGGTAAATCCTGACCAAACATATCACTAAGTTTTGGCTTATAATCATAAGTTTCAAACTGAGAAGGTCCTCCACTTTGAAACAGGTAAACCACCCTTTTCGCTTTTGGTAAAAAGTGAGGTAATCCAGGTATACCATTTGCGCCTGAAATAGGGTTTGCATTGGCATTAGCCAAAGGTTTTATAGGACCTCGTTTGGCTGCTGTTCCTGCCAGTAATTTATCAGCTCCCATAAGAGAACCTAAGGCTACAGCACCCAAACCTAAAGACGTTTTTGTTAAAAACTGTCTTCTGTCAATACTTTCTTCTATTTTTTTAAAATCATGTACGTTAGATCGTAATATGTCATGATCATGGTGATGGTGTCCGCTCATAATTTTTATCTTTTTGTTATTGTTACATCTCCGTTTAAAATTACACTTGCTACTATGGCATTTGAAGCCAACAAGTTTACATCCAAACTTTCATCAATTTGGTACGCTCCAGCTTCAAGCCATCCTTTTGCTTTTTCAGGATTAGCTTTAAACTTTTCATACTCTTTAGCTTGCAATTCAGCTAATACTTTTAATTCTTTTTCTTCTGGACTTTTTCCCGTAAAACGCACGTAAGCCATTTTAATTCCTTCTAAAGAATCCTTCATTTTTGTCATACGCTCACCCATAACTTTGGCTGCCTCCAGATAGGTAGGGTCATTTAGTAATACTAATGCTTGGAGCGGTGTATTTGTTTTTTGTCTTTTCACCGTACAAACACTACGTTCGGGTTGATCAAACGTTGCTAATGTTGGGTTTGGAACTGTACGCCTCCAATAAGTATAAAAACTTCTGCGATACAAATCATCTCCTTCATCTTGTTCGTATGTTCCTGAGGTCATGGCATACAACCCTTCAGGCTGGTAAGGCTTTACACTTTCGCCGCCAACTTTTTTATTTAGCAAGCCTGCTGCTAATAACGCATTGTCTCGCATCATTTCGCTAGTTAAACGCGTACTAGGTCCACGAGCCAACCAAACATTTTCACTATCAACCTCTCTTAGTTCTTTTGGTGTATATGAGTCCTGTTTATATGTTGATGAAGTAACAATAAGTTTTTGCAATTCCTTTACATTCCAACCAGAATCAACAAATTTTAATGCCAACCAATCTAAAAGTTCTGGATGGCTTGGTAAATCCCCTTGATTTCCGAAATCGGCTGTTGATTTTACTATACCACGGCCAAAATAATTTTGCCAGTATCTATTTACTGCTACACGAGCAGTTAACGGATGTTCTTCCAGCGTAAGCCATTCAGCAAGTCCTAATCGATTTTTAGGCAAATCCTTTGGCATATCCAATACACTTTTTGGAGTGTCAGGATAAACCTGCTCACCGTAAGCATCATAAACACCACGTTCTAAAATAAAAGCATCACGAGGTTGCTCCATTTCTTTCATTACCATGACCTCCTTTACATTTTCTACAGAATCCACATAAATACTTCTTACTTCAGCTAATTCCTTATAAGCTTCTTTAAAAGGTTTTGAAACATTTATCAAGTAATATTCCTTAAGCAACTGCTTTTGCTCATTAGTCAATTCCTCAACTTTAGCTGCAGCAATTTCTTTGATTCCTTCGGCTTTAGCCAAATTCATTACCTCAATAGCACTTAACTTTCTTTTAAAAACTTCAATATCATCATACTGAGCATCCTTGGTTCCTACACCTCTCCAGCGAGCACCGATTTGTAAATTTGGTTCTACAGGACCATTGTAAATTTCATCCGTTAAATTGTGAAAAATAATATCTTTAGTTAAGTTATCCTTTTCAACTTCAGTTTCAACTTCGCTCCCGTTAATGTAAATTTTACCGCCATTAGCTGAACTAGAACCATCGTAAGTAACCATTAAATGCACCCATTGGTCTCTTGGTACGTCTACTTTAGTGTGTTCAATAATCGCATTTTCAGGCCAAGTATGCGCTAACATCCACTCCAATTTATTATCCCTTAAGTATAAATGGTATCCTTTATAACTATGTAATCTTGAACCTTTATTTTTATGAAAAATAACTCCTTCTTTAAGATCTTTAGGAATGTTTACCCAAACACCAATACTAAATGCATCGTCTCTTTTAAAAATTCCGACACCTTTTAAGTCCAACCAGGCATCTCCATTCATTTTTAGAGCGCTGCCATTATGACCTGGAACAAAATTTAATTTTTCATTTTTAGAAAATTCCATTCGATGCTCTACTTTAAGAGACTGATTTAAGCTGTTTTTGATAGGCGCTCCATTTAAGGTATAATGAGCCGTTTTATTAGTTGAAGACACCCTTTTAATTGCATTTTTATATGCTCCAGTTGCAAGCCATTGATTAAAACCAGCATCTTCCGAAGTAACAACTGATGCTAATAATTTTTCTTTAGCTACAATTTTTTGGTCAGTTTCTTTTAAGAATTGCTCTTGCTTTTCAGTAGGTAACATCATTGTAGGCACTGGCAAACTATTATCCCATGAAATTTGCCCTGTTTCATTCACATTATTGAAAAAACTGTATAATTGAAAAAATTCTTTTTGGGATATAGGATCGTATTTATGATCATGACATTTTGCACAAGCCACAGTAAGTCCCATAAAAGCTTCACCTACTAAGGATGCCCTATCAGATACGTATTCAGATCTGAACTCTTCATCAACAATACCTCCCTCCATATTTTGGGGGTGCAATCTATTAAAACCTGTTGCCAACACTTGTTCTTTTGTTGGATTAGGAAGTAAATCTCCTGCCAATTGCCATTTTATAAATTCATCATACGGCATATTTTCATTAAATGCTTTTATCACCCAATCTCTCCAAGGACTCATATCTCTATATCGATCAACCTGATAGCCATAAGTATCAGAATAACGCGACAAATCCATCCAATCAGTAGCTATTTTTTCAGCGTAATGAATTGAACCTAACAAACGATCAACTTGTTTTTCGTAAGCATCTTCAGAAGTATCCGCCATAAAGGCTTTAGTTTCTTCAGGAGTTGGTGGCAACCCTGTTAAATCAAGGGATAATCTTCGTAATAATAATTCTTTTTTTGCTTCTTTTGATGGAGTTAAATTTTTATCCTCCAACGTTTTAACAATGAAATTATCTATCGGATTAGTAATAAAATCTTTATGCTTGCCTTTTATTTTAGGTACCTCATGTTTTTCTGGTTTAATAAATGCCCAGTGAGGCTTGTATTCTGCTCCATCATTAACCCATTTAACCAACACCGCCTTTTCATAATTAGACAACGGAACATTAAATTCCGGAGTTGGCATTTGAATTGTAGGATCGTCAGATAAAATACGCTTTATAGCTTCTGATGACGCTATATCTCCTGGTACTATAGCAAATTTCCCAGGTGTTTCTGGCAATTCACCGTAAGCGGCTTCGGCTACATCAAGTTGCAAACCTGCTTTCTGTTTTGCTTTATCAGGACCATGGCATGCATAACATTTATCCGATAGAATTGGTTTTACATGGATATTAAAATCAAGTTTATCTGGAAGCGATTCATAATCATCAGCAACGCTATCCGGTATATTAGGGCCACAAGAAACTTGCGTAAATAAACCTAGTAGGGCTGATAAATAAAACAATTTTTTAATATTACTTTTCATAAGCTATTAAGGTAACTACTTTAAAAAAACAAAAACACTTTATCGTTTTCGTAAATATACATTTATAGATTGGTTAATTTTGTTAAATCTATATAGACTTTGTATAGACAATGACTAAATTTTATATAGATTTTGTGTTCAGAACATAAATAAAAGCATTGTATTTACTATGTTTACAGCTATAAATGACAACTAGATGGTTTTTTTTGATAGATTTCGAACTCTTTTTTTATTCAGCATAATTTTAAGCAATGTCTATAGTTTAATTGCTCAAAAAAACAATTTGAACAGCTTTTTCAATGATTTCAGAAATGAAAAAATCAAAAATTTAACCAAGAATGATACCTCTACTAATCGGTTAGAATCTCAATTAATCAAACTTAATAAAGCAAATGATACATTGACTCAAATTCAAGTTTTAAATAATTTAGGAGAACTTTATTGCAACCGTATAAATTATGAAAAATCTTACGACAGCTATTGGAAAGCTTTGTTACTTGCAGAACAAATTCGCGATCGTGCTTCCATGGCAGTAAGTTATAATGGAATAGCCATACTTTACAGTTTGTATTACCGAAGAGAAGAAGCTTTAAACTATTATTTAAAATCGTTAGAATTAAACAAAAAACTTGTAAATAAAAATGAATTGAAAGCGTCAGTTTTAATTAAAAACTACCTCCCTTTGGCTACGCATTATTTTTATAATGATGACCCCGAAACAATGAAAAGTTACATTGACGCTGCAAGAAATAGCATTAATCCAACTCATCCATTAATGATATACTTAAAAGCGCATGAGGGTTATTTATCGCTTTTAAAAAATGAATACAAAAAAGCCGAAAAACAGTTACTCCCTTTGGTCTCAATTTTAGAAAAAGAAAACCCAAGCTACTTAGTTGTACTTTATGCAATGTTAGGGGATACCTATTTTGGATGGAACAAACTAAACAAAGCTATTATTTACTATCAAAAATCAAATGATATTGGTTACAAATATAGAAATCACCTCAACTTTTTACCCGATACTTTTGAAAAATTATCCAAGGTATTTCATCAACAGAACCAAGAGGCTGAAGCTTTAAAAAGTTTGTTAACTTCATATGAAATTAATCAATTTTTATATAGCAGTCGTAGCCCAAACAACAAATATTTATTGGAAATTAAGGATCAATTCATGCAAGAAAAAGAACGTTTAGATAAACTTGCCGCTGAACAAAAACTTGAACAATTACTATACAATGAATCGTTGTGGCGTTTGCGCTACATCATTATTTTAATTTCTGCAATTTCCTCAATTGCTTTAGGTATTGTAATTTATAGGTATACTATTAATAAACATAGAGGTGAAAAGAAAATACTACTCCAAAAAAAGGAATTAGAAACAAAAAAATCTGAAGAAATTCTTGAAATTAAAAACAAAGAACTTACCGAATCTACCTTGCGTTTAATGGCTAAAGATGAACTTTTGAATGACGTTAAAACCAATCTTAAAGAGATTAGTGAAAGTCCAAATCCTTCAAACATAAAAAAATTAATAAAGACAATTACTATTAACTCAAAAGAGAACTGGGCTGAATTCGAAAGTAGATTTACTATGGTGAATGAAGGATTTTATAGCCGTATGAAAGAAAAATTCCCTCAGTTGAGTCAATATGATTTAAAGGTATGTGCATTGATAAAACTCGGTTTTTCCGGGAAGGAAATGGCTAAAGTAATGGGTATTTCTCACGAAAGTGCTAATACTTCCCGTTACCGATTACGAAAAAAATAAATTTAGACAAAAATGTAAACCTAGTAGAGTTTATTAATGATATATAAAATCATAGAGCCCATATTTTTTTCTGCTATAGGAACACATTTCTGAAACTAAATTTATTCTTTAACATCGAAACTGGCGTTAAAAGAATGAGCAATAGTAAACTGCTCATCTATCTATTTAAAATCTTATCCATTACCCAGGTTGTGTGTGCACCAGTTTCTCCTGTAGAAGGATGAACAGTACCATGCACAAGAAACTTTTCCATGTTTTTTACGTGATATAATTGAATATTTTCAGGATGACCGATTTCAAAAGTCTGTTGCTTATCATCCTTATGTAAAACTATAGGGTGGTGCTTAAATACTGAAAAGCTAATTTTACCTTTTTCACCAATAATGTCAACGGCATCCTGAACTATATCAGTCCCAAAATTCCAACTACCACTACCTGTAATTCCTGATTGATGAAGCCAATTACCCACCACCGCATCTTTTGAAGAATACAAATTTTGTTGATTAATGGCAATACCTTTTGCTTCAATAACATCGCCTAAAAGATAGATAAACAAATCAAGCCCATGACTGGCCAAATCATTAAAATACCCCCCATAAGCAATTGATACATCTGTTCGCCAATCATATGCATCATTCAAATCTGCTGTTTTAGGAGGTCTGGTATACGTCCAATTTATGTGTCTAATTTTACCTATAGCATTTTCATCAATTAATGTTTTTATTTTTAGAAAACGAGGTAAGCTCCTGCGATAATATGCTACAAATAGAGGTACATCAAGTTTTGTAAACGTATCCACTATTTTTTTACAGGATGCATAATCTGGAGCCATAGGTTTTTCAATACAACAAATTTTTCCAACATTGGCTACTTTTAGTGCATACTCCAAATGACTATCTGGCGGTGTGGCTATGTACACTGCATCAATTTCAGAATCATTAATCAAATCATCAGCATTACCGTAAAACTTGGGAACGTTGTGTCTTTTGGCGTAATCCTCAGCTTTTTCAACATTACGCCTCATTACAGCGTGTAATTCAAAACTGGCTACTTTTTGATACGCTGGTCCACTTTTTACTTCAGTGACATCTCCGCAGCCTATAATTCCCCATTTATATACTTTTTTACTCATTTATGTTAGTCTTTTATATTCTAATTAATAACTAATGTGGCACGACGATTTCTGAAAAGTTGCTCCAAGGTGTTGATAACTCATTGCATTTTTTACAAGTAGTTTTAATGGCCACTAGCCAAATTTAACTTTTCATAGCATATTGATTTCTGATCAGTTCTTTTTTTTAATCTTTTTGAGTTTACAAAAAACAATTATTGAAGCAATAACATGCGTTTGCTGTGCCAGTGATTTTTTTGTTGGTGTTCTAGTAAATGTAGTATTATTTTTTTTTATAGAAAAAACTCCTCTACTTTCCATTGTTTTTTGATAAATAGTAGTTAATTTCTAATTGTCTAAATTCAAATCACTTGTAGCCAAATAAAGCATACCTGTACTACCAACAACAGCATCTGCAAAAATATTCACGCACTAAAGTTTGATAAATAGCCCCACTTATTTTAACAAATAAACACCTTTTTCTTAATACTCTTCAATAACCAAAAGAGTAAACTCAATATACTTGGCACTTTAGAAACGTTACAACGTGTAAAATTAATATTCATAAGATTTAATTATTTTATTACTAAAAAATATAAATAAAACTTTATGAAACAAATTATGGATATTACATGAACTAAATTTAAAAAATTGAAATCATATGAAATTTACAATAACTACTAACGCATCTGATTTTAAAAAGATTATCTCCGAATACGTTCAAATTGGATTAGGAATTTTATTTGCCAGTATTGGATTGAAAGCTTTTTTGCTACCAAATGGTTTTTTAGATGGCGGAGTAACTGGAATAGCCATACTATTCAACACAATTTTTGGATGGAATATTTCAATGGCACTCATCATTTTAAGTATTCCTTTTTTGATATTAGCCTATTTCACCATATCACCGTACATGGTATTTAAATCGATTTTCAGTATTGTGAGTTTGGCAATTGTAATTCATTTTGAAAATTTTGATGTTGTAACAAATGACAAACTATTAATTTCAATTTTTGGAGGGTTGCTTTTAGGTCTCGGCATTGGAACTGCTATTAAAAACGGGGCTGTACTTGACGGAAGCGAGATACTTGGCATTTACTTGAACAGACACTTAGGGCTCAGTATTGGTAAAATCATTTTACTATTTAATTGTATTCTTTTTGCTATAACTGCCATAACAATATCAATGGAAACCGCTATATACTCCATACTTGCCTTTTTAATTACCGCAAAAGTTACTGATTTGACCGTTGAGGGCTTTGAAAATTTTATTGGAGTAATGATCGTTTCTAAATATTCGACACAAATTCAAACTTCAATTGCTAAAGAATTAGGTGCAGGAATGACTGTTTTTACAAATATTGACGGTTTCGGAAAAAATGGCACAAAAAAAGAACAAGAACTTATTCAAACTGTCGTGAACAGAATTGAAGTAATTAAAAATTTGCAAAACAATTATGGCTTTGAGGGTAATGCGTACAGCCTAAATCAATTTGATCATTCTATTTCAAAACAATTTTTAGACTATAAAATTTATAAAAAAGGGAATAATCTGTTAAGTATAATTCTTTTTAAAGGTGATTATTTAAATAACGACACTTTTCCTAAATATAGCTTTAAAGCTTTGAATTACGATATAGAAAAAGGGAACTTCTTGAATTACGAAAACACTTTTAAACCTGATGCAAAAACAGATTTAATTGCATTGGCTAACACTTATTCAAAAGCCCATTTATTTCATGATGAATGCAGTGCAATTACCAACAATCATTTTGAAATTTTTAAAAATAACTTTGCTATTAGCAATGATACTATAAAATTTTATTTTGATGAATGCATGATATGTCCTGACCACGACGGTAAATGTGCTGTTGAAATCCCAGCTAAAGACTCAACCCTTACTTATTAATCCAAATCTTATTAAAGGAGTAACAACAATTTAAAAATAACTTTAAACACATAATATGGATCTTATTCAGAAAGCAAATCAATATGAAAATCTTAGCATGCGTAACTTAACCACAAGTGATCGCATTAAAGCCTGCAAACTAGGTAAAAAAATTGTTTTGACTATTAACGAAATTTACAAACAAACTAAAAATCCAAAATTAATGGAAGTGATGAAGGCGGTAACCCAAAAGAAAAGAAAAATTGATAAACGCCTTAAAGGCAAACCCGATTTACTGTAAGCAAATGTAGTTTAAGGCGATATATTATTCTACCTTTTTCATAATTAACGACGTTGAACTACTCATTTAAATTCAAATTTTGTAAAAAAATAGCCTCTGTACTGAGGCTATTTTTTTAATATAACTTTTAATTATAATGCTACAATGCTTCAAGGATTAAAATAACTATTCGTTATTTTATAAATTATAACATAGTTAATTTAAAATAACTTCGTAGCCTTTTTCCTTGTAATAATCATAAACTTCTTTTACTGAATTGGCCACTTTTTCTCTGCAATCATCCGCTCCTTGATAGGCTTCAAATTTTGATGCCTGCTTAAAACGCGCAATTTCTTCTCTTCTTCTAATTACCTCAGGCTCATATGCGTGTTTCCTGTTCCATAAATTATGAGCTGAAATTCTTGTGGTTCCTACGTAAGGATTAGGGTCTTTATATGCCTTTATGATTTCTTTGGATAACTCTTCATAGGGTAGTAAGCTTACATTATCCACCACGTACACCTCAACTTTTTTTACCACATCATCAACATATTCCACTTCATCATTAATTACGGTTTCAAACCATGGATTTTGATAAATCCTGGCAGACCATGAATATTCTTCGTTTCTACCCGTACATTCAACTGTTTTTAAAGGTATGGAATCTTTTATTTTAATCCGAGCAAAGCCTGCTCGGTAATACATGATTTTGTATTTACCAAAGGGTATCAATACTTCATCATGACTATCAACTACCGCTTGTTCGTCTCTTTTATATTTTATATATCCCTTTCTAAAACTTAATAGCCCCTCTTTTCTTTTCTTTTCTTCTTTTTTTCTGCGTATGCCAAATCGCCAACCTCAAAGCTTTCTATTTCCGTTTTAGATGATGCCGCTACTTGCCGAGTATCTACATCCGCTGTTTGACTTTTAGTTTTTTTGGTTTTAGCTTTTGCCCTAATTTCAGGAATACCCTTTGCTGTTTTTTTAAATTCTGTTCTTTTGCTACTGCTGTCCTTAATTCAGCATTAGTTGATCGCTGTTTTTTTACATTGCTTTTAGAAATTTTATCTCGTTTTGTTACTCCAGCTTTATCTTTACTACTAACAAAACCCTCATCTTTATTTGGTTTTACCCTTGTTTGATCAACTCCATCAATAGTTGCAGTGTTACTTTTATTCCTTCTTTTTTCAGCGTCAGCTAATTTATTAACTGATACTAAAATTCGATCAATAGCAGATTTATCAGCGGCTTTTTTACGGGCTTCTTTATAAGTTTTTTGAGATGCTACATATTCTCCGTTCTTCAAGTACTCCCCTCCTTTTCTAAGCAAGTCACCGTAAGACAAATTTGCTTCGTCTTGGGCAACTTTAGTTCTTATCTTTTTTTTATTACTATTATTTGTTATTTTTTTATCTGTGGTAATCTTCTTTGACTTTCTTGTTTCACTAAATTGTTTATAATCCGCAAACAACGCTTCTTTTTCTTTCTTTTCTTTTTCTTTCCTTGACTGTTCCGAAATACTTAATTTGTTAGGCTTACTGCTTCCACCCTTTTTAATTTTATCGTTGATTATAGCAATTCCCTTGTTGACTAATACTTTATTATTGGTGTATTTTTTTGATTGATTTAATTCCGTAATCGCTTTTTTGTAATTGCCCTCAATTATATATTTATTTGCCTTATCAATTAATTTATAATATGACTTTTCTTTATTAAAGGAATCAAAGGATGCATTTATTTTTAAATCATTTTTTAAATTCAATATTGGATCTATGGTTACTGCTTTTTCTTGATTTTTATTTTTCCAGCGAAATTTAGACCTTGATCGATTCAAATAACTATCTACAATTTCAATTTTATCTTCTACAAAATCAGTGTTTGATGAGTATTTTTTTGCTTTAAGAAAAGAAAATAGCGCTTGTTCATAATTATTCTCGCTTAAGCGAATATTACCTTCCGTTAATAACCTCAAATATTCTTCTTCATTATCTTTTTGGGACTTTTCAGAAGTATTATTAGTAATACGGTCAATAATCTCTAATACAAATAAATCATTTTCAAATAGCTTTGTAATTTTTAAGGTCTTCAAAATTTTAAATTTAAATCCTAAACCTTTATCAATTTCAGCAAATGTTACATTTAATGATTTAAGCTTCTGCTTATCTGCATCAGATAGCAGAAACATCTCATACTTATTAGACCTTAACAGTAATTCTTTTTCAAAATTACTTTGGTTTTTATAAGTTAATTTTGAATCAATTTCAATATTAACTAGGCTTTCGTAAGGAAAAGAAATTCCAAATAAATCATGCCCACGATATGTTTTTCCTTCGTAAGTAACTTCTTCAATATAAAAAGAAGCCAATTTATAGTTAAAAGCCAAGTCATCAATTTTTTTAGTTTCGCTAGAAACAAAAAACTTTACTATTCCTGTATATTTAATACTCAAGCCTGCTTCTTCATAATTACCTTTAATAAAAAAATTATTTTTTATTACTGTGTTTGCAAAAACTGTAGTTGTCAATAAAAAACTACACATTATCGTAAGAAAAAAAGCAAACTTTTTTATGTTCAATTGAATTTTAATTTTCATGTAAGTAAAACGCTAAATCAACAAAATTTTTATTCTGAATTAAAACAATATTCGAAACAATATCATCTCTTTCATTATTTAAAGCAACAAGTCGTAACTTCTTTAGTTCTACAACTATTTTAATTAGGAGTTATTATAACAAGTTTAACAAATAAAATCGATACTTTTTCAAAATTATTCATTTGGGCTACATACTTTTTCAATAGCATTCAAGCACAAAAAACCCAGCTATTAAAAAACAACTGGGTCTGTAAAGTATACTGTTTTTTTATTTTACTATTCGTTTAATATAAAATCAGTTTACAAATAAACTATATTATACAATTGGTTTCATTGCTGTCATAGCCTCACGCAGTTCTTCTCCAACGATTTCAATTGGGTGATTACGTACAATATCATTTACTTTAAGTAACTCAGCGTTACTAACCCCTGCTCCGTTATCTTTAGCGTAAGGCTTACCAATTACATCCGTTGAAACCTTAGCCATAAAATCTTTCAATAATGGCTTACAAGCATGGTCAAACAAGTAGCATCCGTACTCCGCAGTATCAGAAATTACTCGATTCATTTCAAATAACTTTTTACGCGCAATGGTGTTTGCTATCAACGGAGTTTCGTGCAATGATTCGTAATATGCAGATTCTTCGATAATACCAGCTTCTGTCATAGCTTCAAAAGCCAACTCTACACCAGCTCTTACCATAGCTACCATTAACACTCCATTATCGTAATATTCCTGCTCAGTAATTTCAACATCACCTGCTGGGGTTTTCTCAAAATTAGTTTCTCCGGTAGCTGCTCTCCAACCCAATAAGTTTTTATCATCATTGGCCCAGTCTTCCATCATTGTTTTTGAAAACTCTCCTTCAATAATATCATCCATATGTTTATTAAAAAGAGGACGCATGATATCTTTTAACTCTTCAGAAAGTTCAAAAGCTTTAATTTTAGCCACGTTACTTAAACGATCCATCATGTTAGTAATACCCCCATACTTTAAACCTTCAGTAATTGTTTCCCAACCGTATTGGATTAATTTAGAAGCATACCCTGCGTCAATCCCTTCTTCAACCATTTTATCGAAACATAAAATAGAACCTGTTTGTAACAAACCACAAAGTATAGTTTGCTCTCCCATAAGATCCGATTTTACTTCGGCAATAAATGACGATGCCAACACTCCAGCTCTATCTCCTCCAGTTGCTACTGCATAAGCTTTTGCTTCAGCCCACCCTCTTCCTTCTGGATCATTTTCTTCATGTACCGCAATTAAAGTTGGTACTCCAAATCCTCTTTTGTACTCTTCTCTAACTTCAGACCCTGGTGACTTTGGTGCAACCATTATTACTGTTAAATCTTCGCGAATTTGCATTCCCTCTTCAACAATATTAAATCCGTGAGAGTACGTTAAGGTTGCCCCTTTTTTCATTAATGGCATAACTGCTGTTACTACAGCTGTATGTTGCTTATCTGGAGTTAAGTTAATTACTACATCTGCGGTTGGTATTAATTCTTGGTACGTACCTACCACAAAACCACTTTCAGTAGCATTTAAATACGACTGACGTTTTTCAGCAATAGCTGCATCACGTAAAGCGTAAGAAATATCTAAACCAGAATCTTTCATGTTTAAACCTTGATTTAAACCCTGTGCTCCACAACCTACAATTACAATTTTTTTCCCTAGTAATGCTTTTACTCCATCAGCAAATTCTGATGAATCCATAAATCTACATTTACCAAGTTGCGTTAATTGGTCTCTTAACGATAATGTATTAAAATAATTAGCCATTATTTATGCTTTTATTAAGTATCTAAATTTTGTGCAAATATAGTATTTACATTCGTTTATCATACTATGGTATTAATTATGTTTTACGATGCTCAACTACAGTATCCGCAATTATACCTTACCAGTTTTGTATAAAATATAAAGTAACACAATAGGGATTGCTAATAATAAAACCATTAGTTTACTGGTCTCAAGCAAACTTGGTTGCATTAGTAAGGTAATTATATAACCTGCAGCAGCCCCTCCAAAGTGAGCGTCATGTCCTATATTATCATGTTGGTTACGCATTCCGTAAATTGAATACAATAAGTATCCAATTCCAAAAACATAGGCTGGTATTGGTATTGGAATAAACATAATAAACAAATCCATTTGTGGATATAACAAAATAGAAGCATACAACACCCCTGAAACTGCTCCACTGGCACCAATGGCACTGTAATGCGGTTCATTTTTATGAAACAAATAGGAAAAAGCACTTCCTAAACCTAAACTAGCAACATAAATAATTAAAAAATTAACATTGCCTAATCGGCTGGTTACTATTGGCGAAAAAATATACAACGTGTACATATTAAAAATCAAATGGCCCCAGTCGGCATGCAAAAAACCTGAACTAAACATTCTTAACTTATCGCCGTTTTTTATAGCTGCGATATTAAATTTATACTTTTCAAAAAAAGCAAGGTTATTAAAACCTGTCATGGACATTATTGCATTGGCTACTATAAGGAGTAGTACAACGTTGGTTGTGTTTGGCATAATTTCATATTTATTGTTCAAATATACTTATATCTTTGTTGCAAACAATTGAACAATGCATACACTAGTTTACTGGTTAATTTATCCTTTTTTATGGTTAATATCAATACTTCCGTGGAAAGTATTCTATTTATTTTCAGATGTGGTATGCTTTATTGTTTACAGAATTTTTAGTTACAGAAAAAAAGTAGTTACAAAAAATTTGCGAAATGCGTTTCCTGAAAAATCCAAAGATGAAATAAAAAAATTCGAAATAAGTTTTACAATCATATGTGCGATATGTTTTTGGAAATGGTGAAATCAATTTCTATATCAAATGAAACCACCAAAAAACATTACAAATTTATTCATACCGAATCTCTCAGAAAATTAGAAGAAAGTGGAAAAAGCTATGTACTATTAGCAGGACATTATGCCAGTTATGAATGGGCCAATTCTATTGACTTAAACACTAGCTTTACAAGTGTAGGGGTGTATAAGCCCATTAGAAATTTAAGTTTTGACAGATTAGCAAAAAAAATCAGGGGGCGCTTTGGAGCCGATGTAATTCCCAACAAAAAAATAATGCGTTTTGCTGTTGCAAAAGAACGCAAAAACCCTGGGGGTAGTATCTATGGATTAATCTCCGACCAAAGTCCAAAACTACATGGTGGCAAAACTTATTGGTCTAAATTCATGGGGCAAAAAGTCCCAATTTTTGTTGGCGGGGAAATACTAGCAAAAAAGCTTGATCTGAATATTGCTTATCTAAAAGTAGAAAAAGTAAAACGCGGGTACTACGAAGCTGAAGTGGTTATCATATCTGATGATGCTAAATCCATTCCTGATTTTAAAGCCACCGATACTTACACCTCGCTTTTAGAAGAACAAATAAGAAATCGCCCAGAATTGTATTTGTGGACACACAAACGATGGAAACATGCACGTTGATTTTTTAGTGGTTGATGGTTGATGGTTGATGGTTGATGGTAAAATAAAAAAGCTCAAAATTCTAACATATAATTTTGAGCTTTTTTATTACTTTTTATGAAAAAAAATTATGCTTCGCTATTTTCATACTCTGAAATCTAGAATCTGAAAACCGAAAATTTTATCAAAAAATTCGTGGTTTATAAACCTGCTATTTCTTTGATTTCATTGATAGTTCTTTCTGCTAATTCATCGGCCTCATCTTGGGATTTAGCCTCTGTATAAATCCTAATAATGGGTTCGGTATTACTTTTTCGTAAGTGAAACCAATTTTCAGCAAAATCTACTTTTACCCCATCAGTAGTAGTAACATTTTCAGTAGCGTATTTATTCGCCATAGCGGCTAAAATACCATCCACATCCAAACTCGGAGTTAAAGTAATTTTATTTTTACTCATAAAATATGCGGGGTATGAAGCTCTTAACTCACTAACTTTCATTTTCTTTTCAGCTAAATGTGTCAAAAATAAAGCAACTCCTACTAACGAATCACGTCCGTAATGAGATTCGGGGTAGATAATACCCCCATTACCTTCACCTCCAATAATTGCGTTTTCTGCTTTCATGATAGTCACTACATTTACCTCTCCCACATTTGCCGCAGTATATTTGCCGCCATGCTTTTCAGTTACATCACGCAAAGCCCTACTTGACGATAAATTAGAAACTGTATTCCCTTTTGTTTTTCCTAAAACAAAATCGGCACAGGCTACTAATGTATATTCTTCTCCAAACATTTCTCCATCTTCGCTCATAAAAGCCAAACGATCTACATCAGGATCAACTGTAATTCCTAAATCTGCTTTTTCACTTACTACTTTAGCTGCCAAATCTCCCAAATGCGCTTTTAAAGGCTCTGGATTATGCGGAAAATGACCCGTTGGATCGCAGTATAATTCAACAACTTCTACCCCCATTCTTTTTAATAATGGCGGTATGGATATGCCTCCTGTGGAGTTTACTGCATCAACAACTACCTTAAATTTTGCCTGTTTTACTTTTTCAATATCTACCAATGAAAGCTTTAAAACTGATTCAATGTGTTTTTCAATATATGAATCATCAACTGTTATGGTCCCTAAATCATCTACCTCACTAAAAATATAACTATCAGACTCGGCTATGTCTAAAATTTCGGCGCCATTAGCTGCATTCAAAAATTCTCCTTTATTATTTAATAATTTTAAGGCATTCCATTGCTTAGGATTGTGGCTTGCGGTTAAAATTATTCCGCCGTCAGCTTTTTCCAAAGGCACCGCAATTTCAACCGTTGGTGTGGTTGACAAACCTAAATCAATAACTTCAACTCCTAACCCCACCAAACTATTCATAACCAATTGTTGAATCATATGGCCTGATAAACGTGCATCACGACCAACAACAACTTTTGGAGCAGCTTTTCCTGAAGCTTTTTTTATCCATGTCCCATAAGCTGATGCAAATTTTACAGCATCAACTGGTGTTAAATTATCATTTACCGATCCGCCAATAGTACCGCGTATTCCCGAAATTGATTTTATTAATGTCATTTATAATAATTTGATTTTGGTTTTTAACAAATATAAAGTTTAAAAATATCAAGTAGGAAAGCAATTACACAAAATATTCGAAAGAAAAAACAGACAAAACGTAAAGCGCTTAATAATAAAAAATTACAAATTAATAAGCTGACATTTAAATTAAACATTAGTTCAATTTACATTTTAAGTTTATCTTACAATCAATGAATTTTTTAGCACACATTTACCTTTCTTACGATCATCCTGAAATACAAATTGGAAATTTTATTGCTGATTCGGTCAAAGGAAATAGCTATTTAAATTATGACGAAACAGTCAAAAAAGGGATCATTTTACACAGGTCAATTGACTCCTACACCGACAAACATTCCATTACAAAACAGTGTAAACTAAAATTTTCAAGTTACGGGCATTTTGCAGGTGTGGTAACTGATATCATATTCGATCATTTTTTGGCAAAAAACTGGAATAATTATCATGCTACACCACTTAAAGAATTTACTGTTGACTTTTATACGTTACTCAAAACAAATCAAAATAAGTTACCTCCAAGAGTACAGCATTTTCTTCCTGCAATGATTTACGAAAACTGGCTTTACAAATACCGTACAATTGGTGGCATAAGCAACATCCTATTCCAAATGAATCGGCGCACTAAAAATATTTCAAAAATGAATTATGCAGTCATTGAACTCAATGAAAATTACAATTATTTAGAACAGCAATTCACTTATTTTTTTAAAGACCTAGAAGCTTACGTTAAGCTACAAACAACTCTTATCAATACAATTTGATCCATTACACTTCACAAAATATTCGAAGCAATGCTGAACTAGAAATTAACACCGTATACTAATTCGAGTGTTTTTGCATAGCAATAGCGAAGCAAAAATGTATCGAGAACTCATGGGGCTGACCTACAAGCAACGCTTCTCGTATTCTATTTTTTCCATTACACTTCACAAATTAATCAAAGCAATGGGTTTTAACATTATTTTTTGTTTAGTGTTTTGAATAAAAAGTTAAACACTTGTATATTTACAAAAAATAAATATATGAGTATTCCCCAATTTAATGAACGTCAATTAGATCGGATTATAGAAATGGCTTGGGAAGATCGTACCCCTTTTGAGGTTATTGAATTTCAATTTAATATTCCTGAAAAAGAGGTTATCAAATTAATGCGTGCCAACCTTAAAGAAAGTAGTTTTAAACGTTGGCGCAAAAGAGTAAACAGCGGTGTAAGCCAAAAGCACGCCAAAAAAAGAAATCCTGATATCAAACGCTTTAAATGTTCCAGGCAAAGAGCCATTTCTGGAAATAGAATTAGTAAACGCTAGTTTTTTAAAGTTCAGTTATAAAACTTCTCCGTAAGGAAATAATTAACAATTTGATATGCATTACAAAAAGCAAGATATAGCGGCAATGGATAAGTCCACCCGAATAATTACTATGAACAGCGCTTCGGGCATTAAACCTGGGAATTTAATTGGGAGTATCAATAAAAATGGAAATACTAATGTGGCTATTTTTAGTTCAGTTGTTCATTTAGGTAGTGATCCTGCGCTATTTGGTTTTGTTATGCGCCCTACTGGAGAAGTGCCTCGACACACTTACGATAATATTATCGATACTGGTACATATACCATAAACCACATCCATCCTTCATTTGTAAAAAATGCACATTACACCTCAGGTAAATTTGATGAATCCATTTCTGAATTTGAATCCTGCGGATTAACAGAAGAATTTATAGCCGATTTTGAAGCACCATTTGTTGCTGAAAGTAAATTTAAACTCGGTATGAAATATAGGGAAACAATTGAAATACCTTTAAATGGCACAAAATTAATTGTTGGCGAAGTGGAACATTTAATTGTTCCAAATGATTTAGATAAAAGTATCAATTTAGAAACTTTAAACGGCGTTGGAATTTCGGGACTTAACAGCTATTACAGCTTAAAAAAAATTGCTGAATATCCGTACGTGAGACTTAATGAAGTTCCTGATTTTGGTCATTTAAAAGTATGAAAAAGCAACACTTACCCACAAAAATTTGTAGTATTTGCAATAAACCATTTGCATGGAGAAAAAAGTGGGCTAAAGATTGGGAAAATGTAAAATATTGTAGCGAAAGATGCAGAAGAAATAAATAAGATATGAGTACAGGTTTAATTTGGTTTCGTAATGACTTAAGGGTAAATGATCAAAAATCATTGGCTGAGGCTACTCGCAAACATGATAGTGTAATTGGGGTATATTGCTTTGATCCAAGACAATTTTCTACAGATCCGTATGGGTTTATTAAAACAGGAAAATTTAGAACCCAGTTTTTGATTGAAACTGTGGAACAACTAAAATTAAATCTTGCTAAATTCAATATTCCTTTGTTTGTGTATTTTAACAAGCCCGAGGATAAACTTCCTGAAATTATTAGCGCCCACAATTGTACCCACATATACTGTCAGAAGGAATGGACTAGCGAAGAATTAAAAGTAACAAATGCCGTAAAAAAAGCGCTTACCAAAAACTTGGTCGCATGGATTGAAAGTTACGACCAATTTTTATACCAACCTGATAATATTCAGTTTACTATTGAAAAAATACCTCAGGTATTTACACGTTTTCGAAAAAGTGTTGAAAAATACGCAAAGGTTGAGGATTTAGCGACTATCGATCCTGCTTATCTTCAAAATCCAATTGAAAATAAAACCAAAATTCTTAACTTAACTGATCTTGGTTTTACCTATTTCGAGACTCCTTCACATACTGCCTTCCCATTTAAAGGAGGTGAAAATAGTGCATTGGAAAGACTGAATTCCTATTTCTGGGAAACCAAAAAACTAGCGTATTACAAAAAAACTAGAAACGGATTATTGGGTACGGATTATAGTTCCAAATTTTCTGCTTGGTTAGCTAACGGTAGTATTTCTGCCAAAACAATTTATATTCAAGTTAAAAAGTTTGAAAAAGAAATTAAGAAAAATGATTCCACCTACTGGTTGATTTTTGAATTGCTATGGCGTGATTATTTTAAATATATTTCCTTAAAACACGGCAACTCTATATTTAAAATCGGAGGTATTTTAAATAAAAATTACAACTGGTCAACGGATATGGAAGTAGTTCAACATTGGATCCACGGAAACACAGGTAAACCATTTGTTGATGCAAATATGCTTGAATTACAGCAAACCGGTTGGATGAGTAACCGAGGCCGTCAAAATGTAGGTTCGTATTTAGCGAAGGATTTATTGGTCGATTGGCGTATTGGTGCCGCTTATTTTGAAAGCATGCTTATTGATTATGATGTGCACAGCAATTACGGAAATTGGATGTACGTTGCTGGTATAGGTAATGACCCAAGAGATCGGAAATTTAACGTAGATCTGCAAGCTGAAAGGTATGACACCAATAAAAAATTTCAACGCTTGTGGTTACAACCTACCCTATTTTAAGTAAACCACTTTTTAAAATTTAAAACAACGTAAGCATCAACTAATGACAGTAAGACTCATACTCGGCGATCAATTAAATTACAACCATTCCTGGTTTAAATCAGTGGATGCAAGTGTCATCTATTTTATGGCCGAAATGCGTCAGGAAACCGATTATGTTACCCATCACATCCAAAAAATAGTCGCTTTTTTTAAAAGTATGCGAAATTTTGCTGCGCATTTACAACAGCTAGGTCATCAAGTGATCTATTACGAACTAGACCAAACCGAAAACCTACAATCCATAACCGCAAATTTATCCCAAGTATTAGCAAATAAAAAGGCTGATTTTTTTGAGTATCAACTTCCAGACGAATACCGATTAGACCAACAATTACAAAAATTTTGCGATACTCTTTCTATTGCTAGTAACGTGGTGGACAGCGAGCATTTTTTAACAAGTCGGACAGATCTTACCACTTTTTTTAAAGGTAAAAAGCAGTACACCATGGAATTCTTTTACCGCTACATGCGGAAGCGGTTTCATATTATGATGGATAACGATGACAGTCCCGAAGGTGGCAAATGGAATTTTGACCATAGCAATAGAAACAAATGGAAAGGAGATCCCGAAATACCTGGTAAAAAAAATTTTAATACGGATATACAAACTATTGTTTCATTACTAAAAACACAAAATGTAAAAACTATTGGAGTAATTGATACTACCAGTTTTAATTGTCCTACGAGTAGAAAAGAATCATTAGCGGTGCTCGATTATTTCTTCAAACACCTTTTAATTCATTTTGGTGATTTTCAGGATGCCATGCATACGGAGGAATATTATCTTTTTCATAGCAATCTCTCATTTGCAATGAACAGCAAACAGTTACATCCTAAAGAAGTTGTTGATGCAGTAATCCATTACTGGAGAAGCAATAAGGACACTATTGCTATTAGTCAAGTTGAAGGGTTTGTACGGCAAATTATAGGTTGGCGCGAATACATGCGTGGTATATATTGGATGAAGATGCCTGATTATGCCAATCTAAATAAATTAGATAATAAAAATCCCTTGCCGGATTTTTATTGGACGGGAAAAACAAAAATGAATTGTTTACACCACAGCATCACACAAAGTTTACAAACTGGCTATGCGCACCACATACAACGCTTAATGGTGACTGGCAATTACGCTTTACTGACTCAAACAAATCCTGATGAAGTGGACAAATGGTATTTAGGCATTTACAATGATGCAATTGAATGGGTTGAGATTACCAATACACGTGGCATGAGTCAATTTGCTGATGGAGGCCTTGTAGCCACAAAACCTTATGTTTCTAGCGGAAGCTACATTAATAAAATGAGCAATTATTGTAAAGGTTGCCATTATAAAGTTTCTAAAAAAATAGGTGAAAATGCGTGCCCTTTCAATTCCTTGTATTGGAATTTCCTTGATGAAAAGCGCCCAATACTAAAGGGGAACCAACGCATGCGTATGATGTACAGTTTGCTCGATAAAATGGATACTGAAACCTTAGTTGCTCACAAACAAAGAGCAGCACATATAATTTCCAACCCCAATGACTACTAAACCTTCCATAAATATTGTTTGGTTTAAACGCGATTTACGTTTGTTAGATCACGAGCCCTTACATAAAGCTATTTCAAATGGTTTACCTACGTTATTGCTATTTACTTTTGAACCTTCATTAATACAAAATCCTCATTACAGTGATCGGCATTGGAATTTTATTAAAGAATCCATTGTTGATATGAATAATGAGCTGAAAGAATTTGATACAAAAATTTTAGCAGTAACTGCTGAATTTATACCTGCTATTAGTAAACTACTTCAGTTTTGGACAATAAAAAATTTATTTTCCCATCAGGAAACCGGATTGAGAGTTACTTACGAACGCGATAAAGCTGTTAAACGTTTTTGTAAAAACAATTTAATACATTGGGAAGAAAGTATCACTAACGGAGTAGCCCGAGGCTTAAAAGATAGAATCAATTGGAGTGAAAATTGGACCAGCTATATGCTCCAACCCAAATTTGACTTTTTACCAAAGTTTTCCAATTTTATAGCTACCGAAACTTTAATAAACGTGGCTTCGTTTTTTAAAGAAACCTATTTAAAAACACCAAACGATTCCCAATTCCAAAAGGGAGGCACGGAAATGGGAATAAAATATTTACATTCTTTTTTTAAGGATGGTAGGTATAAAAATTACAACTCGCATATTTCAAAACCAGTACTTGCTCGTAAAAGCTGCAGCCGCTTATCCCCTTACCTTGCTTGGGGCAATTTGTCTGTTAGACAGGTTTGGCAGCATGCTAAAGTATTTAAAATTGAAGCAAGCAATAAACGCTGTATAGATGGTTTTACTTCAAGATTAAGGTGGCAAGCCCATTTTATTCAAAAGTTTGAAATGGAAGATCGCATGGAATTTGAAAGTATCAACCGGGGCTATCACAAACTAAAAAAAAATATATCCGATCAATATCACGAAGCGTGGATAACAGGAAATACTGGTTATCCAATAGTTGATGCTTGTATGCGCTGTTTAAATACGACTGGTTATCTAAATTTTAGAATGCGTGCCTTAGTGGTATCATTTTACACTCATAATTTATGGCAACCCTGGCAGGGTGCAACTACTCATTTATCCAAACAATTTTTAGATTTTGAACCTGGAATACATTTTCCGCAGTTGCAAATGCAAGCTGGTGAAACAGGTATAAATATGTTGCGTATATATAACCCAGTTAAAAATAGCAAAGAACACGACCCTGCTGGAGAATTTATTAAAAAATGGATTCCTGAATTAAAAGATATTCCTGTACAGTATATCCATGAGCCCTACTTGATTCCTCCATTAGAGCAACAGTTTTTAAATATTGATATTGGAAATGACTACCCACTACCAATTGTTGAACTAAGCAAAACAAGACAAAAAGCAAGTGATCATTTGTGGAAATTAAAAGATGATCCAACGGTAAAATCCGAAAGCTTTCGAATTTTGAGTCGCCATACATTATCCGATCGTAATAATTTTGATTGAGCATTGACCGAACGTTAAATTTATAGCAAAAAAAAGCTGCCTAAAATTTAGACAGCTTTATCATTTATTTATGGTGGTTCATTTAATTTTTAAAGATAGAACGTGTGTCAATTAACTTTTGCGTTTTCAAATCAACAACGTTAATAAAATACAAGCCATCTGGCTCATTTCCTAAATAAACTGTTTCGTTAACGTCTCTATTTTCCAGTGTAATTTCTTTATGAAAAACATTTCTTCCTGTAAAAGAAAATATGTCAACAAATAATTCACATTTCCCTTCAACAACTAGATTCAGTTTAAATTCTCTTTCAAATGGAGAAGGAAAAGCATTTACAGAAATTACATTCGACTCTCCTCTTTCTATATCGCTATCCATTACAAAATCATCCCCAAGTATTTCAACTAACGCATCAAATGTATTGATGAATCCATGACCTGTTTTAACATCATAACCTTCGTCAAATTCTTCAGTTAATGGATCATTCATATCTTCAGCCGTATTTTTATAGGCTTCTCTGATTTCCGCTGTAGTCAACTCATTATTGGCCTCCAATAATAAGGCAGTTGCCGCCGCTACTAAAGGTGCACTTGCTGAGGTTCCAAAAAAGTTTGGAAAACCGTCAGGTGCAAACTGTAAATCTTGACCAAAAAAGCTGGTATTAGTTCCATTGGGACCTACAATGAAAGGATTTTCATTAAATTGAGGCTCAATTGGTGTACCATCGCTAGCTAACAAAATTGGAGTTCCACCTGCCGATGAAAATCCATTTACAACAGAAAGTTCCAATGGTTCAGCACCTAATGAAACTCTAAAATCATTAAATTCAGGAGTATTAAAGAAAGAAGCTGCTCCTACCGCAATTGCTCCAGGTACATTTGAATGTCCAACGCAAGTACCCGCACTTGTTCCAACGGTATCAACAAAAACAACACCCTCATCTCTATCCAAGTATTTGATAACTCTTGGATTTGGTCCTGAAAATTTTTCTATTACAAGATCTGCAGAAATATCAGTAGTTCCCGTTGAATTGTCAAATTGAATTAATTCAATGTTAAATCCATCAGTAATATTATCAAAAACACTTGAATCAAGTAATTCAAGAGATTCTGCATCAAACAAAAATGCATCTATATCTGTTTGCGGATTTGGATTTGGTTTATCATTAAAAGCTGGCTGAGGGTCGTCCCACATGATAAACAAATTGATAGATCGACCTGCTGGTATCGTTAAACGCTGCGCGGTATCATTTCCACCAAAATCTAATAACTCCCCTCCTGACGGTCCTACTATTCCTGAGTTTACAAAGTCATTCTCGTACGAAGCTCTATCAGAATTTCCTGCAGATGAAAAATAAGAAACTCCACTTTCTGCTACATCATTAACAGCTCCACCAACGGCACTATCCTGAAAATAACTTTCAACAAAATAACTCACATCATCAACTATAATATCACAGCCCGCAGCTTCCAACGCTCTAATGCCCGCCGCAAAATCTAAAACTCCATCAAACGCTGTGTAAAAAAATAATTCTGCCCCTGGTGCTACGTCATGTATTAATTCAGCCATTGCTCTACCTTCGTCACTTCCTCTTGGCGACTCCGCTTCAGGATCTTCTGGTAAATCTTTCAATATAACTACTGGTTTTGTAAAACCATTTGGATTTCCCACTCCTGGCAAATCACCTTCTAATACTGAATCAGCAGCACCACCTAGTGAATTGTAACTATCGGATAGAATCCCTATTTTGATTCCAGTCCCGTTCAAACCCAAATTATTTCTTATTGAGTCAGTAAGCATTGAACGATCTCCTTCACTATCTACAACACCTACATTTAATTTAGGTTTAAACTCAGGCATTACCATTTTTAAAGTTTCCAAACCTTCCAAACGCTCAATAGCATCAATACTTATTTTACCACAAACCAAAGCATTAACGATAACACAATCTTTAGCTCCTATAGTAAGTAATTCATTTAACAACGTAGCTGTTTCATTAGTAGGCGATGCTATAAATGATATGTTCCCTTTATTAACAATAAATTGATCAATTTTAGAAGGATCCTTTAGTAGTTGCTTAAAACCAAATCCTAGTTTGGAATTACTTTTTAAGAGTGTCAATCTTTGTTTTTGAGAATCACTTAATCGGTATTCTTGCGCCGTCAACGAAGCACTTAATAACACCGATATAAAAAGATAGACTAAATAACAATTTTTCATTTTATATAGTTTTTGAAGTTACATTGCAAAAACCCATCACTTTACGCTCATTAAAATCAACACAAATTTATAAATGCATTAGAATTATTGATTTTAAAAACAATAATAGAGTCTTACTCAAAGCTATACAAAAACAGATATACTGTAGGAATAATTATATTTTATTAAGATTTTTTTAGGATAAAAAAATGATATTTAAACAAAAATGACAAAATAATTGATAAATTTTAATTTATTACGCTTAAAAAAAACAATAATTAAATAAATAGACTGTCATTTATCGATATTAACATTTAATTATAGTAAGATAAATATTACTTAGTGCAATAATTTGACTAAAAGGAGTATTATTAATGATTTATATGATCAATGATACGTTTTATATACTTATATATATTAAAATTACTAGGTATAATAATATAAGCATACTTAGCAGTACAGCTTCAAAATAGATACTTATGAATAAGAGCTATTAACCGAGTGTCTTTTACATTTCTTGATGCCAAGTGCTATCAATTTACTCTGGTTAACCTATGAGCTGTGTAATTTGCATTTGTCCGATTTAAACCTCAAACATAAAACTGCCTAAACTTAAAGAAAACAGCTCACAATCAGATTATAACCCATTCATATATAACCTATTGGTTAGGCGAGCGCGTTGGATGTTGCCGATGGTTTTTTATTTATATTCTAATTCTTCAAATGTTTTTAATAAATCTAAAGCAATAAATTCTGGTATTATATTTACGACTTTTTTTGTTATAGTAGGACAAATTGAGTTTTTCTCCATAAAACCTCTAAGATCGTAAATGCTTTTCAAAATGATTTCTTCCAAGATGTGTCCTTTTGTTTTAAAATACCAAATAGGTACTTTAATTATATAATCGTTTAAAGTTCTATATGATACTATTTCTGAATTATATAAATTTGAAATATTAGGTTCTATCTTTATTATTATTTTATCAACAATATTTTGAAGTTTTTCTTTGCCTATTTTTTGAAAATTTGTAATCTTATCATAGTCATCAAAACCAAATTCTAACTTTTTGTTTTCAATTTCTCGTAATATGAAAAATGCTATAAAAATAGGGTCAAGAATATAGTTCTCAATACTATATCTTTTTTTGTTTCCTAAAATAGAAATCACAGAACTTTCATGATTATTCCCATTATCGTAATCAATAAGTCCAAAAGCAGTTTTGCTTCCTGATTTTTGAAGACGATTCACTATTTTTTTTAACAAAATCACAACCTCCATTAACATCTCCATTTTGTTTTGTTTCACTCATAGTTATGAATTCTAAATGAATTTGTCTATTTAAATTACCCAAACTTTTTATATTAGAATACGTGTTTTCATAAAACAATTTATCAATATTTGCTTTAACGAAAATTTGCCTTCTATTTTCGTAATATATATTTAAGTTGTCTAAACCTTTAGTCAGATTATTTATAGCCTCTTTTTTTTCTATTTTTAATAACATTCCTAAATCTCTATCCATTTTATATATTGACAATTCTGGACTTAAGGCAACAGTAGATGGGGAGTGCGTTGTAATAATAACTTTAACTTGTTGTTGTTTTACAAAAATATTTTGTAAAACATCTAACATTTGCTTTGACATTGATGGATGTAGAACAGAGTCAGGTTCATCAAATAATATAACTTCTGGAAAAGTGATTTCATTTTTAGAGTTATATAATGCCAGTATTAAAGACATTATAGTTTTTTCACCTGAAGACAAATTGGGTATTTCAATAATTTTTTTACTTTTTATATCAATTAAGTTAGCTCTAAGATTAAAGTTCTCAACACTAAAATCGGGAGGGTTTAATCTATAAGGAAAATTAGCTTCTTCTAAAATTTTATTAAAAATATCCCAAGGTTTTTCTTTAGGGATTATTCCTAAATCTAATTTGCATTTATGCTTGATGTAGAGTAATGTAAGGTCAGTTGAAAATAGATTATTATTATTACTGAATGGAAGATTAATTATACATTCTTCAATTGTTGCAAGTTCAAATTTGTTTATTTTTTGAGAATATATTTTTTCAAATAGATTTAAGTCAGATTGTGTAATTGAATTATTATTACCTATATCTTTTTGATATCTTTTATTCAAATTTTCTAAGCTTATATTTTTATTAGAAATTTTCTTTAAGTTTAAATAGCTTACATATTTTATTGGTAATCTACCCCATTTATCAATATAAACTTGGGGAGTAATATTTTGTCCTAAATTTACATTATAATGATCTTGCATTTCATCATTATTCGAAATATAGTTGATGTTATTCATTTTTTTTTCTCCATCAAATATTTCACTCTTGGAATATTGAATAAAAGTTTCATTTTCAAATTTTTCTTCTATCCAATTTTCAATTGATAAAATTTTTAATAATTGAGTTTTACCTGAACCATTTTCACCTGTAACAACAATAAAATCAGGTAAGTTATCTATTTCAAATTTCTTTAAAATTTTATCTTCAACATTAATTTTAATTTTCATAATTTTGAATTATAGGCAATATTTAAAGCATTCATATTTCCTATAGTAGACAATAAACAAATGCTTTAGGTGTGGTAGCGCGTTAATTTTTATTCTTATACAGTTCAAATGCTTTTAAAAACTTCTTACCTCCAGACTTCGTTTGGCCATCAATAAAACCGTTCAATTCAGGGTGGTTTTTCGAATTCCAGTTCAAAAGTACATTTCTGTTTTTTCCCCAGCTCCAGCTCGCTTCGTCAAAATTATTTCAAGCACTTTATAAGTTGGTTCAAAACTAAATCCCATTTTAGCTAATTTCACAAGTAATCATTTTTAGAATATCTTACCTCATATTCATATTTCTGTATCGAGCTAATAAGAATGTTAGTTATTAAAGTTTTCATTTTAGAACTATTCAATTCATCAAAAGATTCGAAATTTTGTTTAGAAATTTCAACTCTGTTAATTTTTTTCAGGGTTTTTACAGGGTTTTTACAGGAAATGAACAAAATTATCAATAGTAAAAAAACTATAATTTTGCTCATTCTTTTTTTGTTTGGTTTAATGTACTACAAACCCAGCTATGGAAATCAGACACAATGCAGTTATCGAAAAAATGAACAAGTATTTGCGTCTATCATTTTGTGATCTTTTTTGGCATTAGTCAACATCTCATTCATCTATAGCCTATCGGCAAGACGAATGCTTTATGTGTTGTGTGCAGTTTTTTATTTCAATCTTTTTTTAATATCCATTCGCTGGTGCAAAATTCTAACTATTTCCACAATATCATTTTCTGCTTTACTATAAAAAATCAAATGAGATTTTATCTTAGTTACTCGATAATTCTTTCGAGTTTGTTCCGCTGACTTTCCAGTCATAAAGTTGTTAGCAATAAATTTAATTTCCGTAAATATCAAGTCATAATATCTGTCAGCTTGTTCTTTAGACCATATATTGAGCGTATAAATCCAAATTTTATCTAAATCCTCAATCGCTTGTTGACTTATGCGATATTTGTTTTTGCTCATAAGTGTTTACTATGTAATTCTTTCAGATGTAGTTTTGGGTCAAAATTTTCAACAAATCCACTATTTTCCCCAACTTCGAGAGCTTTAATCAGTTCCCTTTCCTTTTTTTCTTCATGTTCTAACAAACGTAAAGCAGAACGAATTACTTCGCTAACCGAACCATACCTTCCAGAGTTTACTTCTTCTCTTATAAAATTCTCAAAATGATTTCCGAGTGATATTGATATGTTTTTTTCCATTTCGACTATATTTTACCTAAATATACCAAGTCTTGGTAACATAGCCAAATTGCACACAACGGTCTCGGCATCGAGTAGGCAAAGGGATTTTCACCCTAAGCCTCTCACAGAACCGTGCTTGAAAGTCTCCCTTCATTCGGCTTACGATGTACGAATCTAAATTAACGTTTTCAATTGGTATAACCCATACTCCAGTGGTAGAATAGATTAGGAAATTGTTCCTTAATTCTATTAAACCACCGGTAAGCACTTTTTAAACTTGTATTATAACGCTTATACCTTTTTCTTGTCCATCGCACTAAACGATTGTTCAATAGCTTGAAGACTCCATGGAGCATGGATTTTCTGAATTTACCGTAGTAATTAATTCATCCTCTAATCATTGGATTAAGAATTTTAGCAATGCCTACAATATTATTTGAATTCATCCTATGAACTTTGAGTTCTCCTAACTTATCGGCAATCTTTTTTCTTATATTTATACAAATGCCACAATCAAATCCTAAAAATTGCCCACTTCGCTTTTTAGATTTAGAAGTTATAGGTTGAAATAAGTAACCCAGAAAATCAAATTTAACGTTGTGGTATTTTTCTTTTCTTCGATAATCTTTACAAAGCATTACCGTAAAGGAAGTGAATTAGCAACAATAAGTCTTCCCATCAACACCTTTGTTAATCGTTTTCAGTTACACATTTTACCAAAGGGTTTTACAAAGATCCGTCATTATGGATTGCTCAGTAGTACTACCAAGCGAAAGTACCTAAAGAAGCTGCAAGCGACATTGGCTAAAAGTCCACTAAATGTTAAAGCGCAAAAGATCAAGGACAACCACCGTATTTGCCCAAAATGTAAAAAAGGCACTTTGCAAATCATCGCTTACTTTGGGGTACGAGGTCCGCCAAAGCGCTGGTTAGAAAAACTAAAGACTACATAGATTTTAAAAAAATCCCATAATAGGGACGGGACAAGTATTGTCCAAATTTAAAGGAAATAGCTCAAAATTGGATTAAACCCCATATAAAACTTATAATCGATGCCAATAGATTCGTTTTTCAATAGTCAAAGCGTATTTTCAAACCTTGAAATTTGTGAAAAACGAGGTTGTACTTTCTAAAATTGAAGATTACCACACATCACTTTCCCCATAAATCCACCACCGGGTCAGTCAACATCGCATTCATCTCTGGCCTATCGGCAAGACGAATGCTTTATGTGTTACCTACTGCCTTTTCTATTCAGGTAATTCTTCACATTCAAAGCCAATGTCGTTTAAAATTTCAATAGTTTTTTTTACAATATTAATTTGGCTATTAATCCGTAAAATATTGTCACAATCTTCAAGGTCAAAGTTCCAATCGGAAACTGCTAATAATTTGTTTAAGTGTGGTGTCAGTAGTTTGATTGTTTTTTTAGAACTTATTGATGTTTTAAATACAAATATCATTATTACCTATTCGTTATTATGTTGCGAAGGATTTTATAATCAATGTAGAAAGTACCAAATGGAATAAAACAAGCGATAATGATTTTCCAAGTTGTTTCTTTGAATTTCCATTGCTGTTCGATACTTACTTTTAAAACATTGATTAAAAACAGTAAAAATAAGGCACCGTGAATAGGTCCAAGAGATTTTGAAAGAGAAGAATTGCCATAATAATATTTTAGTGGAACAGCTATAAAAATCAAAATAAGTAATGAAAACCCTTCTAAGAAAGCAAGAAGTCGTAAACGTCCGATTGTTGTTGTAAAATATTTTTTCATAATTAAAATTGTCTAAAATTAGGTCTACTTGATAGTGGTGAAAATGTCCAAGGAATTGCAATAAAAATGATTAATAAAGTAATGAAAAACCAAAGTAGTATTGCTTTAAATTTTTCTTTATCTGTCGGTTTTCTTTTTGCTTTTGCAGAACCAATTGTCAATACAATAATAGAAGTCAACATTAGAAAAATGTGTATTAAACCATAGAATGTCAAGTCCAAATTTTGCAAACCTATTTTGGTTTCTTTCCAAAAGTATTTTATTATCGGACTTTGTGTATAAAGTACTATTCCAACCATTAACTGAATGTGTGCAATGGTTGCTGTCCAATGTCGGAAAGCATTATCGATTTTTGAAAAAGCTTTGTTTTTTGAGTACCCAATAAATGCTCTATAAATGGAATAAACCAAAAAAGCTATAACAAACCAACGGAATAATGAGTGAATAGATAATAATATTGAATACATTTTACATTGTAATTTTTTAATTTGAATGTAAAAATAAACAAAACATACTATACAGTATGTTTTTTGATAAAAAATTACTTTAAGCTATTGAGATAATTTTTAAGCTGTTTTAAATAAGGTAGATATGGTTTTTTACTGTTTTCTAATTTGCCAAAATTTCGTATGCCCCAATAACCTGATATAATAAACATTGTTACCTGTTCTGAATTAACATTATTACGTACTAATTTATTTTCCTTTCCTTTTTCAATGATAGCTGTCATTACTTTTATCCATTCTTGTGTTAGCTCGTTTAAAGCAATATTAAAGTTAGTATTCCATGGAGTCATCTCTTGTGTAAAGTTTGACACAGGACAACCATACTCAACTTTTAAAAACTTATTTTTCATTAAAATGTTATCAATTAGATAATAAATAGCCTCCAATGGGTTTTCTTCTTTTTGTAAGGGTTGAATAAAATTGTTTGTAAATCTTGGTTTCAGAATTTCATTGATAATCGCAATTCCCATCTTGTCTTTGGTTTTAAAATGGTAATAAAAAGCTCCTTTTGTTACTTGTGTTGTAGCAATAATGTCATCAATACTTGTTGTTTGATAACCCTTAGTGTAAATCAGTTCAAATGCTTTTTGTAAGATTGTCAGTCGTGTTGATTCTGCCTTTTTCATGTAAGATACTATTCAGTATTTTTAACAAAGAAACAATAAAATAGTTTTTATTCAAAATTTCAATCTATTTGCTGGATCAGGTTGTAGGTAACGGTCTCGGCTATGAGTAGTTGCTTGGTTTAGCACTTAACTTTGCAAGTACACACCAAACTGAAAATCCGAGAGGATTTTTAGAAGTAGGCGAGAACAAGCAATTACTTATAGCCATTGTTGAACTAACCCTCCTTACCAGTCGTGAGCTTTTTACTACCTTGAAAGGTCAAATATTAAAATTTGTTATTATGATTTCAAAAAAAAGCAACGCTAGTTGATGAAGCTTTAGCTAAAGTGCTTCATTTTAAAGAATTACACGATAGATTACTTCGAGATTTTACCATTCAAGGTAAAGCCAAGAGTACCTTTAACAATTATATCCGTTGCCTTGCACACATGGCTTTGCATTTTAATCAAAGTCCAGAAGGTTTGGATGAAGAAGCTGTCAAGGATTACCTATTTCTTTGTAAATCCCAACATCAAACGCCATCGGAGAGCTTCTTTAAACACACCGTTTATGGTCTACGAGCAGCATACAAGGTTTTTTTTATTCAAATTTTGAACACCTTAATTATATAC
>NZ_AFPB01000136.1 GCF_000218485.1 Aquimarina agarivorans | reverse complement strand
ACGTATCCATGGTGTAGTTTTATTGTACATTTTTTGCCAAGGAAATTGTACTTTTATACGGCTCATCCTATTGGGGTCGTTAACAGCTATTACTTTGGCTACTTGTGGATGAGAAGGATGCATTAAATCGATATCCGTTAAAGGATAAACATCAATTTCTAAGGGTATTGCCGTAAAGTTATTGGTATATGTTCCTCCTTGCTTATAACTGTGTGTAATTTGTATTACCCTGTAGCGTCCAAAGTCTCCTTGATTACTCTTAATAACAATAATTTTCCCCAGTGAAACTCCAGTATTGGTGCTTTTACCTACAATGCTTACTTGTTTTTGTTCGGCTAATTTTTTTTGTAATGCTACCGAGCTGTCTAATTGTTGTTGCAATTGTTGGCTCTCGAATCCGTAAAAAATTTGTTTATTGTCTTTTTTAGGGAAAAATTGCTTGCTCACATTGTTGGCAAATGCACTATATCCGCTAGCGTTTGAAGCGATACTGTTACTAGAAGTTTCTATAGTACTTTCAGATGTATAATCATTGCTATAATAATTAAAATGTAAAGGGTTAACTGTTAAACCCAAACTAAAATCCTTTAAGTCGACTCCGTAATTTAAATGTATTTCGTCTCCTAAATCAGGTTTTCCAAAATGTAACGTATCTCTACTATATACCAAATACTCGCCTTGTGTAGCGGCTAAATATTGTAAATACTGGAAGGTACTTTGGTGATGTTGTACCGAGTAGGAGAGCAATGTGTTATTTTCAGGTTGTACTCTTATACTGAATTCTGAGCTATTGTAGTCTTTTGTGACTTCTTCAATGATATCGGAAACTGATTTTTCTAAAAAGCTATCTATATTAGAACCATCATCTAAAAGAATACTGTTACTCATTCCTTTAACTTCTATAAGATCTCCCATTCAACCATGCTCGTTTCCTTTTTTACCTTTTATTTCAGTAATTTTTCCTTTAAAATATAGGGTTTCCCTATTCAGTCTACCACCTTCGGAAACTTCTAAATAAAAAGGTTTACCTAAAAAGGAGCGACTTTGTTCTAATACTGTGGATCCTGAAAGTCTATTTTCCAGAGCATCTCCACGGATAGAAACTGAGAATACAGCATGCTGTCCTATTTTTTCTTCTAACGAAAAATTGACAATTTTATTAAAAAAAGTACCGTCTAAGTATACTTGCAATTGAGTGTATAATGACATTTTTTTACGTTATTTAAGAGTAGTGTAATTTACCGTGGGTTACTAACTTG
>NZ_AFPB01000137.1 GCF_000218485.1 Aquimarina agarivorans | reverse complement strand
ACATTTAAAGGATTAGGGGAAATGAAATACTTGCGGAATTTATTGTTTATTTCCACTTTTTTAGGATTTTTACCTACGCTACTTATCACTCAGTATTTTAATTTAAAACTTATTGGTATTTGGATTGCCTTAGGTGTTTGGTTAATTTTCAGAGCTGTGGGTATGTTTTGGAAATTTAAAAGTAAGTATATTAGCAGCACTGTATAATTTACGTTAAGTTTTACCAAAATGATCTTTCCTCCTGTGTTAACAAAAAAATATATGTTGCTGTTTCTTTTTGCAACAATTTTTCAATTAACTGCTCAAAACGAAACTTGGCTATTCAAACTGCCTGATAGCATTCCACCTAAAGATCGTATTTGCTTTGCTTTATATACAGTACATGAAAACACGTTAAAATTGACCGCTCAATTTTATCCTATAAAAAACTACGAGCCATTTACCGCTAGCTTACAAATAAAAGAAAATGGAAAATGGGTAGATAAAGCTTACGCAGAAATAATATATCCAGGGTATACCGCTCCTTTTAGAATTGAAAATTGGGATGATACAAAAGCTTATGAATACAGAGTAGCCCACAACAATAAAGCCTTTTACGAAGGCTCCATACAAAAAAACCCAATAGATAAGGACGAAATTGTGTTAGCCGCGTTTACCTGCAACTCCATTTATCCTAAATATGGAGGCGATATTGAACGTAACGATATTGTTGGAAACATGAAAAAACTAAAACCTGATGTCCTTTTTTTTTCAGGAGATCAGGTGTATGACCATAGCGAACATTATTTGTATTGGCTAAAATTTGGAAGAGATTTTGGCGATATTATCCGAAACACCCCTACCATTTGCTTGCCCGACGACCATGATATTGGACAAGCTAATTTATGGGGAGCTGGAGGAAAAAAAGGAACAGCCAGAAACGGCGAAAGTGGTGGCTATTACATGCCTGTAGAATACGTAAAAGAAGTAGAAAGAGCGCAAACCTCTCACTTACCTGACCCCTATGACCCAACTCCTATTGAACAAGGAATTGGTGTGTATTATACCGATTTAAAATGGGGAAGTATTAGTTTCGCTATTTTAGAAGACAGAAAATTTAAAAATGGACTTGAAGGCTTTGTAAAAGATGAAAAAAAATACTTCCCAAAAGTAACCGCTGCCAATATTGATGACAGACCTTTTAATGTAAAAGGAACTACTTTACTGGGCGAACGCCAATTGAAATTTCTTGAAGATTGGACAACCGATTGGAAGGATGCTGAAATAAAAACTGTACTATCGCAAACCATATTTGCCATGGGAAATACACATTCGGGTAAATTTGATAAACCTATCGGACTAGATTTTGATACCAACGGTTGGCCGCAAGCTAAAAGGGATAAAGCTTTGTCGGTAATTCGGAAAAGTTTTTCATGCATGATTGCTGGCGATCAGCATTTGGGCACCGTAATTCATCATGGTATTGATACTTGGAACGATGCAGGCTACTCCTTTTGCACTCCGTCGATAGCTAATTTTTGGTTGCGCTGGTGGGCTCCACCCGAAGCTGGAAAAAATCGTCAAAAAGGGGCACCAGATTATACTGGCGAATTTTTAGACGGCTTCCAAAATAAAATAACCATGCACGCCACTGCCAATCCAACCATACAGGAGAAAAAACAAAAAGGCGGACAGTTAACTACTACAGCCGCTGGCTTTGGGGTAATACGCTATCAAAAAAACGATCGAAAAATTACTTTTGAATGTTGGCCACGAAACGTTGATATTACCAACCCAAAAAGTAAGCAATACAAAGGTTGGCCTGTGACTATAAATCAAATGGATAACTTTAACATCACTAACGGATATGAACTACCTACATTTAAACTAACCAAAAAAAACCAAGTTGTTACTATTTATAATGAAGCTAACGAATTGGTTTCTTCTATTAGAGTAAAAGGTGATGAATATCAACCAAAAACGTATATTAAAGGAAACTTTAAGGTTGTTATTGGTGAAGGGAACTCTTTAAAAACATATCATGTTACTGCTTTTCAAAAGAACCAAAAGAAAGTTACTGTCAAATAATAAATTCCATTGTATTTTTTAACTAATCGTTTCTCCATTTGGCACACCATCCTCATCGGGGTTTAGGAATACTAATTTCCCATCGGCTTGTTGAGTCATAAGAATCATTCCTTCACTTTCAACGCCACGTAATTTTCTTGGAGCTAAGTTGACTAAAACAGTGACTTGCTTACCAATAATTGCTTCGGGTGCAAAATGTTCCGCAATACCAGAAACAATCGTACGTACATCAAGACCTGTATCTATTTTTAAAACTAGTAGTTTTTTAGCCTTTGGCATTTTTTCAGCTTCAATAATAGTTCCTACACGCATGTCTAGCTTACTAAAATCTTCAAAACTTGTCATGTCTTTTTGTGGTTCTACCTCTTTTGCAGCTGCTTCGTTTATCTTTTTGGTATCCTCTAATTTTTGAAGTTGTGCTTCAATTGTAGCATCCTCTACCTTTGAAAATAATAATTCTCCTTTCCCTATTTTGTGGCCATTAGACAATAAAGCTTCTGCGGAAGCGATATTCCCCCATGGTGTATAATCAGAAGTTATATTTAAAATAGACTTTAACTTAGTACTAGTAAAAGGTAAAAATGGCTCACATAATGTAGCCAAAGCTGATGCTATTTGAAGAGCTACATACATAATTGTTTTGGTACGTTCTTCATCTACCTTGATTGTTTTCCAAGGCTCCAAATCCGCCAAATATTTATTTCCTAAACGCGCTACATTCATCATTTCCTGGCTTGCTTCGCGAAAGCGGTAACGCTCCAATGAACTGGCTATAACCGCTGGATAGGCTTTTAGTTTTTCAAGTGTTTCGGTATCAATAGCCGTCAACTCATTAGGTGTTGGGACAACTCCTCCGTAATATTTATTAGTTAAAACTACCGCTCGGTTAATAAAGTTTCCAAAAATAGCTACTAGTTCGTTGTTGTTGCGTGCTTGAAAATCTTTCCAAGTAAAATCATTATCCTTTGTTTCAGGTGCATTTGCTGTTAACACATAACGCAATACATCTTGCTGACCTGGGAAATCTTCTAAATATTCATGCAACCAAACTGCCCAGTTTTTGCTTGTAGACAATTTGTTCCCTTCTAAATTTAAAAACTCATTTGCAGGTACATTTTCTGGTAAAATATAACTTCCTTCTGCTTTAAGCATGCTTGGAAATACAATACAATGAAATACAATATTATCCTTACCAATAAAATGCACTAATTTGGTATCGTCTTTTTTCCAGTAATCTTCCCAATTTTTACCTTCGCGCTTTGCCCACTCTTTGGTTGATGAAATATAACCTATTGGTGCATCAAACCACACGTATAGCACTTTCCCTTCTGCTCCTTCTGTGGGTACGGGAATTCCCCAATCTAAATCTCGGGTTACTGCCCTTGGTCGTAACCCATCGTCAATCCAACTTTTACACTGCCCATACACGTTGGTTTTCCAGTCTTTTTTATGACCTTCCAAAATCCATTCTTTCAAAAAATCCTCGTATTGATCTAATGGTAAAAACCAGTGTTTTGTACTTTTAGTTATGGGTTCAGCTCCTGAAATGGTGGATTTGGGATGAATTAAATCTGTAGCGTTAAGTGAGCTACCACATTTTTCGCACTGATCACCGTAAGCCTCATCATGCCCACATTTTGGACAGGTTCCAATGACAAAACGATCGGCTAAAAACTGTTCCGCTTCTGGGTCATAAAGTTGTTCGGTCACCTCTTCAATAAACTGTCCATTTTTATGCATTTTCATAAAAAATTCCGAAGCCGTATCGTGATGAATTTTCTTAGAGGTACGCGAATAATTATCAAATGAAATCCCAAAATCCTCAAATGAGGTTTTAATAATATGGTGGTACTTATCAATAATAACCTGTGGCGAAACCCCTTCCTTTTTAGCACGCATAGGAATGGCCACTCCATGCTCATCACTTCCGCCAATTAACACCACATCCTTACCAATACCACGCAAATAACGTGTATAAATATCGGCAGGCACGTACACACCCGCCATATGCCCAATATGTATAGGACCGTTAGTATAAGGCAATGCTGTGGTAATGGTATATCTTTTTGGCGTACTCATAATAATAAATTGTGCTGTATTATATTAAAGGAGCAAATTTAGGAAAAAGAGCGAGGTTTTAAATTAAGTATATCAAGTAAAATTTTATAACAATACTAAAATAACTTCCACATTTTTAAATCTTGTAATTCTCAATTATAAGGACTACAAAATTGTTAGAATTAACTACTAAGCATACTTAATAAAAAATTTAAAAGCACTATTAAATAATTTCAAGTAAAAAATTTATTACCAAACACTTAACCCATTTCTTTTTAAACTCAAGAATATTCGCACTTAAAAAAAAGTAGGGTTTATGAATACCAAGACGTTTTATCTCAGACTAATTACTACAAAAAATTAACTATGAAAAAATTAATCCCAAGTTATTTTAAATTAAATAAACTACTATCTATTCAGATGATAATGATAAGTTTTGCACTATCAGCACAACAAAAAAGTAACCACAACCATAAAAATTATTTGAAAAAAATTAATAATGCCCATGGAAAAAAATGTGTTATTTTAAATAAAAATATCAATACCATACCGGTAAGTAAATTTTTAAGGAAAAAAACTTCTGAAACTGATGCTACTCAAGTAAACTCGTTAAGAACCAATACATCTATAGAAAGCCCTCAATTAATAACTAATTTTAGAACCAATCCAAAGGGAACTAATCAGGTTAGTATTTCAAATGTTAATCCTAATGTTACAAATTTTGCCTTTAACGTATTTGATTCCCCTGTACTTGATGTTTTAAAAGTTGACACAAAAAAAATTACTATAGGTGGTCAAGTAGATGAAAATACCTTTGAATTTATTGAGAGCTCTGTAAATGGCAATGAAAATTTTGACTCCGCTACACCTCTATTTAAGGATCCAAAAATTTTCCAAACATATTATATTCAAAATATTGGCGATGGCCCAAATGGAATTACGGATAACAAACATAAAGACATTGATGTTTATAAAATAACTGCTAAAAAGAATGAAACTTTTGCAATCGACGTTAATTAAATTACTAAAGCATCATCAGAAAATTTTAATCCTGTTGTATATTTAGTTAATGAACAAGGAGACATTTTAGACTTTTTTACAGATGTAAATTCCTTTGAAAAACAGCCTATCGATTTTACCTTTAATAAAGAAACCATTGCTTATATTGTTGTTGCCGATTTAACAAGTATCAATGCAACGCCAAATACTCCACTATCTAAAAATGAAATTATTAACATCGATAAAGAGGTAAAATCAACTACAGAATTTGGACAATATGTCCTTAATGTGAGTAAAGAGACCATTAATTCCTTTTATTACAGTATGAATTTAAATAAAGGAGATGTGCTTTTAGCTATAGCAAACTCCACGCTTGGAAAGAGTTTGAGCCTTTTTTACCCTGATAAAAAATTGGCTTTCAAAAACATTAATAATTTTAATAATGCCGCTTTAGATAATAGAGAAGAAAGTCCATTTCCCCTAACATCTGAAAACACAGGCGCTTCGGTTAGTTATATAATACCTAAAACTGGCCGTTATATTATTAAAGAAGAGGTTTCAAATATTGCTTTTGAAGAAGAAGCTACAACTAATCAAGGCATTGACATTTTTGCCACCAGACCTAGATTTGAATTGAAACCTGGTACAAGAGATATTATTTACTTGGATTTTACTGGAGAAGAACTTTACTCAGATATGGCAATTGGTGAATTTGAAGATGAAAATTTATTAGATAACACACTCATTTTACAGTCTACACGTTTTAGAAAAAATAGTGTTGATGTAGATTTTAATACTATTAAACTATTAGCAATAAGTAGTTTTTTTGATAAAATTGGTTTAAAAAACGATAAAATTACAAGAACTCGTTTAACAAATAGAATAACTAATATTATTATTGAAGATTTTAATGAAGCCAATAAAAATGCGATTAATCCAAACTTTAACGTAACTTTTATTAGTGATTATGGCGATCCTGTTTTAGGAGATTTAATTCCTAAAATGCTCCATGAAAATAATATCAATTACAATACCTTATTTATTGGAGGTACTGAAGAAGTTGGCATTAATCCAGGGGGAGTAACCATTGATTTCGATACAGGAAATTTCAGTAATCAAGATACTGCAATATTATTTACTGAAGAACTAGCTGGCCCCTTTACTGTAGATGGTGAAGATATCCCTGGATTAATTGATAATATCAATTTTAGTAGCGATTTGAATAAGGAAAATTTTATAGCCGAATATTTATCAAGTGTAGCATCACATGAAATTGGTCATTTTTTAGGGCTTGAACATACTGAACCTGAAAATGAGCTTAAATCAATTATTGATAGTGGTACCAACGAATCAGAATTACTGAGCAATGATAAATTTGAAGACAAAGGCATAGATTATAGTAAATTTTTAGCCGATACTTATGATGCTTCTGAAAACAAGTTTGGACAAAACTTGGTTGACTTTAATGTTTATAGCGTACTCGGTTACCTACCAATAAATGATGCAAAAACCAAAAAGAAAATGAAATTTTAAAAAAGATTGATGAAATGCAATTAGATGTACTGAGCATTTTGCCAATTGAAAAACCTCTTTCTGTTACTAAGTTTGCACCTCAAATAAGTATTGACAAAGATGCTAATCTAACGTTACTTTCTAAAATTGATAATCACGTTAAAATAACACTTTATGACATTACAGGAGCAAAAATTACTGACATTTACACTGGTATGTTAAATAAGGATTCTCAACAACTAATTCCTTTAAACCCAACATCGCTTAATTTGAGTAGTGGAGTATATATTTTTAGTGTAAAAACATCTAAAAGCACTATTGGCTATAAATTTCTTGTAGAAAATTAATTTTATAGCCTATTTGTAAACCTGAATTCACAAACAAACTTAAAAGGGATCATTTATATTAATGATCCCTTTTAAGTTTGTATTGGACTCAAATATGTTTTGTGCTGGTTTTCAACTACTTTCTTTCAGCTACAAGATAGTCTTTACTATTTTGAAATGAGTAATCGAAATATTAAAAACCATCTAGTAGATATTTTTATCTAACTAACAATTATTATTTAATTTAAGTAATTTTATAAAAACTTAATACGCCTGATTACAATTTAATGCAAAATAAAGCAAAACGCTCCCCTAACATAATTACAATTCCCCCAATTTTAAAAAAAGGAGATACTATAGCCATTGTTTCCACTGCTCGAAAAATTTTAGTTTCTGAAATTAATCCTACCATTAGTTATTTAAAAAAATTAGGATATCAAATTCTTTTAGGCAACACGATTGGCTTAGAATTTCATCAATTTGCTGGCACAGATGAGGAACGTGCTGAAGATTTTCAGCAAATGATTAACAACCCAAAAATTAAAGCTATTTGGTGTGCCCGTGGCGGCTATGGTACTGTTCGAATTATTGATTGTATTGACTTTAGCCCTTTACAAAATTTCCCTAAGTGGGTTATCGGTTATTCTGACATTACCGTGCTACACTCGCATTTGCATAATTTAAATATAGCTTCAATACATGCTAGTCTAGTTTTCGATTTCTATAAAGCTTCCGCAGAAGCAAAACAATTACTAATCAATAATTACAAAGGGGTATTATCTCCTATAGAATTTGAAAGCAACCTACACAATAAATTAGGTAGCGCTACTGGAATTGCTGTTGGCGGAAACCTTTCAGTATTGTATTCCTTGTGTGGTTCTCCTTCTGCGATAAGCACCAATGGAAAAATACTTTTTTTAGAAGATTTAGACGAATACTTATACCATATAGATCGTATACTTCAAAACCTAGATCGTAACGGGCTATTTAAAAATTTATCTGGTCTTGTAATTGGTGGCATGACCAAAATGCACGATAATACCATTCCATTTGGTTTTAATGTTAAAGAACAAATTTTAGAAATTGCAAAAAACTACAATTACCCTATAGTTTTTGAAGCGCCTTTTGGACATATAAAGGATAATAGGCCTATTATTTTTGGAAAAGAAATTACTATTTATGTTCAGTCAAAGAGTGTAACTATAAGTTATTCTATGTAACTTAACGCAAACCATTTAAGTTTTAATACCATTTATTGCTGAAATCATTTTTTTTAACTGACGAATATTAATGGCAGATCATAACGAATTAGGTAAGGAAGGCGAAAAAAGAGCTCTTGAATTTTTAAAACAAAAGGGGTTTAAAATTCACCGAACTAATTTTCGTTACCTAAAACACGAAGTGGATATTATTGCTGAATTCAACAATGAAATCATTGCTATAGAAGTTAAAACCAGAAGTACACGAGATTTTGGCGATCCTCAAGATTTTGTAAAACCATCACAAATACAATCTATTGTAACTGCTTTAAATTTTTATATCCAAAAAAACGATATTGATTTAGAAGCTCGTTTTGATGTTATTGCTATTATAGCGCTTCAAGGAAAATTTGAAATTGAGCATATCGAGGATGCGTTTCTTTCGTTTTAAAATAGCGTAAAAAAAAGATTTTTACAGCTATAGAAGTCTTTATTCATATTATTGCTCAATATCTTCCGCTGTAAAAGCAATCAATTCATTAGCTTCAAAAACTGGTGTTAGCTGAATCGGATTACAACACACTTCACAATCTTCAACATAAGTTTGGCTGGCAACACTTGGATCAAGCAACATTGATATAGTTTCCCAACAATAAGGGCATTGAAAAAAATGTTCAAACATTATTTTAACCCTTGCTTTTCTGCAATTTCCGCCATGCGCGCTTTTACCTTTTTTAAAGCTTCCACAAGGATATCCCTTTCTTGTGATGTTAAACTATCCTGAACTTCAGGAATAAGTTGGTACATAATAGGCAGTACTTCCTGAATCACTTTTTTACCGTAAACCGTTAAAAAGATTCGGTTAACACGCTTGTCTACCTCGTCAGTCCGCATGATGATAAAATCTTTTTTTACCATTGAGTTTACCACACGCATCATTGAAACTTTATCCCGATGAGTTATAAAGGCCATATCGTTCATACGCTGACCATCATTAACGTTCAATCGTTTTAAAATACTCCATTCTTCTTTAGTTAAATTCAATCCATTTTTTTTAAATGCATTTTGAACTATAAATCCAAAATCGTAATGAATTTTACCTACCCATGAAAGGGCATGAGAGTTAATGTCTATTTCTTCAAATTCCATGTTATCTATATCTTTATTAAGCCAGTTCATCAATTTGCAATTGTAATTCTTCCCATAATTCTAAGGCATCTTGCAGTTGCTTTTTCTTGGAATCATAATTTACAAAAAAATCGGGCTTTGCCATAGTTTCTTCATAATTTGATTCCAATTCATCGTCCAACTTTTTAATTTCTCTTTCAAGTGCACTTATTTTACTTTCGGAATTGCTTATTTTATTCTGAAGAGATTTTAATTTTTTTTGCTCTTCGTAACTTTTTTGTTGTTTTACTTTTTCCTTAGTAGGATTTTTTTTGAGGAGCTTCAGATTTTTCAATCTCGCGCATATCCAACGCCTTTCGTTCACCTAAATAATAATCAATATCTCCAAGGTATTCTTTTATTTTTCGGTCTTTAAACTCGTATACTTTATTTGTTAAACCTTGTAAAAAATCCCTGTCGTGCGAAACTAATAACAAGGTACCTTCAAAATTTTCTAACGCCGACTTTAATACATTTTTAGATTTAATATCTAAATGATTTGTTGGCTCATCCATTACCAACACATTAAATGGCTGTAATAAAAGTTTGCAAAGCGCTAATCGATTTCGCTCTCCTCCAGACAGTACTTTTACTTTTTTATCTACATCATCCCCCCTGAATAAAAATGACCCCAACATATCACGTACCTTAGAACGCGTTTTTTCATCCGCGGCATTAATCATGGTTTCTTCAATAGAAATTTCTCCATCCAAATATTCCGCTTGATTTTGCGCAAAATATCCAATCTCTACATTGTGCCCCAACTTTAAGCTTCCTGTGTGAGGTAATTCATCAACAATTATTTTTGCTAGTGTTGATTTTCCCTGCCCATTTTGACCTACAAAAGCAGTTTTAGTACCTCTTTCAATTAAAAGATCAATCCCTTCCAAGATCTTCTTCTCGCCATAAGACTTTCCAACATTTTCAGCCTCAATTACCACTTTACCAGGTTGAATACTAATCGGAAATTTAATATTCATTACCGCATTATCATCTTCATCTACTACAATTCGCTCTACTTTGTCAAGCTTTTTGATTAAGGACTGTGCCATAGAGGCCTTTGTAGCTTTCGCTCTAAATTTTTCAATTAATCTTTCAGTATGCTCAATCTGCTTTGCCTGATTCTTTTGTGTAGCTAATTGTTGCGCTCTTAATTCTTTTCGCAAAACCAAATATTTAGAATACGGCTTATCGTAATCATATATTTTTCCTAAGGAAATTTCTATAGTTCGATTGGTCACATTATCCAAAAACATTTTATCGTGTGATACAATGACTACAGCTCCCGAATAATTTTTTAAAAAATTTTCCAGCCAAATAATAGATTCAATATCCAAATGATTGGTAGGCTCATCCAATAGTAAAATATCATTACTTTGTAGCAACAATTTTGCCAATTCAATACGCATACGCCAACCACCAGAAAAGGTGTCGGTCAGGTTATTAAAATCTTCCTTTTTAAAACCTAAACCCAATAGTACTTTTTCAGTTTCACCTTGGTAATTATAGCCTCCTAAAATTTCGTAATGTGCCGTAGAATCACTTACATCTTCAATTAATTTTGCGTAAGCCTCACTTTCGTAATCCGTGCGCTCAGTCAATTGTAAGTTAATCGCTTCAATTTGGCGTTCCAGCGTTTTTATTTCCTCAAATGCTTCATAAGCTTCTTCCAAAACTGTTCTACCTTCAACAAAATCAATATCCTGTTTAAGAAAGCCAATTTTAGCATTTTTATCCATAGCAATTTGCCCTGTATCGGGTTCTTGCTCTCGAGATAAAATTTTTAACATTGTAGATTTTCCAGCGCCATTTTTTCCAACCAAACCCACCCTATCTCCAGGAATAATTTTAAAAGTAATATCTTCAAAAAGATAGGTTCCTGCAAAAGAAATTGAAAGGTTATGAATATTCAACATTGCTAAAAAATTTGTGCAAAGATGCTTATTTTTACATTAGTAAAAAAGCTTAGTAACGCCATAGTTAAAACCATATGTTTTTATTTACAAATCATTAACAAAAGAGTAATTTTTAAACCTATCCCCTAATGAAATTTTTGAAAGGCACCTCAATTTATAGTATTTTAACTGGTACATGTCCAGTTTGCCAAAATGAATCCATGTATAAAAATACGCGAATTTTTGCCATAAAAAATGTTTTAGGAATGAATGAGCGTTGTAATCACTGCCATACAAAGTACAGCATGGAACCTTCATTTTTTTATGGCGCTATGTATGTAAGCTATGGTGTGGGAGTTGCATTTGGTGTGGCTGCATTTATAATTTCACATTACTTTTTTAATTTAAATTTACTTACAAGCTATTTTGTAATTGTAGGTACTATTTTGATTTGTTTGCCAATCATACTTCGCTTATCGCGAAATATCTGGATCAATTTATTTATGAGTTATGATGAAAGCAAAGACAAAAAGAGAAACAACTAGATGGTATTTCCCAAACAAATACTTTTTTTAGAAATATTAGCACCGTAGACGATATTCAATTTTCCATTCAAAATGATTACTTTTTCTTGATATTTTAAAATGAAATAATACTGTAGCTAATGCTATGCTTATTTTTTCTGATTTGTATATTTCCTATACCCACCATTTCTCTTAAAGGTAAATTCAAACAGTAAATGGTATTACATCAAACTTAAATTTAAACACCCGCCTCTTAATAATCAGCTTTGGACTTATAACGATTGCAATTTATTTCGTTTGGCAAAGGTTTTTTATATTCCATAAAATCTACCATTTGTTTTGCCACTGTTGGTGCAATCATCACACCTCGGGTGCCTAAACCATTCATTACAAATACATTTTCATGTTTGTGATGCGAACCTGCCAGGGGCCTCCTGTCCTTTACCGTTGGGCGAACTGCTGTTACCTGATCTATGATTTTATAAGGAACCGTAATTAAATCATCTAAACATGAAATCAAATGAGCTTTAGCAGCAAGATCATAATTCCCCCCTTTGATTTGTTGTTCGTACGTTGCCCCAAACTTATACCTGTTATTCCCTAAAGGCACTATAAAAAAATGCGACTTGACAGCTGCCTTAAGCTGTAAATCCTTGCACTCGATGATCAAATAGGTACCTTTATTACCTACGAGTAATAAGTGATTAAAAAAAGGATTTTTCTTAATTCCATACCCTTCGCAAAAAACTATTCTTTTTGCTTTAACCCCTTTGTATTGCACGTAGTTTTTTTTTATCTCCAACAAATCATAATCAAAATCCTCATTTTTGAAAGCTGCTTTGTTTACTAACTGTTTTGTGTAGGCATCTAACATTTTTTGTATTAAAATACGGCCAGTTTTCATGACTTGTCCATATTTGAAGGGCGCAACTATTGCTTTAGTAGGCTGTTCAACTAAATACGGAGATAAATAAGTACTAAGTTCAGGTTGGTCAATTTTTTCAAACCAATTGTTTTGCTCTTCCGCAGAGTGAAATCTTCTATATACTGGAAATTCTTCAACTATAGAAGTTTTTAAATTGCATCCCAAATTTTCATAAAACAACTTGGCATATTGCAATTGCGCATGCCCATTCCATGACATTGTATAGCGTTTTAGTACAATCGGATTAAACAAACCAGCAGCTACTACTGACGCTTTTTTATCGGATCCATCAATGATATAAACAGACTTCCCTTCGCCCTCTAAATGCGATGCAAGCACACTTCCACCTAAACCAAAACCAACTATAATATAATCTATCATACTAACAAAGTTACTTTAATTATTGTCAGCTTATAAACTAAGTTTTAGAATACACATTTTTAATATAAAACACTTACTATAGAAAAAGACAAAATGAACCAGTATGGACTAAAAGTCATTACTTTTTAAACATCCGTTTTTTGCAATTAGCTATTAGCCTTTGGCTATTAGCAGTATTTTAAAGCCAACAGCTAATTACTAATTGCCAATAGCTCTTGTAATATTTTTAAAAGCTAAAAGCGAAATGCTTTAAAAATGCATAGTTTTAAATAAACCTGAGACCAATAAAGAAAATTCACCTTTAATTGAGTTGGTAACTCAAAACTGACTTCATCCTTGAGACACTATCAGATTTGCAGAGAAGCAAACACAATTCAACAACTCACAACGGACAACTCCCCGCAAAAAACTCTCAACAAAAAAATTAAACCAAAAAAAATGCCTTTGGAATTCCAAAGGCATTTTCATAATTATATAAAATACTAATAACACTAGTAATTCCACATATCTTGTTCAAAATCTCGAATACTTTCTTTGATTCTTTGGCTTTCTAACAACTGCAATAAAGCATTGTCATTGATGTAGTCCTCTACTTTACGGTCACCTTGTTCATTATCTTCTTTGTAAATCACACTACTAAACCTTCGCGAATTTAACAAATGATCAAATGAAATAGGCATATAAGTATTCTTGCGATTAAATGCTTTTGCATTATGCAAAATCTCTCTTACCTGAGGATAAAACACCCAAAATAAAGGCACTAAATCTGGCTCTTCGTCATCTATAAAGTTAACATCGGGTGCTACTGGTGCTATACCTAACAAACGGTATTTTAATTCTCCTTGCCTTTTATCAAAGTACCATAATCCTTTTACATGATATTCAGCAATATCTTGAGCAGTTAAGTCTCTTACTTCAATAAATTCCTGAGAAACATTCTCACCTGCATTCAATTGTTCAATACCTAAATCAGTGGTATCTACTTTTTTAATGGTAGCACTCAAATCTTCGAGTGTTCTTTTTTCAGTAAAATATGAATCTGAATATACATGCTCTAATTTACCATTTTTGATACTACTCAATAATACGTCAAATAATGATCTTCTATCAGAACCAATATTTACAGTATCAATTGGATAATACAATGGAAAATTAACTCTTTCATCAAGATCAATAATTTCCCAAGTGGTTTTAGCCCAAAGTACATCTCTGTCATCTACGTATCCATACTCTAATGGATTATCGTTATCATTCTCAATCTGCTGAGCGGTTTTTACTCCTATGTCCTCAGGGTTTTGAGAATTTAGCGCGTTTGCTTGACCCATTACAGAGGCCGAAACAACAATACTAAAGGTTAAAGCTATAAAATTTCTCAAATTCATAATTACGATAATTAATTATATTAGTTTGTTAACTCAACAATTACAGGAGATACCTTTTTAACACGGTATGAGCTTCCTGAAGCTAACTTAGCATTAATATCAAATATTTGAACTGACTCACCACGCTTAGCTCTTTTTAACGCAGCACGAGCAGCACTATTTAATTTATTTCCAGAAACTCTTGATGTAGGTTGTCCTGGCACTTTAATTTTAAAACCTGTTACTTTTAATTTCAAATTAAAATCAAAATCAGGCAAAATAGCTCCAATAGTTGATACAGCTAATGAACTTTTGGTCATTTTTATTGAGCCATCTTCGCCACGCACCGTTCCAACTGGTCTTGGAATATCTTTAATACGGAATGTTTTACTATCGCTTACTACTTTACCATTTGGTAATTTACCGCTCACTACAATTTTAACTTCACGCTTTTTTACGTTAGTAACATTCATTGAATATTTACCTGCTCCCTTACCAGATTTCAACCCTGGAGCCTTTGCGCTAACAGAAGCGACACCAGGAATTGATATTGTCATCGGGTTAGTCACCCCACGATACACCACATTCATTTTATCAGCAGAAATAACCGCTGAATTTGGTAATGGTATTACTGAGTAAGAACTTTTAATTGGAATTGGGATGATAGAATCTCCTTCTTTAAATTGAAACTCTCCTTCAATAGTTTGTTCTCCCACGTTACCTGCTGGAAACTCTAAAATAGTTTGACCTTCCTGCATTGATTCAGGAGAAAGCTCTTTACCATTTACAGTTACTTTATGTGCTTTTAACGTTTTATCCTTCTTTCCTAATACGATTTTACCTGTAAATTTTTCTCCAGAAAAATAAGCTGTTTTATCAGCAACTACAATTGCTTCAAAGTTTGATAAAGAAACTTCACTCTTTAATTTACCTCCTAAAATAGCAGATAAAATTTCAGATTCATCTTTCTTAACATCATTTTCCATTTGTGTCAACTTCGTTAAAGAAGCTACCATTGGAAAACCTTCGTAATTGTAACGTAACCAATCTACTTTTAACCCGTCTCTGTTTTCAACTGGTTCAGTTGAAAAATCAGCATTAACTGACTTGATTATTTCAGTAAAATCTGTAGTACCACCTTTTAATTCAGCGTTGATACCATTGCGGTAAGCGTCAATTTTCTCAACAAATTCTTTACCTTCCGATGTTATTTGACCACCTGCAAAAAAGTGCTCATCTAAAGGTGCTGATTTATCCATTGTTTGGTAATCCACCTTTTGTTCATCAGTCATACCTGCTAATATAACATCCTTTGTTTCTTCTAAGTACTTAATTAAGTCATCAGATAACTTAGCAATACGCTTAGTTTTTTCAAGTTCAGGCTTATATTTTTCTGGCTGCTCTTCAACTTTAGCTTGTAAATCCTCCATAAACGCTTCATTTCTTTCTGAAGCTCTTACGTTTGATTTTTCTAATTTTTCGTTCATTAACCCGAATGCCGATAATACTTCTTTCGACATATTTAGCGCCATCATTGCGATGAATACTAAATACATCAGGTTAATCATCTTCTGTCTAGCGGACAATTTTCCTCCTGCCATTTTTAATTAGTTTTTAAGGTTATTAATTATAGTTTTAAAAACTAATTAGCTTCTATTCATAGCAGTTAACATTCCTCCATACACTCCATTTAATGAAGATAAGTTTGAAGTTAAGCTTTCCATTTGATCCTTTAACTTAGCCGCATTATTAGCGATAGCTTGATTAGCATCAGCTTGCTTTTGAGAAGACTCTAACTGTATTTTATATAAGTTATTCAAGGATTCCATTTGAGTAGCTGCTACTGACATTTCTTCGCTATATTTCTTTTGAGAAGCTATGCTATCAACCGTCGGACTAATTCCTTTTGCTGCTCCTTCAAAGTTTCTGATACTTTGACCTAAGCTTTCCATTAAACTTCCATCGATACGCGCTTCTTTAAGCATAGCATCTAATTTTTGAGACAACATTCCTTGTTGATCTAAAACTTCTTCTTTTTTCTTTCCTTTGGTAGACTGACCTCCTGCTAATTCAGGATATACTAAAGACCAATCTAATTCATCATCTACTGGTTCAAATGCAGATACTACAAATACTAATGCTTCTGTAATCAGACCAATAATAAGCATTTCATTACCGAAAGGCCAATGCATTATTTTAAATAATGCTCCGATGATTACAACGGCCGCACCGAGACCGTATACCATGTTCATTACTTTTTTACTTCCTTTTGACTGTGCCATAATAAATTTTAGTTTAAGTTTTTAAGTTTAATTGGATAATATTTGGGGCAATTTAATTTATTTACCTGTCGTTTTAGTGTTTCCTGTTACGTCTGTTCCCATATAGTCCTGAACAGCTCGGAAACCTATATAACTACGTGCAGAATCTGCATACTCGTAATCACGTGTACTTACTTGCAAGAAATAAGCAACATCTTTCCAAGAACCTCCACGAACCACTTTTCGCTTATTTTCATCGTCGCTTGAATTCGGGTTCATAGATGATGTATACTCATAAGATGCTGGATCATATGTTGAACCTACCCATTCTGATACGTTACCTGCCATATTGTACAAACCGTAATCATTAGGATCGTATGAATTCGCTTCAACAGTATATAATGCTTGATCAGCTGCATAATCTCCACGCATAGGCTTAAAGTTAGCTAAGAAACACCCTCTATCATTTTTAGCGTAAGGTCCACCCCATGGGAATGTTCCTGATTCCAAACCTCCTCTTGCAGCGTATTCCCACTCTGCTTCCGTAGGTAGACGGTAACGAGATACTTGGTCTTTATTTTTCTTTTTTCTTAAAGCATCATTATGATTTTTTGTTCTCCAATCACAAAAAGCTTTTGCTTGTTTCCAAGTCACACCAACCACTGGATAATCATCGTAAGATGTGTGCGTAAAATACATATCGTGCATTGGTTCATTGTAAGAATAACTAAAATCTCTAATCCATACTGTAGTATCTGGATATATCTTTAAAGCTTCACGCTTTAAGAATTTTTTCGAATCTTTACTTCGGCTTCTAGCCATCGCTTCTATATCATACCACTTATAGTCGTACACCAACTTTTCAGTTTTAAAAGTACGCACGCCATTATGAGATTCTTCCGCACGAATATACAGACTATCCATTACCTCAGCGTAGTATTCATCAGGATATTCATTTAAGTCTTCAATAAGATCCACATCTTTATTAAGGGCTTTTCCTTCATATCCGGTTTCACCTAGACCTTCGTAGTTATCTCTTACATACTTTTCGTATACTGACAACTCTTCTTCATCCTCTGTGTTTCTGAATGCAAACTGACCGATACCGTCTTCATCAGAACCTGTTTGACCAACTTCGTCAGCTGTAATTGCCAATTGAGTCCTAACAACTGAATCTTTAACCCACTCAGTAAATTGTCTGTATTCTGAATTTGTAATTTCCGTCTCATCCATGTAGAAAGAACGCACAGTAACTGTTTTAGGAGGAGCATTTAATAGACCTGCTTTATCATCATCGGATTTACCCATAATGAACGCACCACCAGGGATTAAAGTCATACCATATGGCTTTTCAGGATGCCAAGCTTTCCCCTTCACACCAGTCAACTGACCATTACTTTTAGGAGTACAACTAATCAAGGCTGCTAGGGCAGCAGCAAACATTAATAGTTTCTTCATAACTTATTTTAGGTTAAGATCTTTTAAATTCAAGGTAGTAAACCTATTTATTAATTTTTAAAAAACAATTAAATACTTAAAAAAATATCTATTGTTCGACAAAACTACATTTCAAACTTCATTTTCGCATTATACCATCTTTCAGGTAATATTTGGTCACAAGCTTCAATATAATCTTCGTATGTGCAAGGTAATAACGCATTAGAAATTAAATTATTATTCAATCTACTAGAATATGTTATTTCCATCCACCATCTTTCGGTTATTCTGCTCTTATAAAACGACACTACTTCTTCATTTACAGGGACTTGATAATGAATTACATCCATCGTTTCAACCACACCACTTTCATTCCACCGCGCACTAACCCCTTCTATGAAATACCAAACTAACTGGGCTATTAGTTGATCCCCAGAAGGATAGCAAATATCCGAATTATATTCGTATATTCCAAAACTTGTCACCTTATTACTGATACCTGCATATCGACTAAGTGCGCAAATTTCTCGACCAGTGAACCCGTTAGGATTTACCCCATAATAGGCAGAACTTACTGAATTACAGTCTATTCCAACGATATTTGCGTCTCTCATAATAGGCTCTGCAGCCTTCAAATTACCAGCAATTTCACCCAATCTAAAGCCATCAAAAAACATTCGATTTAACAAATCTAACTCCTCAGGAGCGACATAATAAGACTGATATCCAAGATTTGTGTAGTTAAATAAGTTATAAGGTTGGTCTACTACAATTTTACCTAGGTATGATTGATTTGATATGGGTTCATCCACATTTCCTAGGTCAAAACAGGCATCTACATTAACAATATTCACCATTCCTGCTTCAGGATCATAGGCGCGGTACTGACCATACATCAAATCCTGACTCCCCCCCAACATAATAGGCATGCATTTATTTTTATGTAGCGCTTTGGTCAACTCTTTAACAGCAAAATAAGTGTCATTCACCGTTTCACCAGTCAAAATATTGCCCACATCATAAATTTCCACATCCCAATTTCCTTTAGCTAAACGGTAAAATTGTTTTCTGATACCATCAAAATTCAATTTTTCTAACAATCCATTGGGATTGTTTCTATTCTCAATTACCGAAAATAACACTAAGCCACCTTCTTTTAACTCTGGTACTGTTTCTGCAGAATAAAAATTTAGCTGCCTGCCCAATGTATGCTCAGGCAAACCAGTTGCATAATTCAACAATTCAGACGATACTGGCCTTAAAAACTCAAACATGCGATTATTTTAAAAAAATTACTTGGTCGTCTTTTTACTCTTGGCTGTCGTTTTCTTTTTAGCTGCAGTTTTTCTTTTTGCAGGTGCTTTTTTCTTAGGTGCATTCTTATCAATAATGGCCTGTACTTTTTCTAACGTAAGCTTGGTCGCATCAACTGTTTTAGGCAATTCAATTTTAAGCTTCCCTTTTATTACATTACTACGCCCCCAACGCGCTTTTTCAACACGGATACCTTCATCCTCCCAATGATGAATTACCTTATCTATTTCTTTCTGCTTTTTCTCTTCAATTAAGGTAACTATATCATCATCTGACAAATTATCAAAATCGTATTTTTTATTGACATTAATAAAAAGCCCATTCCATTTTAAATAAGGACCAAAACGACCTGTCCCTTTTTGTACTGGCAATCCGTCGTGTTCGTAAATAGGGGCATCTGCCTTCTCTTTGGCATCAATTAATTCCTGAGCCCTTTTTAGGTCTACACCCATTGGATCTTCTCCTTTTTCCAAGGAAACATATTTATCCCCATATTTAATATAAGGACCAAAACGACCGTTGGAAACTATTACGGACAACTCCTTATATACCCCCAAATCTTTAGGCAATTGAAACAAATCCATAGCCTCTTCAAATGTCAAACTACTTAAAGTTTGTCCTGGGCTTAAACTTGCAAAACGTGGTTTTTCTTCGTCCTCAACAGATCCTATTTGCACCATAGGACCAAATTTCCCCAAACGCACACTCACAGGCTTTCCTGTTTCAGGATCTTTCCCTAATATTCGTTCACCAACTTCCCTTTCAGCATTTTCAGCAACATCTTGTACCGTTGGATGAAAATCATCGTAAAAAGACTTCATCACCCCAGTCCACTCTTCATTACCCGCAGCTATTTCATCAAAATCTTCTTCTACCTTAGCTGTAAAATTATAATCAAGTATCGAGGAAAAATGCGCTACTAAAAAGTCGTTTACTACCATCCCTACATCGGTTGGCACTAACTTCCCTTTATTACTACCTACTTTTTCCTGAAGTTGACTTTCTACAATTTCGCCGTTGGAAAGTATGATTTCTGCATATTTCCTGAAATCACCTTCGTACGTTCCCTTTTCAATATACTTCCTGTTTTGGATGGTTGAAATTGTTGGCGCATATGTAGAGGGACGTCCTATGCCTAACTCTTCCAGTTTTTTTACCAAAGAAGCTTCCGTAAACCTACTTGGCGGTCTAGAAAAACGTTCCGTTGCTTTTATAAAGTTATTTCCAAGTGCTTCGCTTACTTTCATTGCTGGCAAAATACCATCTTGTTCTTCGTGTTCATCATCATTCCCTTCCAAATACACCTTCAAAAACCCTTCAAAAGTAATTACCTCACCGTTTGCAGTAAATACCTCATTATGCTTATCGGCTTCAATACGCACATTGGTTCTTTCCAATTGCGCGTCGCTCATTTGCGATGCAATGGCACGTTTCCAAATCAACTCATACAAGCGTTGCTGATCACGCTCAGCATTTACCGAATGATTGGCAAAATTTGTCGGTCTTATAGCTTCGTGCGCTTCCTGTGCACCCTTGCTTTTTCCTTTGTATTGCCTAGTTTTACTATACTCACTTCCGTAAGCCGAAACAATTTCTGCAGTAGCGCCATCCTGCGCTTGCTTGGATAAATTTACACTATCCGTTCTCATGTAAGTTATATGTCCAGCCTCATACAAACGCTGAGCTAAATTCATGGTTTTAGATACCGAAAAGTAAAGTTTCCTAGCCGCCTCCTGTTGTAATGTAGAAGTTGTAAATGGTGCAGCTGGGGACTTTTTTGCTGGTTTTTTTGTTAAATCGGCCACCTTAAAAGCAGTACCTACATTATTGGCTAAAAAAGTTTCTGCTTCCGCTTTACTAGAAAAGTTTTTAGGCAACTTAGCTTTAAAACTTTTTCCATTTACATTCCTAAATTCAGCATCAATACGGTATGATGCTTTAGTTTCAAAACCTAAAACCTCCCGTTCGCGCTCCACAATTAAACGCACAGAAACAGATTGCACCCGACCTGCGGATAAACCTCCTTTAACTTTTCGCCATAACACCGGGGATAATTCATACCCCACCAAACGATCCAAAACCCGTCTGGCTTGTTGTGCGTTTACTAAATTATAATCAATTTCACGCGGATTTTCAATAGCTTTTAAAATTGCCGTTTTGGTAATCTCATGAAAAACTATACGCTTTGTTTTATCTTTTTCCAAATCTAATGACTCAGCCAAATGCCATGCAATAGCCTCTCCCTCACGATCCTCATCACTTGCTAACCAAACTGTTTCTGCTTTTTTAGATAAATTTTTCAGCTTTTTAACAACATCTTTTTTGTCATCAGAAACTATATATTTAGGCTTAAAGTCTCCCTCAACATTTACCCCCAATTCCTTAGAAGGCAAATCCGCAATATGACCAAAGCTTGAATGCACAACATAATCCTTACCCAAAAACTTTTCAATGGTTTTTGCTTTTGCCGGGGACTCAACTATTACTAAATTTTTTGCCATTTCTTATCTTTTAACAAAAACAAAAGTAGGTCAATTTTTTTTACTTATTCAAATTTTAAAGCATAGTCCTTAATATATTACCATTTTTTTAAAGTATCTACAGTGTTTCAAACACCTAATATTTAAAAGGCTTACGCCAGAAATACAAAAATTTACCATTGGCATAATTTTAACGAAAGTAGTTTTTTAAAATACAAACTGACACATTGTCAGAAGCATCAAAATATGTATTATATTTGCACTTCCAAAATAACAAAACAGTAGCGTTAGCAAAATGGAAAAGACGATTGACGAAACAAAACAAGGAGAAACTCTGGTGTTAGCTACTAATGCAAACAACAAACGCAAATTATTTATTGAAAGCTACGGCTGTCAAATGAATTTTAGCGATAGTGAAGTTGTTGCTTCCATACTGGCAACCAACGGTTTTAACACCACAAACAAATTGGAAGATGCCGATTTGGTTTTAGTAAACACGTGTTCCATTAGAGATAAAGCGGAACAAACAGTCCGTAAACGCCTGGAAAAATACAACGCTGTAAAACGCAACCAAAATCCAAAAATGAAAGTTGGCGTGTTAGGGTGTATGGCAGAGCGTTTAAAAAGTAAATTCCTTGAAGAGGAAAAAATTGTTGATCTAGTTGTGGGTCCTGATGCCTACAAAGACCTACCAAATTTACTAAATGAAGTTGATGAAGGCAGAGATGCTGTTAATGTTATTTTATCAAAAGATGAAACCTATGGCGACATTTCACCAGTGCGCTTACAAAGTAATGGAGTTTCCGCTTTAGTTTCCATCACCAGAGGGTGCGACAACATGTGCACTTTTTGCGTTGTCCCCTTTACTAGGGGTAGAGAACGTAGCCGCGATCCTCAAAGTATCATTCAAGAGGTTACCGATCTTGTGGAAAAAGGATACAAAGAGGTGACATTATTGGGGCAAAATGTGGATAGTTATTTATGGTATGGTGGCGGGCTAAAAAAAGATTTTGACAAGGCTAGCGAAATTGCAAAAGCAACCGCTACAAATTTTGCCAAGTTGCTGGATTTAATTGCTACAACTTACCCAAAACTTAGGATTCGTTTTTCCACTTCCAACCCGCAGGACATGACTATGGAAGCCATTGATGTGATGGCCAAACATAATAACATTTGTAATTACATCCACTTACCAGTGCAAAGTGGTAGTAATCGCATACTTAAAGAAATGAATCGCCAGCATACGCGCGAGGAGTATTTTGAATTAATTGACAATATTAAAAAGCGCCTTCCTGATTGTGCATTTTCGCAAGATATGATTACCGGGTTCCCCACCGAAACGGAAGAAGACCATAAAGACACCTTAAGCTTAATGGATTACGTTAAATATCATTTTGGATACATGTTTGCTTATAGCGAAAGACCTGGAACGCTAGCGGAACGAAAATTAGCGGACGACATCCCTGAAACAGTAAAAAAACGTCGTTTACAGGAGGTTATTAACAAACAACAAGCGCACGCTAAGTTACGCACAGCAGAATATTTAGGGCGCACCTTAGAAGTTTTAGTGGAACGCACCTCCAAAAAGTCAGCTGAACAATGGAGCGGTCGTTCGGAATACAATACTGTCACAGTTTTTAATAAAGAAAGTTATAAAGTCGGAGACTTTGTAAAAGTAAAAATTACCGATTGCACTAGTGGCACTTTAATTGGTGAAGCCATCGGATTTTCGGAAAATAATTAAAAAAAACAATGGAATCTGTTCAAGCAACAAAACAACGTTTTGGAATTATTGGGAATGACCCAGCACTTAACCGCGCCATTGAAAAGGCAATTCAGGTTTCGCCCACTGATATTTCCGTACTAATTACTGGCGAAAGTGGTGTTGGAAAGGAAAGTTTTCCAAAAATTATCCATTCCCTTTCGCACCGAAAACACGGTAAATTTATTGCCGTAAACTGTGGAGCTATTCCTGAAGGCACTATAGATAGTGAACTTTTTGGTCACGAAAAAGGCGCCTTTACTGGTGCAACAAGTACCCGAAGTGGTTATTTTGAAGAAGCCGATGGCGGTACTATTTTTTTAGACGAGGTAGGGGAATTACCCTTAACCACACAAGTGCGGTTACTACGGGTATTAGAAAATGGCGAATTTATAAAAGTAGGATCATCAAAAGTTCAAAAAACTAATGTGCGCATTGTGGCCGCCACTAACGTACAAATGTTTGAGGCGATTAAAAAAAATAAGTTTCGTGAAGATTTATATTACCGTTTAAGCACCGTGGAAATAAGTCTTCCTCCGTTAAGAGAACGCAAAGGCGATATTCATTTATTATTCAGAAAATTTGCTTCGGATTTTGCCACTAAATACAAAATGCCCACCATTCGTTTATCCGATGAAAGTATATTTTTATTAGAAAAATACCATTGGAAAGGAAATATCCGTCAATTGCGTAATGTGGCCGAACAAATTTCGGTACTTGAAGAAAATAGAACGATAACTCCCACTACCCTTCACACTTATTTACCCAACATGGGAAGCAATTTGCCCGCAGTAATTAATGATGGCGAAAAGGAAAGTGATTTTAAAAATGAACGCGAAATTTTGTACAAAGTGCTTTTTGATATGAAAAGTGATTTGAGTGATTTGAAAAAATTAACACTCGAATTGATGAAAAACGGAAATGCAACTGATGTTCAAAAAGACAATGAACATTTAATTAACAAAATTTACGGTAATGCTCCGCATGAGGCAGTAGTTACCAAACCTGAATTTCCAAAATCAAATCAATTTAACCCTTCAAACAATTCCGAAGCCGATAATAAGGAAGCCTATTTACAAATTGAGGCTACGGCGTACGCTGATGACACTTCTGACCTTAGTCAAAAAGAAGATAAGTATCATTTTGCGGAAGAAATTGAAGAAGAGGAAACATTATCTTTACACGATAAAGAATTGGAGTTAATAAAAAAATCCTTAGAACGACACAAAAACAAACGTAAAGCCGCCGCCGAAGAACTTGGTATTAGCGAGCGCACATTGTACCGTAAAATAAAGCAATTTGACCTGTAATGAAATACCTTAAAATTATCTTTTTTGAAATACTAGTAAGTTTTTTGTGTACAGGCTGTGGCATTTATTCCTTTAGTGGCATATCTATTAGCCCCGAGGTTAAAACTTTTGAAGTACGACAATTTGGCAATCAAGCACCAATTGTTGAACCAGGCTTGGATCGTAGATTCACCACTGACTTGCAAGATTTTATACTAAATCAAACAAATTTAGATTTGGTTACAAATAATGGTGATATTATTTATGAAGGGGAAATTGTGCAATTTTACATTGCTCCGAATACAGCAACTGCGGATCAAACCGCTGCCGAAAGTAGGCTAACCATAGCCATTCGTTTACGCTATATTGATACTAAAAATTCGGACAATGACCTGGAACAAACCTTTTCATTTTTCTTTGATTATCCAAGTTCTCAACTATTGACTGGCGATACTGCCGAAACTGCCTTTGCCATTATTTTTGAACGTATTACTCAGGACATGGTAAATGCCACACTTGCTAAATGGTAATTTATGAAAGCTGATACATTAATAGCAATATTAAAAAATCCACAGCAATTGCAGCTTTCGGATTTATCCATGCTCACCGAGGTTATAGACAATTACCCCTACTTTCAGTCTGCACGAGCCGTACAGTTAAAGGGATTAAAAGATCAAGGTAGTTATTTATACAATCAAAAATTAAAAGAAACAGCCGCCTATACTACCGACCGCGAGGTATTATTTAATTTTATTACCTCCAAAAGTTTTACCATTACTACTGCTTCCACTACTGTAGAAGATAGCACCACATCAAATGAACCCTCGCCTGAGGAGATTGAGAGCTCAACGGAAGCTGTAACCACTGAAGAAAATGAATTAACAACAAAAGAAGGAGTTATAAAAATGACTCCTGAGGAAGCATCACAAATTGTTGATCCATTATTATTTGAAGCAAAGTCTAATACTACTAGCAATATTGCTTCCGCAGAAGAAATTTTAGAGCCCAATAAGCCCTTTGAATTTAACAAAAAAGAGACACATTCATTCGCAGAATGGCTGCGCTTGACAACAACTCAACCTATCAATAGAACGGAAATTCCTACTACAAAAACCAAAAAGAAACACATTGAAAGCTCATTAATTGATGCTTTTATCAAAAATTCACCAAAAATTAGCCCCATAAACAAATCAGCGCCAATAGTTAATCTTGCCAAACGCCACATTACTCCTGCGGATGACCTAATGACTGAAACCTTAGCTAAAGTGTATGTAGCCCAAAAAAACTACAAAAAAGCAATTCAAGCATATAAAATATTAATTTTGAAAAATCCCGAAAAAAGTGGTTTATTTGCAGACCGAATTCGAGCGATCGAAAAAATGACGGATTATAAATAACAGATTATGAGTACATTTTCAATATTCTTAGCCCTTATAGTAGTAGTTGCACTATTACTTATCTTAGTAATTATGGTACAAAACCCTAAAGGAGGCGGGTTATCCTCTTCTTTTGGTGGTGGCGGAGGCCAATTAGGTGGTGTTCAAAAAACCACGGATTTTCTTGACAAAAGTACTTGGGCATTGGCAACACTTTTGCTGGCATTAATTTTACTTTCTAACGTTTCAATTATGGATGGTAAAGGCTTGCAGGAGTCAAAAATATTAGGAGATGAGGAAGTAATCGATATTGATGACGAAGAAATTCCAACAATAAACGAAGAGCCTGCTGAATAGTTTTAGTAATAACTATCAAAAGTTTATTTATTTATACTTTTGATTAAAATATACAAAAAGAAAATGCCGATTTGCAACTGACAAGTCGGCATTTTTTATTTCAATTTGTCAGTGTAAATTTACGTGGCATAATTTCTGAAAAGAACGTTATCGTTAATACTAATTTTAATTAATAAAACATACAAAAATGGGAGTAACTATTAAACCATTGGCTGACAGAGTGCTTGTGGAACCTGTTGCGGCAGAAACCAAAACAGCTTCAGGTCTTTATATTCCAGACACTGCAAAGGAAAAACCTCAAAAAGGAAAAGTTGTTGCCGTAGGAAGTGGCAAAAAAGACCACGAAATGACGGTTAAAGTTGGTGATACTGTTTTATATAGTAAATACGGTGGAACTGAACTTAAACTTGAAGGAAACGACTACCTTATCATGCGTGAAGACGACATTTTGGCGATAGTGTAATTAACTATTGGCTATAGGCTATCAGCCTTTAGCTTTTTATCATTTTACAAAAAACAATTATTTTAATACAAACTAGCCATTAGCTAATTGCTAACGGCTGAAAGCTAAAAAGAACATGGCAAAAGAAATTAAATTTGATATAGAAGCTCGCGACGGTATTAAGCGCGGTGTGGATGCATTAGCAAATGCAGTAAAAGTAACATTAGGACCAAAAGGTAGAAATGTTATCATTAGTAAAGCTTTTGGAGGACCAACAGTAACTAAAGATGGAGTTTCGGTTGCAAAAGAAATTGAATTAGAAGATGCTCTTGAAAATATGGGGGCACAAATGGTGAAGGAAGTAGCTTCAAAAACGAATGATTTAGCTGGAGACGGTACTACTACTGCGACCGTTTTAGCACAAGCAATCGTAAAAGAAGGTTTAAAAAATGTAGCTGCCGGAGCTAATCCAATGGATTTGAAGCGTGGTATCGACAAAGCTGTTGAAGCAATTACTAAGGATCTAGAAAAACAAACCAAAGAGGTAGGCAGCTCTTCTGAAAAAATAAAACAAGTAGCTTCAATTTCAGCTAACAATGATGCAATTATTGGCGAGCTTATTGCTGAAGCATTTGGCAAAGTTGGGAAAGAAGGAGTAATTACCGTGGAAGAAGCTAAAGGAACAGAAACTTACGTGGATGTTGTTGAAGGTATGCAGTTTGACAGAGGGTACCTTTCTCCTTATTTTACTACAAATAGTGAAAAAATGACGGCCGAATTAGAAAATCCATACATTCTTATTTATGATAAGAAAATTTCAGCCATGAAGGATTTATTACCTATTCTGGAGCCTGTAGCACAAACCGGAAAGCCTCTATTAATTATTGCCGAAGATGTTGATGGTGAAGCTTTAGCAACTTTAGTGGTAAATAAATTACGTGGCGCTTTAAAAATTGCCGCAGTTAAAGCGCCTGGTTTTGGGGATCGCAGAAAAGCAATGCTTGAAGATATTGCCATTTTAACTGGTGGTACGGTTATTTCTGAAGAAAGAGGTTTTTCATTAGACAATACAACTATTGAACAATTAGGGACTGCTGAAAAGGTAGCTATTGACAAAGACAACACTACTATTGTAAACGGTGCTGGTGAAGAAGATTTAATTAAAAATAGAGTCAACCAAATTAAAACGCAAATTGAATCTACTACTTCTGACTACGATCGTGAAAAATTACAAGAGCGTTTAGCAAAATTAGCTGGCGGTGTAGCTGTACTTTATGTTGGCGCTGCAAGTGAAGTGGAAATGAAAGAGAAAAAAGACCGCGTTGATGATGCCCTACATGCTACCAGAGCTGCTGTTGAAGAAGGTATTGTTGCCGGTGGAGGTGTCGCTTTAGTTAGAGCAAAAAATGCACTTGACAAAGTTAAAACTGAAAATGATGATGAAGCTACAGGAATACAAATTGTAAACCGAGCTATTGAATCACCTTTACGTACCATTGTTGAAAATGCAGGTGGCGAAGGCTCTGTTGTGATTTCAAAAGTTATTGAAGGCAAAAAAGACTTTGGTTACGATGCCAAAACGGAAGCATATGTTGATATGTTAAAGGCAGGAATTATTGACCCTAAAAAAGTAACACGTGTTGCTTTGGAAAACGCTGCTTCGGTATCAGGAATGATTTTAACTACTGAATGTGCATTAATTGACATCAAAGAAGATGCTCCTGCTGCGCCACCAATGGGCGGCGGCGGAATGCCAGGAATGATGTAATTATAACACTTACATGGATATCAATGAAATCCACTTCTAGAAATAGGAGTGGATTTTTATTTTATAATGCCGGTTAAGATTTTAAATTACTCAAATAAAAATTATGTATTTTATTTGACCATGAAAAAAAACATAAGCGAGGTCTTAGCCATGGTGGTATTCTATTTTGATGCGTTAAGCAAAAAAGGGATCATTTGAGCGGGAAATTTAACGTCGGAAACCATATAGTGCACCAAACATTTAGCCCTAATACCATTACCTACATGAATTTACCGAATTAAAATGCGCCTTTAGAAATTCTATGTCGACATAAAAAAGAACCCTAACACATGCTATGCTTATTTTTTCTGATTTGCATAATTTCTATCCTAAACTCATCATTTTTCTTAAAGGCAAATTCAAACAGGAAATGGTATAAATTCAGTAACACAACCAACAGCAACTGCAACTGCATTTGCAACTTAAATTTATTGCAAAAATTAAGTTTTTAATGATATAAGATGCAGCTAATCATATTTTTAAAAAATTGACACCTAATTCACACCACTTTTTTACAAAATAACCTTGCCAAACTTAAAAAAGGTCGTATCTTTGCACCACTATACCGCGGGATAGAGCAGTAGGTAGCTCGTCGGGCTCATAACCCGAAGGTCACAGGTTCGAGTCCTGTTCCCGCTACTAGCATAGCTCATTGATAAGCAGGTTTTTAAAACCTTTTTCAATGAGCTTTTTTTTTGATATCTTACAAACCGCATACGCTAGCGCATACAAAGACGGTTTGAAGAAAAAATACAACACACCAAAAATATATCATGGAGGAAAGACTTTTGATCTTTCTAAAAGATGGTATGTGTATTATTCTTACGCGCATCCACAACTAAAAAATAAAGATGGTAGTCCTGTAATGGTTCGACAACCTCCTTTGACCATGAGTATCAATAGGGATTATAAAACCAAAGAAGAAAGGTTGTATCATCTTGGGGTGCTCAGAGAGGTAGTGTCAGAGTTACTTAAAGATGGTTACTCTCCTTATAAAAATAATTTTCAGCTTACTAGCGAATCTTTACAATACACAGCAAATGATGCTTTGGATTATGCTTTAGATTTGAAAAATAGCACACTTTCTGATACATCGAAAGCTGATTATAAAAGCAGGTGTAATCAATTTAAGAAGTATTTAGAGCAAAATCATCTTGCTGATCAAAGTATATTAAGTGTAACGAGACAAGTAGTTAATACATATCTTGAAAGTATCGTAAAGAAAAGCAGTGCTAGAAATAGAAATAACACACGTATTGTTTTGAGTGCATTATTTGGGGAATTAACGGATAGTGAGATTATTCCAAAGAATGTAGTAGAAAGCATTAAGGTTCTTGATACGAAATCCGCCAGTCATAATACTTATCCTTTAGAAGTTTTAGAAGGGCTTTTTACCTATATGAAAGAAAATGATCCTCTCCTACTATTGTTTGTGAAATTTGTGTCTTATAATTTTTTACGTCCAATTGAGGTTTGTCGTTTAAAACTTAAAGATATAGTGCTATCACAAAAACTATTAATGGTCAAAACCAAGAATAAAAAGAAAGGGAGAAAGACGAAAATAATACCCAATATTGTTATAGACGAAATCAAGAGTTTTGACTTTTCTACACAAGAATATTTTTTATTCACGCCTACTGGTATTGGTGAATGGGAAGCTAAAGAAACCAGTAGAAGAGATTATTTTACCACAAGATTCCGAAAGGTAAAAAAACGCTATAATGAACACCTAAAAAAAGAAGGCAAATCAATTCAATTAGGTAGTGAATATACAGTGTATTCTTTTAGGCATACTTTTATAACATTGTTGTTTAGGAAATTGAGAAAAGAGTTTAGTTATACTGAAACTTGTGATCAATTAATGTTAATTACAGGGCATTCTACATTAAAAGCACTTAAAGAATATTTAAAAGATATTGATGCTGAACTTCCAGAAGATTATAGCGGGTTGTTGGTGATTTAAAACGGGATCGTACTTTATTTTTTATTGAGATATAAATTGCCTCTTGAAAGAATAAGACTTCTATAGTGGTTCTTTAACCTTTGTTTTTTACTCATAGGAGTGGGGTTATGATAATGAGATAATTTATCCTTCTTCTGCTTAAGAATAATTTCTAGATCATTTACTGATAAACCATCCAATAGAGCATGTAATATTTTATCATTAGTTAGGCTCACTATTTCGCTTTTAATAGGTCTTTCTTATTGTTATTGAAGTCAAAATAGATTAAAAGCACATTTTTTTTAATTCTAAGTTTTTTTTGACATCATTTTGCTTTTGATGTCTTTTGGTGACTCAAGTATTTGATATTTAGGGTATTATCTTTTAGTAGAAATTATATAATAAAAACTTATAGAATACAAGAAAAATAATCTACTTTAGACATTTAGTGTCAAGTGTAACAAAAGCAAGACAAAATGTATTTATCTGAACTGCTTAAATATCATAGAGAAAAGAAAGAATTACTAATGCGAGAACTTGCCTACAAGGTAGATGTTGATACAGCAGTGATTAGTAAAATTGAGAAAGGAGATAGAAAACCAACTAAAGAACAATTACATAAATATGCTACTGCTTTAGATATTGATTATACACAACTACACCTTTTATGGCTTAGTGAAAAAGTGTACCAAGAGATTAAAGAAGAAGAAACTGCCTTAGAGGTTTTAAAAGTAGTTGCAAAAAGAATTAAAGAGGAAAGTAAATGATAACACTATACTGTAGTAACAAATTACAGAAATACATTGGTTTTAAAGATAATCAAGTTGAACAAGACAAACACCATCCTATAAACTCTTGGAATGGGCATTTATTTACTATTAATAGAAAAAAGTGTTTGTTTTTTATGAATCAAGATACTTACTTCTCTTTTATAGTTTATGATATTAAAAAACCTGATATTAAACATCTAAATGAATTATTTATTACAGGTTTTATTAAGGAATTACACAAATTTGAATTAATAACCATCGCACAGGAAACAGCACTAAAAAATAGGTTTACAAAAGTGTTTTTGCATAAATCTATTAATAACAGAAAAGTTATTGGGAATATGAATAACCTTATTCAAATCATAGACTATCATAAATATAACTATGATAATTTTCAAGATTTTTTGTCACAAGATACTTTTTTAAATAGCTATTTACTAAAAAAAGAAGACCACTACTTTGAAGCCAAAGATGCTATTAAAGATAAAATTAACCAACTATTCACCCACTTACAGATACAAAAATAATATGCCAACACTTAACTGGATAGGAAAGGAAAAAGTAATTAACCATCATCAAGATGTGCCTTATAAAATTCTAGAACCCCAATATACTTTTGGTTTAGATAATAAAACTGGCAATGCCAGTGAAAACAAGATTATACATGGAGACAACTTAGAAGCTTTAAAAAGTTTACTACCAGAATATGAAGGTAAAATAAAATGTATTTATATCGACCCCCCTTATAATACAGGAAAGGAAAATTGGGTGTATAATGACAATGTAAATCATCCTAAACTAAAAAAATGGTTAGGACAAGTTGTTGGCAAAGAAAGTGAAGATTTGAGTAGACATGACAAGTGGCTTTGTATGATGTACCCAAGATTAAAACTGTTGCATAAACTTTTATCTAATGATGGTATTATATTTATTTCAATTGACGAAAATGAAATTCATCATCTTAGAATGTTATTAGATGACATATTTGGTCATTCTAATTTTATTGAACAAATAACTTGGAATAAAAGAGTTCCAAAAAATGATAAAGGGATAGGTAATATCCATGAGTACATATTATTATATGCAAAAAAAGATTCAAAATCACACAGGTTTACTCAACTTAAAGAAGGGTTAGATGATGTTTTTGATTTAGTTTTAAAACATAAAAAAAAGAATACTCCAATAAGTCAAGTTGAAAAAGAGCTAAAGACTTTGTATAAGAAAAATGGTTACGATAGAGGAATTACACTTTATAATTCTCTTGATAAAGATTATGAGCTTTGGGGAAAGATTAATTTGAGTTGGCCAAATGGACAAACATTTGGACCAACATATGATGTTATTCATCCAAAGACTGGTAAACCTTGTAAGGTTCCAGATAGAGGTTGGAGATGGAAAAAAGAAACATTTGATGAATATTTAGATTATGAAAATATTGAAATATTGAGTGATGGCTCATTCAAGTGCGGAAAAATATGGTTTGCAAAAGATGAAAATACACAACCAAGTTCAATTAAATATCTAAATGAAGTAAAAGATTTTCTCTTAAGGTCAATAATTAGCTTGAAAAGTTCTGGAGGAATAGATTTAGAATTACTATTTGATAAAAGTACTTTTGACTATCCTAAACCAGTAAGATTATTAGAACTACTATTAAATTCATTTGAAGATAAAAATGCTATAATTTTGGATTCCTTTGCAGGTTCAGGAACAACTGCCCATGCAGTATTTAACCTAAATAATCAAGATGGTGGCAATAGGAAATTCATTTTAGTAGAAATGGAAGAGTATGCCAATACCATTACTGCTGAAAGGGTAAAAAGAGTAATAAATGGGTATGGAGAAGGTAAAAAAGCAGTTGAGGGTTCTGGTGGAGACTTTACCTACTATGAGTTAGGGCAACCTTTATTTAAAGAAGATAAAATGCTTAATGAAGAAGTACCCTTACTAAAAATATTAGAATATGTATGGTACACAGAAACCAAAGAAGTATTTAAACCCCAAGAAGAAAACTATCTATTAGGTACTAAGCATGATACCGCTTATTATTTCTATTATCAAAAAGACAGCTTAACTACCTTAGATGAGAGTTATTTAAGAAGTTTAAAAACAAAAGCTATTCAATACATTATCTATGCAGATTTATGTTTATTAGACCAAAAACTAATGGATAAATACCATATAGTGTTTAAAAAGATACCTAGAGATATTACCCGATTTTAAAAAATAGCAATGGAATTAAAACCATACCAACATACAGTAATAAAGGATTTAGAAAAGTTTTTGGATTATGTACAAAAACAACCTACTCCTGCAAAGGCATACAACCAATATTGGGAAGATAAACTAGGTATGCCATACACTCCACAGTTAGATGGCTCTTTTAGTGGTATGAAACCTTATAAAGACAATATACCAAATGCAGTACATATAGCCATAAAAGTACCTACTGCTGGTGGTAAAACTTTTATTGCAGTAAATGCTTTGAATAGCATTAACAAGCACTTTAATAAAGGAAATGCAAAAGCAGTAGTTTGGTTAGTACCTTGGTCTAATTTGTTGCAACAAACAGTAAAAAATCTGTCTAACCCAGACCATCCATATAGAGAAAAACTAAACACTCTATTTGGTAATAGAGTTGAGGTATATGAAAAAGATCAATTATTACAAGGGGCTAATTTTAATCCTACTTCTGTAACAGAACAACTCAATATTTTTGTTTTCAATTTTAGTAGTTTAAGAATTAATAGCAGAAAGAAAGATGATAGAAAGGTGTATCAAGAAAATGGTGCTTTAGAGTCTTTTAGAAATACTATTGTAGATAAAGATTTAGTAATTCCAGACACAGATGAAACGGCATTAATCAATGTAATTAGAAGTCTTAACCCTATTGTTATAGTAGATGAAAGCCACAATGCAGAAAGTGATTTAAGTGTAGAAATGCTTAATAATTTAAATCCATCTTTAGTATTAGATTTAACAGCTACACCAAAAGAAAACAGTAATATTATTTCTTATGTAAATGCTTTAGCTCTTAAAAAGGAAAATATGGTAAAGCTACCTGTAGTAGTATATAACCATCATAAAAAGGAAGAAGTTATTACTAGTGCATTACACTTGCAAAGAAAGTTAGAGTTAATAGCTGATGAAGAAGAAAAGCAAACAGGTAAGTACATAAGACCTATTATACTTTTTCAAGCACAGTCAAATATTAAAGGCAAAAACAATACTACCTTTCAAAAAATAAAGGAAAAGTTAGTAGCCTTACAAATACCAGAAGAACAAATAAAAATTAAGACCAGTGGTATAGATGAGTTAAAAGGTATCAATTTGAGTGCCAAAGACTGTAAAGTAAGATATATCATAACTGTAAATGCTTTAAAAGAAGGTTGGGATTGTCCTAATGCCTACATTTTAGCCTCATTGGCAGATAAATCTTCAGCAGTTGAAGTAGAACAAATTTTGGGTAGGGTTTTAAGACAACCTTATGCAGTAAAACACCAAAATGCACTACTCAATATGTCTTTTGTATTAACTGCTTCTGCAAAATTCAATGATACTTTAGAAAACATAGTAAAAGGTTTACAAGAAGCAGGGTTTAGTAAAGATGATTATTATGCAGAAGAACAACCAGAAGAAGTGTTAACTCCTAATGAGGTTTTAACTCAAGATTTATTTGAACAAAAAGAATCTAAAGCAGAAGAAACTCCTGCAAGTGATGAAGATTTTAATGTTTCAGAAATACAGTATAATCCAAATGAAGAAGTAACCTTAGAAAGCATAGAGCAAGATAATCCATTACTTAGTACCATTACTCAAAAAGCAGAACAACAAGGAAAAGAGTTTGATCAAAAAGTAAATGAACTAGAAATAGATGATACCACCTCCATATTTACAGAAGTTATGAAAACCACACCACCAATATATAAAATGATTGAGGACTATAGTGAAATGGCAAATGCTATTAAACTTCCTCAGTTTTTTATAGAGAAAAAAGATGATTTACAAAGTGGCTTATTTCCTGAGCTAAATGAAGAATGGCAACTGTTACATAAAAATGCTCTATTGGATGGTTTTAAGCTATCTAAATATAATACAGAAGTAACTTTTGATGAAATTTCTAAAGATATTATTGCTGTAGATTTTGATGAGGTAAAAGGAACAGCAATAGTAAAAAACATAAAGAAGAGAGCTAAAGATATATTAATTGATAACATTTTATCTACCCCTAAAGAATCACAGATAAACCAAGTGTCTGGTATGGTGGTCTCTAAGTTAGGAGATATGACTCCTATTAAAGAACAAGAACTCAAAAAATATGTCAATAGAGTTTTTGACAATTTAACTAATAAGCAAATTAGAGATATTGTAGAGAATGATTTTATCTATGTAAAAAGAATAAGAGACAAAATCAATGCTTTATCATCTGCTTATGCAAAAGAAAGGTTTAAGGTTTTAATAGATAGCAATAAAATTACAGTTAGAAACAATTTTGAATTTCCAGATAAAATCACTCCTTTAAATCTAAGCACAAACATTAATAAGTCTTTGTATGAAAGAGAAGGTAAAATGAATAATTATGAGCAGTCTATGATTTTAGAAGTAGCTGCTTTAGATAACATTGTGTTTTGGCATAGAAATTTTGAAAGAGGAAAAGGTTATGCCTTAAATGGTTATAGTTCAAACCACTACCCTGACTTTATACTTTATACTAAAAAAGGAAACATCATCCTATTAGAAACTAAGGGAGATGATAGAGTGAATGAAGATAGTAGAAGTAAAAATATATTAGGTAAAACTTGGGAAAAATTAGCAGGAGAAAAATTCAAATACTTTATGGTTTTCCAAAGTGCTAAAGTAGAAAATACTTATACAGCTCATAGTGTAATTGAAGTTTTGAAAGGGCTTTAAAAAGAAGTTTATGTCTGTATTTCCAATTAAGTTTAAAGAAATTATTATCTCTGATAAGGTAACGGGCTATGCAATAAATATTGAAAAAATTGAAGATGATTTTGCAAAATATATTGACAGTAAGTTGATTACAATTTGCAAAGGTAAAAGGGAAATAAAGCTATCAACTGTTAAGACTGAATTTATTGAATATCTGAAAGCAAAAAATAAATCAAATTTACTGCCAGGTTCAGTATCTGAATTTTTTATTCATGTTTTTTTAAGTAGCCAAGACTACAAACAGGAGTTTTTGTATTTCAACTTAGAAGAAAATTCAATTAAGAAAGGGTTTGACGGGTATTATTCAAAAGGAGATATAGATTGGGTTTTAGAGAGTAAGTCCACCACTCAGGCTGATAAAAAACACAGTCATAATATCAATCTTGGGTACACTGGAATTAGAGATAAAATTGAAGGAGTAGATAATAAAAATAATCCTTGGGAAAATGCATATAACCATGCTAGTATTCGCACAGTTGCCACTCAAGATTCCCTTTTGAAGAAGCTAAGTGCACTATCAGAACTTTATACTGAAAAAAAATATGGGGAGATTATGAATTTTGACATAATGGTTTCTTCAACCATTTTTTTGGAGGGTAAATGGAATGAAATAGATGTAAACACATTAAAACAGGATGTTACTGATTATCTAAAAGATAAAGACTTTAAGAGAATTGTTATTATTTGTTTAAATAAAAAATCCACTACTCATCTACTGGAGTATTTAAAAAGATAATATGTTAACAAGGGAAAAAACTACTTTAACAGCTTTAATTAGAGGTAATACATTTTTTAAAAGTGTAATATCAAAGCTCACACTAGACCAAGACTTAAGTAGTGATGAAAAAAGCTATATATTATCCTGTGCCCTTAT